>CANIVF010000009.1 GCA_947470895.1 Bacteroidota bacterium
AGGTTGTTGATCCACATGCCACCGATCAACACCGATAGTCCAGGCAAATCTTTATAGTAATTATGATCTTTGCTTAAGATCATGTGAAAGTGACTTTCGGCATTGTCTTTTAACAAAACCAATCCTTTCCAGGCGTTGCTGCCAAAACCAAACTTTTCAGAAAGCAAGGTAAGAGCAAGGTAAGAAGTGATCAATCCACCCACAACCAATACGGCCACCTGAATCACATCGGTATACCCTATTACTTTCATGCCACCAAGGGTTACAAAAATGGCAAATACACACAATCCGAAAATGCATAGCTCGAACGATAAATTTGAAATCGAATTGATCGCGATGGCACCTAGATAGATGATTGAAGTAAGGTTCACAAAAACATAAACGAGCAACCAGAATATCGCCATCACCGTGCTCACTTTATCGTTATAGCGTGTAGCCAGAAACTGTGGCATGGTATAAATTTTATTCTTCAGATAAAGAGGAATAAAAAATATGGCAACAATGATGAGTGTGGCTGCGGCCATCCATTCATACGTGGAAATGGCAAGGCCTATGGCAAAACCTGATCCCGACATGCCAATGAAATGCTCGGCCGAAATATTAGAAGCAATCAGTGACGCCCCGATGGCCCACCAGGTTAATGAACCTTCGGCCAGAAAAAACTCACGTGAACTTATAGATGTGGATCTCTTTCTTTGATATACATAATACCCATAGGAAAAAACGACAATGAAATAGACGAAGAAAACAATATAGTCGGCCTGTTGAAGTGTATTCATATGAGCCGACTATATTAAAGGTAGTGAGTTAACAAATTCAGGACTGTCTTAAAACTTCAATGTTGAAGGAAGGTACTTTGCTACCAACTCTTCATAGTAAGATTTAAGTTCTGCCCAGTTGGGGGGAGTTGGGTTTTTGGAGTAGAGATCGTAGGGATTAAATAATTTCACCCACTTGAACAGCTCGCGATCGTGATCATCCATCAAATGATCATACGCATTTTCACGATGTTGGGAGTAGAACGAATGGTAGCGGAGCATGTATAAACCTGGCTCCGGCAAACGGTCTTTCACCATTTGATAGATATATTCATCATGACCCCAAGACATGTGCACGTTGCGCAGTCCGCAGTTGGGTGAATATACACCGTACTTTGTATTGTAGTTGGGATTGGTATAGTCTGGATTATTTACGAAAAATTCAGGATACACTATTTTATCTGCATATGCACAACCTACCGGGAAGGTATCACCCACCACAGCCCATTGTGGCTCCCCAAAAAGACAAAGCACTTTGCCCAAGTCATGAAGAAGACCAACCATCACCATCCAATCAGGATGACCATCTCTGCGGATAGCTTCTGATGTTTGAAGCAGATGCTGAAACTGATCGAGATCTGTATCCGGATCAGAATCGTCCACCAGTTGATTTAAAAAATCGAAGGCACTCCAAACAGGCATTTCCTTCTTATTGAATTGAAGAAACTCTGCCTCCTTTTGCATCACAAAATCATAGGTCTGATAGGTGTGATTGAGTCGATAGAACTCACGGACGGTGTCGCGCTGGGGTTCTTCGTAGTTGCGATATTCTTCCGTTGATTTAGAGGTAGCAATATTTTCGGGGTCGGGATACCTGCGAAGAAGATCATCTTCCCATTCATCTAAACTTTTAAGAGGCTCGGCTTCAAACTGATTTTTCATAGTACTTCAACATTAATAAGATATGAAATTAATTATTTTCCCAGATTCCGACAAAGAAAATTACCAGAAGAGTTCTGATCAGGTAAATCATATAGAAGGAAGTGGTCATTCTATTCACAGAATTTAATGGAAAATCCAAAAGCAAGGAATGCTGTAACCATCTTTATTCTTGTTTATGCATAACCGTTTTTACCGGACCAATGCCATGTACCTGCACCACTGTTTCTTCAGTAAACCACTCGTAATGAATTTTACCAGCAGGAATAATGAAAAATGTTCCGATTTCAATCGGTTTGATTCCTAACGTATCTACCTTTTCCGCATAGCCAATGCGAATCTTTCCTTTTAAAACGGTTATGTGATAATCAGTGGTATGATAATGAGGCGGGCCAAAATGCCCGGCTGGAATGCGTTGCCGCACAGTATATAATCCCTCTTTTTCCCTGTCGCCTGAAAGCTTGGTAATTTCCGGCTTTAAAAAAGATGCTTGTTGTGCATGAAGCGATGCACTCATCAAAAACAAAAAAGCGAGCGTACAATGATTATTCCATTTCATGATTTACTGTTTTGATTACCTATCCTTCATTAGGATACATGAGAAATTCAAAAGCAACAGGTTAATCACTTAGCTTTCAGAGTCAACTACCATATAGAAGAATTGCCAGCAATCTATAAAAATTTACAGTAGTTAAACTGCCGGTTAAATAATTCTTAGCAAATGGGCCACTTATCTCATAATGACCTTTATCGAATGATAATAATCATATTGATAATGTCGTGTTTCATCATAACAGATACTGAATTGTCTACTACTATCCTTATTTTCTTTGATTCAAAATCACTTTCCTCCCGGTACGTGCACTTTCTATAGCTGCTTCAAGAATTTCCACCACAATCATATTATTCTCCAATGAGGAGAGATCATAGGCTGGTAATACAATTTTATTTTGAACAACAGCTGCAAGTAAAGCAAATGGATCGTCATGCGGAGCTTGGCGCTCGCTTAGCGTTTCTAATCGTTCCTCCCCTTCTCCCTTCAAGCGGATACGCATGTTCGAACGATTATCACTCACCACATAACCTGTAGCTCCATATACTTCCATATCCTTTCTTCCAAAAGGCCAGTTCCAAGATGCCTGAATGATCCCTTGCATATCCGGATACTCCAATAGAATCGTTGCTTCATCATCTACCTTAGGATAGATATCAGGCTTAAATTGTTGCGTTAACGCCATCACAGAAACGGGTAGTTGTCCATTGGCAAGCCATGTAATCAGATTGGCTCCATAGCACCCAAAATCAATTACGGCTCCTCCGCCATTCTGTTTAGGATCAGTAAGCCAAGCCAGAAATTCGGGATCTACTTTAATTTCCTTTGGACCTTCATGACCATCGTGAACGACAACTTTGCGTAGTTTGCCGAGTTTGTTTTGATCCACAAGCTCGTGCGCTTTATGATTGGTGGCATACCAGGTGGTTTCATAATTGGTAAGCAAATGAATGTTATGCTTCTTAGCGAGTGCCTGCATTTGTTTGGCGTGATCTACACTTACTGCCAGAGGCTTTTCTACCATCACGTGGATACCGCGCGGAGCACACGCCTTCACCACAGCAAGATGTTCATAAATAGAACCAAATGCCATAACCGCTTCTGGCCTGGTCGCGGAAATCATTTCTTCTAGGGTGGCAAACCACAGCGACATGGGCAAGTTATGTTGGTTTAAAAACCGTTCAGCCAAGGCTTTATTAGGTTCAGCTATACCTACCAGTTGAATATCACCGCGATCAGGTCTTCCTAAAATCCAATGGACGTGACTATGGGTTAAACCCGCAACACCAACGCGAAGTGGAGAAGCTCGTACAAGACTAGCTACCATCAGACATCCTAATAAAACGATTGTGTTTTTCATAATTAAATCAGGTGAATCACTACAAGGTAATCTTGTTGGCCAAAATCCACAACAAAAAAAATGGTACTTTCAGGCATCAAAAAAACAACATGAAAAGCATCATCCTAAAAATCAGTGCAAGCCTAACATTCTTAATCCTCCTGCTCGGTTGTTCATCAGATGTTAATCAGCCCGATCAAATGGTTTCGTGGTGGATTACAGCCGGTGACAAATCTGTTTTATTGGCATCACAACCCACACTGACATCTAGTAAAACGGAAGCATTGGGTCCAACAATTACAGTGGATACGACACAAGTATTTCAAACCATCGATGGTTTTGGTTATGCCCTTACCGGTGGAAGTGCCATGTTGATGAATACCAAATTGAATGCGGCACAACGATCGGAATTACTGAACGAGCTTTTCCGTACGGATGGAAATGGTATTGGTCTCAGTTATTTACGCGTGAGTATTGGGGCATCAGATCTGGATGAATTGGTTTTCTCCTACAATGATTTACCTAAGGGGAAAACAGATGCGGAACTCAAGAGCTTTACTCTTTCTTATGATACCATGCACCTGATTCCTGTGCTGAAGGAAATATTGGCTCTTAATCCAAAAATAAAAATCATGGGCAGCCCATGGTCGCCACCCGTGTGGATGAAATATAATAACCTTCCGAAAGGAGGAAGTCTTAAACCGGAATACTATGAAGTGTATGCCAACTATCTGGTAAAGTATATTAAGGCGATGGCGGCAGAAGGAATTAACATCGATGCCATCACATTGCAGAATGAACCGGAAAATCCAAAGAACACACCGAGTCTTGTAATGACTGCTAAGGAACAAGCGCTGTTTGTAAAGAAACATCTGGGGCCGGCATTTAAATCGAATAACATCCAAACCAAAATTATTGTATTCGATCACAACTGCGATCATCCCGAATATCCGATCGCCATAATGAACGATAGCGAAGCAAAGCAATATATCGATGGTTCAGCCTTTCACATGTACCTGGGAGAAATTGATGCGCTTAGCAAAGTACACGATGCACATCCTGATAAAAACATTTATTTCAGCGAGCAATGGACTTCGGGCAAAGGAGAGTTTGGTGGAGATCTGAAGTGGCATACAAAAAATCTGATCATTGGAGCCACACGCAACTGGAGTCGCAATGTATTGGAATGGAATCTTGCTGCCGATCCTAACTTTGATCCTCACACTGGTGATGGTGGTTGCGATATTTGCCAGGGTGCACTCACCATTGCAGAAGGAAGTGTTATACGAAATGTTTCTTACTACATCATCGCGCATGCATCTAAATTTGTTCCGTCTGGTTCACTTAGAATAGCTTCTAACTTAGTTTATGGATTACCCAATGTGGCTTTCATTACTCCCGAAGGGAAAAAAATATTGATTGTGTTGAATGAAACTCAGGAAGCTAAAGTCTTCGCCATTCAATTCAATGGAATGAATGCAACAGCAAGTATGCCAGCCAATTCCGTTGGTACGTTTGCATGGTGAATTTGATTTTCTTGAGATGTAAATTATGCATCCCTAAGCTCAGTTTTTCCTGTAAAATCTACCATTAACAAATTAATAATTCCAGTTAAAACCTTTCAAATCGATTCAATTTGAATATTTAAAGATTATTTCTATTAATAATCTACTATTTCGATAGATATTATATATTTGAACATAGAAATGATTTTACCTGTCAACAGTAATAATTGAGACTGACTTATTTAATATGACCAGAATTTTCAAAAGAACCATTTTTACTTTTATCTGGATTGTCGTGTACCAATACGGCTATTCCCAATCAACAGGAAAAACGATTCACACCCGTGAACAAGTATGGTTTGGATATTTTAATCAGACTAGAATAACCAATAAAGTTGGGTTATGGCTGGATGTGCATTACCGACTTACGGATAACTTTATAGAAAGACCATTTCAATTCATCGTAAGACCTGCGCTGAATTTTTATATCAAGGAAAATGTGCGTCTGCAAACCGGCTATGCGTTTGTATCACACTTTCCAGCGAAAGGATTTGAAACAACACGGCCGGAACATCGCGGATGGCAACAAATCTGGTGGAATCAAAAATACAATGGCTTTACTACGATGCAATGGTTAAGACTGGAAGAGCGATTCAATCATAAAATTACGAATGATGCATTGCAACCTGGTTATAATTTTAATTACCGATTACGCTATAACTTTTCTCTCTTCATTCCGCTGAAAGGAAAAGAACTAGTACCCAAAACTCCATTTATAGCGTTCATCGATGAAGTCTTTCTTAACTTTGGAGAAAAGGTTGTGTACAACACGTTTGATCAAAATCGTCTTTTCATTGGCGTTGGCTACCAGATCACATCGCATATGAATATTCAAACAGGATATATGAATGTTTTTCAGCAAGAAGCATCTGGCAACAGCTATTGGTGCACACATGCCTTGAGATTATTTTTATTTCAAACACTGGACTTAAGAAGCAACGAATAATTAAAAGAGAAAATCATGTATTCTTTAAAAGATCTGATTCTTTATTTTCTCAAGCTAGGCACATTTGGCTTTGGTGGTCCTGTTGCACTTGTTGGTTACATGCACCGCGATCTGGTAGAACAAAAGAAGTGGATTTCCGAAGAAGATTATAAAGAAGGATTAGCCCTTGCCCAATTAGCACCAGGCCCACTGGCAGCTCAACTAGCTATATATATTGGTTATGTGCATTATAAAATTACCGGTGCCACACTAGCCGGAATTACTTTCGTCATCCCATCTTTCCTAATGGTGCTGGGAATCGGATATGCGTATGTGGAATTTGGTGGCCTGCCCTGGATGCAGGGTGTTTTTTATGGAGTTGGTGCCTCAGTGATTGGCATCATCGCCATTGGCAGTTATAAACTCACTACCAAAAGTATTGGCAAAGATATTTTGCTCTGGACAATTTTTCTTGTGCTGGCCATTACCACATTTATCACCGAACAGGAAATCATCTGGCTGATTCTGGCCGGTGGATTTGTGACATGGTTTGTCAAAGCACCTCCAAAAAATCTTTCAGGAAATATGAATGTCTTCGCTCCCATGCTGTTCCAAATACAATCAGCATACTTCGACTCCAAATTATTTCAGATAGGTTGGTTCTTTACAAAAGCGGGAGCGTTTGTATTTGGTAGCGGACTGGCCATAGTTCCATTTTTATACGGAGGAGTTGTAAAGGAATTTCAATGGCTAAATGAAAAACAATTTGTAGATGCTGTAGCCGTAGCCATGATAACACCCGGACCGGTGGTGATCACAGTCGGATTCATTGGATACCTGGCAGCAGGATTCTGGGGGGCTGTTGTCGCTGCACTGGCTACCTTCATTCCCTGTTATCTTTTCACCATTCTGCCTGCACCATATTTTAAAAAATATGGAAAGCATACAGCCATCAAGGCATTCGTAGATGGTGTTACTGCCGCTGCGATTGGTGCCATTGCTGGTGCTGTATTGGTAATGGGAAAAAGGTCTTTGATTGATATGCCTACAATACTAATAGCCGCCTCAACGGTTTTTCTACTTTATAAATTTAAGAATACAAAAGAGCCTTTAATTATTTTGGCCGCTGCGATTATTGGATTGCTGCTGAGTTTTAATTGAAGTCCATCTAATACTATGCATGCTCATCAAAAATACTCCTACGCCAGCATCTGAATTCGTAATACCTCGATTTGGGTTCACCTGTCCATCCGTAAGTTCCCTTTTGCGGAAAGAATATGGCGTAAATATATAACACTGGAATTAACGTCAAGCGTAGCAGGGTAAAAGCCACAGTCTTTGCGAACCATAATGAAAGCAATACCATCACGATCACAAGGGAAATTGCCCTCACAAATTTCCTGACCTAGGCACACATTCTTCAAAATACCGATAAAAATGTGGCCGGCCAATAGAAAAAAACTTATCACACCTACTTCTACCCATAAGGATTCTGAATTCCACATTGCGTAAAAACGTTTAATTCGGTTCTAAGGTAATTTTTTAATTTTAGACTTGTCTAAATATTTGTTTAGCTATTTCTAATTATATAAGTTTGCTACTCTAAAAAACAATGAAACTCGTATCATTTATCTATTTATCGCTAGTATTTGGATTGGCGGTGGCTCAAACCGGCACCCTTACAGGCATAGTGCGGATTGAAGGAAAGGCCATTGAATTCATCAATGTCTTTTTATCAGGCACTAAGCTGGGCTCAACGACCAATGTGGAAGGAAAATTCAGTATAGGTGCTGTACCTGCAGGCAACTACGAAGTGAAAATAACGGGCATCGGTTATCAAACTAAAATCCTGAATGTTACCGTGAAGTCAGGAGAAACTTCAAATGTGGATGTCGACATCAAAGAAGATGTATCGCAATTGCAAGAAGTGGTGATCACCGGCACGATGAAAGAAGTCACCAAGATGGATTCACCTATTCCGATCGAAGTGTATGCTCCCTCCTTCTTCATGAAAAATCAAACTCCGAATATTTTCGAAGCGCTCTCGCTGGTGAATGGCGTGCAGCCACAAATCAATTGCAACGTATGTAACACGGGCGACATTCATATCAATGGATTGGAAGGGCCCTACACGATGATCTTGATTGATGGCATGCCTATCGTGAGCAGTTTATCTACAGTGTACGGATTAGCAGGTATTCCCAACAGCCTGGTGAAACGGATGGAAATTGTGAAAGGCCCCGCATCCACACTGTATGGATCAGAAGCGGTAGGAGGTGTGATCAACATTATTACGAAAGAACCATTTTCTGTTCCAAGCTTTAAGGCTGATGTCTTTGCCACTTCTTTGGGAGAATACAATGTCGATGTTGCATCTGGATTCAAAGTTGGAAAAGCATCCAGTTTGATTGGTGTAAATTACTTTAACTATGATCAGATGCGCGACATCAATGACGATAACTTTACGGATGTCACCTTGCAAAAAAGAATTTCATTCTTTAATAGGTGGAGCCTTCACAGAAAGTCTGGGAAGAATTTTTCGTTAGCCGGCCGATACATTCATGAAACCCGCTGGGGTGGAGAACTGCAATGGAATTCGTCTTTACGAGGTAGTGATCAGGTGTATGGTGAATCTATTTATACAGATCGTGTTGAGTTTATTGGTAGCTATCAATTCAATGCTTCTTCTCCATTGCAACTGGATTATTCTTATAACTATCACAATCAGAATTCCTATTATGGCATTGTAAAATTTCTGGCCGAACAACAAATCGCCTTCACGCAACTTCGGTGGAACAAACAAGTTGGCAAACATGAATTATTAGCGGGTACGCCATTGCGCTATGTATATTTCGATGACAACACCATTGGCACTTCGAACCTAAGTATGAATCAACCCAGTGTAACATTTTTACCGGGCGTGTTCATTCAAGATGATATCAAATTTTCCTCCAAGTT
This sequence comes from Bacteroidota bacterium, assembly GCA_947470895.1. Taxonomy (GTDB): domain Bacteria; phylum Bacteroidota; class Bacteroidia; order Cytophagales; family Cyclobacteriaceae; genus ELB16-189. The sequence continues at coordinate 9,038 of CANIVF010000009.1, forward strand.
CTCTTCATTAGCAGGCTTGCGTTATGATCGTCACAATGTACACGGTAGCATCTGGACACCACGGTTAAGTTTCAAATTTTCACCTGATAAGAATAATACATTGCGATTAACCAGTGGCAGCGGTTATCGTGTTGTAAACTTATTTACAGAAGATCATGCAGCACTCACGGGTTCGCGACAAGTTGAAATTCTAAACGACCTCAAACCAGAACAATCGTGGAACCTGAATCTTAACTACGCCCACAATATTCTTTTACAGGATGGTTTTATCAATCTCGATGCCAGTGTCTTTTACACCTACTTCACGAACAAAATTGTAGGAGACTTCCTGACTGATCCCAATAAAATCATTTATGATAATCTAGACGGTCATGCGATTTCGAAAGGAGTAACATTGAACGCAGATATGTCTTTTGCTCATGGATTAAAAATAATTTCAGGTGTTACGTTGATGGATGTTTACCAGGTTCAAAATCAAAATGATATGGAAAAGAAAATTCCACAACTTCAAGCACCACGCTTCTCAGGAACCTTTACAGTAAGTCAATCGATTTCTTCAGCCAAAATGGAAATTGATTTAACAGGAAAAATTAATGGCCCGATGCACTTACCGGTAGTGGCTAATGATTATCGACCATCCATGTCGCCCTGGTTTGGACTGATCAATCTTCAGATCACCAAGACCATTACCTCGCAACTGGATATGTATGCGGGAGTAAAAAACCTGCTGAACTTCGTTCCCAAAGATCCTTTCCTCCGTCCGTTTGATCCCTTCGATAAATATGTTTCTGAAAATAATCCAAACGGATATACTTTTGACACTTCGTATAACTATGCTCCTATACAAGGGGCAAAGATAATGATAGGACTGAGATGGACAATTCAGTAACGAGAGAACTAACGCAACAGATTCGCAAGTACTTCATCCAAATGGGAAGGAGAAATATTCTTTCCAATAATTTTCCCTTCAGGATCAATCAGGATATTTTGAGGCACTGATTTTATTCCATATTGTAAAGCCACTTCATTTTTCCAGAATTTCAAATCTGACAACTGCGTCCAGGAAAGTTTGTCTTTGCGAATTGCTTTAGCCCAACTATTCCTATTATTATCCAGTGAAATACCAAGTATGGTAAAACTTTTGTTGCTGTATTTATGAAACGCATTTACAAGTATAGGATTCTCTACGCGGCAAGGCCTGCACCAACTCGCCCAAAAATCCATCAATACATACTTCCCCCTAAATGAAGAAAGTCTGATTTCGTGATCAAGGGTATCGCGTTGTAAAAAATCAGGTGCTACCGAACCAATAGAAGTTTGTTTAGCAATGAGTATATCTTTATAAATCGCTTTTCCGGATTGAGATTTTTTAATATCGGTTGATAACAATTCAAACATAGACATGCCATACTTTACATTGGGAATAAAACTTCCGTCCATGGAGAAATTCTGTATGGTATAAAGACTTACAAAAGAAGCTGGATGATCATTAATAAACTTGCTAATTACTTTTGCCCGTTCATCATCTGCAGCATGCATTATCGGAGAAGAGACCCTTTTGAAGTCATCCAGATCTTTTTGATTCTGTCCACCCTGCACGTTAGCCAAGCGCAAAGAATCTTTCGCCATAATAGCTACGGGTACTTCATCAAGAAATAACTCCATAATATTGCCGAGTCTTGGACTTTGATCTGACTCTGAACAGTACTTTAAAACAAGATAGGCGAAAGAAGGATCCTGCAGTTTTCCCGCGAGCGTAAATTTTCCGTTGGTGGACTCTGCTGTATACTCAGTCCAGTGAGATATATCCCGCACGGTTAAAATGACCTTGGCAGGGACTTTCAAATTCTCTACTTCCAATTTTATTTGAAACGATTGGACCTTCTGAGCGAAAAGCAAGGGACCATCCAATGCGGCAGTAATCAGAAAAATTATAAAGAGGAGAAATCTGGTTATGAAAGTCCTTATGAAAATCATTTCTCAAGCTTAATCACCTTACCACCTTTCATGACAAATTTGATTTTTTTTAGTTCATTGATGTCCTTTAACGGATCACCTTTTACAGCAACAATGTCTGCAAATTTACCAGCCTCAATGGTGCCAAGGTCATTTGATTTACCCAGCGCATCAGCATTTACTTTGGTACCCGCCATGATCGCTTGCATAGGTGTCATTCCAAGGCGCACCAATTCGGAAAACTCATTGGCGCAGTACTCAGGATACGTTCCTGTAAGGTCAGTGCCGACACCCACCTTTACTCCTGCTTTGATCGCTTTTGCTAACATTAACTCTGTTTGTGGACGGTATTTTTTAGTGATGGCAATCGCTTTGGCTAACGCCTGACTGTTTTCATTAAATTCCAGAAACCATTTACCAATAGTGAGTGTAGGAATCAAATACGTTCCATTCTTTAAGAAAAGATCAATTCCTTCATCATCCAGAAAAGAACCATGCTCTATCGTTTTTGCACCTGCGCGAATGGCCATCGTAATACCTTCTGCGCTGTGAGCATGCGCCATTACAGGAACATCTCTACGCGTAGCTTCATCCATCGCCACTGTTAATTCTTCTTTGCTAAAGTGAACATTTTGAGGATTGTCCCCGGCCGTCATAAATGCTCCTGTTACCAGCAGTTTTATCCAATCACTTCCATATTTTATTTCATTACGAACAGCTTTGCGCAACTCTTCAGGTCCATCTACTACCAGGCCATCCACCTTTACACCCGTTTGTTCATCAGAGAAAAAATTGAGATCACCTCCTCCACCGGTCACTGAAATCCAATGACCTGCGCCAAAAATGCGCGGGCCCTGAAAGGCTCCTTTGTTGATGGCATCTCTTACAGCAAAATGAGCATACCCTACATCCAAATCACCCGGCACCCGAATAGATGTCCAGCCTGCCTTAAGCATGCCTTGCACATTGGTCAGGCATTGCAAAGCTTTATCAGCGGATGAATTCTCTAAATGATAGATTTGATAATCATCATGAGCATTTCCGAGCGGATGACAGTGCATATCAATGAAGCCAGGCATGAGTGTATAATCCCCCAGGTCAATAATAGTTATGCCCGATGGAATGTTCTCCTTCTTACCAACTGAAATGATGCGCTCACCTTCTATGATGACAGCCGCGTTGGTTATTGTTTTGCCTGTTCCATCAATCAACGCTTTGGAGATGATGGCTGTCTTTTGAGAAAAGGCGGAAGTAATAACCAAGCAGAAAAAAAATATTTTGAGCAGATTAGATTTCATAGGAAGAGGATAAGGTCTCAATTTCGGTAAATTAGATTAATGACTCAACACGAATTATTTTTCGTAATACAACAGATTTAAAGATGAAATGTGTACACTACTTGATCAACACCGCCTCCTCCAAAATAAAATTTCCATGCTCCAAATCAGCATCGTTGAGTTTTAACTTCCCTTTCACACGAATGTATTGATCCGGCTCAAATTTCCCAGGCTTCACTTTAAAAAATATTTCAGCGATAGATTCTGGCCCTGCACCTCCACAAAAGAAACACTGACTGTAAGGGAACTTCGATAAAATGATATACGCATTACCTTCTACATCGATAGGCAAATAATAACCTTCTAAGCTGAATTCCTTTCCTACCATACTTTTTAAATCTGCAGAAAACGTAGGAAATAAAAAATACTCAGCAGCCTTTTCGTTGTACTTCGCATCAAATTTGGTTTTAGCAAACGCTAGCCAGCCATCGGTTTGCGCGGAAACTGAAAAAGAAATTATAAAAAAAGCGAATAGGACAATAGAACGTAACATAGTTTGATAATTAACACTCAAAAATAATCAATTGCATGGATCGCTAATCCAAAACCCTGCCAACGGTAAAAATCAATTTCCCGCCAGCACTTTATGAATATCGGTGCGATAAGCCTGAAATGCCGGGATGAGAGAACAGATAATCCCCAACACAATGCTACCCACCAGCAAATAGACTTCCTCTACATAAAAGATCATAGCCGAAATGCCGGTCTTCTGACTTTCCTCCACCAGCGCAGTAAACAAATACAGAACACCATGACCCAATGCCAGCCCGATAATGCTTCCCAAGAATGTCAACGTAGTGCCTTCCATCAACGTAGTCATGAACAACTTCGATTTGCTTGCTCCCATCGAGCGCATGATAGCTAAATCATACTGACGTTCTTTCAAAGAATTATACAACGCAATGAAAATACTCAAAGCAGAAATAAATATGATCACATACGCAAATCCTGTCATCGCCTCCACACCTACACCAAGAATTGAAAAAAGTCTCGCTGCCTCAAAAGATGGAGAAGCAGCCTGCATGCTGGTTTGACTATTGATATACCTAGGCAACTGCAATGCTGCTATTGGATTTCTGTATTTAATTAATAAGGAAGTGATCTCTTTTGTTGAATCACTCGATTCCACGGACGGAACCAATCGTGATGGATTGCTCATGGAGTCAGCAGTGTGTTTCTCACCATCATGTTCATCATGAACACTCCAAATACTGAAAATATTGGTGAAGATTAAATTGTCAATTACACTGCTGGTCTTCTTTAAAATTCCCTTCACTAAAAAAGGATGGGCTTCATGGGCGCTACCTTCTTTCGTAAGGCCGTGCGAACTTTCAAATTTGTCACCTTCTTTTAACTGAAGTAGCTTAGCAGCATTGTCACCGACTACAACCTCCATATCCGCATTCCACCAATCACCCGAAGCCAACTCGGCTTTATACAACTCCATGTATTGTCTGTTCGTACCGATGATTCTGAAATTTTGATAGCTATCACCCAACGCAAGTGGAATCGCACTTTTCACCAATCGATGCTTAGCCAATCGATCGGCTTCATATAATTTGATATTGCCAGTAGGAAAATCGATATGAAAAATATTACACAGAATTAACTGAAGCGGACTTCCCTTTGCTCCCACCACCAGATCAATTCCTTTTGTGTTATCTGAAATTTTCTCTTTTAGTTGATTACTGAATAAAAGTAAAATGGTAATAACTGCAATACCCAATGCCAGCAATACAATATTCAGGAGCGTATTCAGCGGCTTTGCTTTGAGGTAACTGACAACAAGTGATAAAAGATTCATCAGAGTTGGATCAGGTTTTTGATTTTATTCTTTAATCGCTGGTCGTGTGTGGCAATGACAAGCGTGGCTTTATTTTGTTCGGCTATGGACATAAGTAAATCACTCACGCGATCGCAATTTTTATCATCCAACGCAGAGGTAGGTTCATCGGCCAGGATAACCGAAGGCTTATTTAAAATTGCGCGGGCGATGGCTACTCGTTGTGCCTGTCCTAAACTTAATTCGCGAATAGCAGCATGTTGCTTTACACCAATGCCTAATTGATTCAACACTTCCGCTACTCTTTCTTTATCTTGTTTTAATCCCGCCAGAAAAGGTGCCATCAATAAATTCTTTTCTACGGATAACGCACTAATCAAATGATTGCGCTGAAAAATAAATCCATAATGTTGTCCACGAAAGCGATCCAGGGCAGATTCGGAAAGTTTCGTAATATCGGTTCCGTGTACCTCAATGGTTCCTTGTTGAGATCTGAGTAATCCACCCAACAAATGAACAAGTGTAGTTTTTCCACTTCCTGACTCACCCAACAGTAGAAATTGTTCTCCTGTTTGAATAGTCAAGTCGGTAAATTGAATTTTCCCTTCCGCACAATAAGAATAGGAAAGAGATCTGGTTTTAATCATTCCTGTTTTGCTTGAAATTCCGCTTCTTCTAAAAATTCCTGACATCAGATTACCAGTGTCCGAATCGATTGCGATGCGAAAGATAACAGATGCTGCTGACCTATGTTAGACCGATTATCCAATAAAGCGAATTTCCTTCAGATCATACGATCTAGCGCCCGCTTGCATCTTAATCAATAATTTTCCGTGCTGGTCAATACCCTCAATCACCCCTTGCGTTTCTCCAGTGTCATCTATAAACTTTCGAAGTTCCCCTTTTCCATACAGGGAATTCAGGTAATCATTTTTCAACTCCAGTATTTTACCCGATCGCAATTGAAGATATCGCCTCTCAAGGAATTCTAATAACATCGATAACTCATCATACAAGTTGAAGTCATGACCTGTTATAGCCTTCATTGAACCGGCCGACTCCATAAAAAAAGAATCCTGATTCACATTTAATCCAATTCCAATCACGCTGCATTGAATCATGTCTCCGGCCAATGAATTTTCGATCAAAATACCGCATACCTTTTTACTATTGATTAAAATATCATTAGGCCATTTGATCTTAATGTCGCCATGAATCCGGTGAGTAAGAAAATCGCGAAGCGCTAGAGAAGCAGCAATGGTAAGATTGAATTGGTCGATCGGTCTTAAGAAAGTTGGTCGCACAATTAACGAGAACGTTAAGTTCTTTTGAGGATCAGCAAGCCATGAATTGCCTCGTTGTCCGCGTCCTTTAGTCTGACTATCGGTAATAACTATCGTTCCCTCTGAGGTAGACGTAAGTTGACAAAGTTCGGATGCAAGCGTATTGGTGGAGTGACATTCTGGCACATAAACCAGATTCTTACCCATGAAAAGCGTATTGGCAGGGATTTTATACAAGGTATTTTGGTTAGCTTTGCAAATTGTTCAAATTAAAAAACCTAAAATAGTTAATGGCGAAAAAAAAGAAGGGGCCTGATTCACAAAAGCTAACAAAAGCAATCGTAAAAGGCATGCAGGAGAAAAAGGCTTCGGAAATCGTGGTGCTGGATTTAAGAGAAGTTAAAAACGCTGTCGCGGACTTTTTTGTAATCTGTTCTGGTAATTCCGACAAGCAATTAGAGGCCATTAGCGACTCTGTGGATGAAGAAGTGTTCAAGGCCACGAAAGAAAAACCATGGCACGCAGAGGGCAAAAGCAATAAAGAGTGGATGATTCTCGACTATATCAATGTAGTCACTCACATTTTCAGAAAAGACCGAAGACACTTCTATGCATTAGAAAAGTTGTGGGGTGATGCGGTGATCACTGAAATGGAAGACTAAGAACTTAAATCGTTTATAGACGTTATTCAATTGTAATTTTTAAAGGAATGGCAGACAAGGAAAAAGGAAAGAAGATCATACCTCCTAAGGTACCAAGACCAAACTATCAAATGTGGGTTATTCTGGCTTTGGTGGCGGTTATTTTAGGTATCAGCTGGTTAAATAGAAGCGGTGAATTGGTAGAAATACAAAGCAGCCGCTTTGAAGATATGGTGGAGGCGCGCGACATCAAACGCATTGTTCTGATCAAGAACGAGGAGATGGTTGAAATCACGCTAAAACCAGAAGCGCTTCAAAACGCGAAATACAAACAAGAGATTGAGAAAAGTAGTCCATTGGGTATAAAACCTAATGGTCCGCATTTCAAGTATAAAATCGGATCGATTGATAAATTCTATGAGCAATACGAGACGATTGTAAAAAATATCCCACGCGAGCAGAAAATAGATTTGCAAGTGGAAGATCGGCAGGATTACACCAATATGTTCTTCAACATCGGCTTCCTGGTGTTGCTGGTATTTGGTTTCTGGATGCTGATGCGCAGAATGACCGGAGGCGGGGGCCCTGGCGGACAGATCTTCAACATCGGAAAATCAAAGGCAGCATTGTTTGATGCCGAAAATAAAGTACGCATTACGTTCGCTGACGTTGCCGGACTGGAAGAAGCAAAAGAAGAAGTAAAAGAGATCGTTGATTTCTTAAAGACTCCACAGAAGTTCACTAAACTAGGTGGAAAAATTCCTAAAGGTGCTTTATTAGTAGGGCCTCCCGGAACAGGTAAAACCTTGTTGGCGAAAGCCGTAGCGGGTGAAGCAGGTGTTCCCTTCTTCTCTTTATCAGGATCTGATTTTGTGGAAATGTTCGTGGGTGTAGGTGCGGCACGTGTTCGCGACTTATTCAAACAAGCGAAAGAAAAAGCGCCATGTATTGTGTTCATCGATGAGATTGATGCTATCGGCCGCTCACGCGGTAGAGGTCAGATGCCCGGTGCGAATGACGAAAGAGAAAACACCTTGAATTCATTGTTGGTGGAGATGGATGGTTTTGCTACCGACAGTGGTGTAATCATTCTGGCTGCCACAAACAGACCTGATGTATTGGATTCAGCGTTGATGCGTCCAGGTCGATTTGATAGACAAATCAGTATTGATAAGCCGGATATCTCTGGCCGTGAGCAAATATTCAAAGTGCACTTGAAGCCGATTAAACTATCCAAAGATGTGGATGTGAAAAAATTGGCTGCACAAACGCCTGGGTTTGCCGGAGCAGAAATTGCCAACGTGTGTAATGAGGCTGCATTGATTGCTGCCCGAAGAGATAAGAGTGAAGTTGACATGCAAGACTTTCAGGATGCGGTTGACCGTGTAATTGGTGGCTTGGAGAAGAAAACCAAAATCATTTCACCCGAAGAGAAGCGAATCGTTGCTTACCATGAAGCAGGCCACGCTGTTGCGGGCTGGTTTCTGGAACATGCTGATCCACTCGTGAAAGTGAGTATCGTTCCTCGTGGTGTGGCTGCATTGGGTTATGCTCAATATCTACCAAAAGAACAGTTCCTGTATCAGACCGAACAATTACTGGATGAGATGTCCATGACCTTTGGCGGACGTGCTGCAGAAGACATCGTGTTTGGTAAAATATCTACTGGCGCATTGAGCGATCTTGAGCGGACTACGAAGATGGCCTATAGCATGGTTACTGTGTACGGAATGAACAATGCCATCGGAAATCTTTCTTTCTACGATTCGAAGCAATCCGACTACACTTTCAATAAACCATATTCAGAAGCTACAGCTGAAAAAATTGATATTGAAGCCAAGAAGATTATTGACATCGCATATGAGCGCACTAAGAAATTGTTGATTGATCATCGAGAGCATCTTGAAATCATTGCCAAGGAACTATTGGAGAAAGAGATTCTCTTCCAAAGTGACCTCGAGCGCTTAATTGGAAAAAGACCGTTTGCTCATCAAACAACGTATGAGAAATTCACTAACGCTAAAACTCCAGAGTTGAAGACGGCAGAACCATCAACCAATGGATCTGTAGTAGAACCCAAGAGTGAAGAGCCTACCAAGGAGGCTACAGCCGAAGTTGCTCCTGATAAAGTGTAACACTTAGAGTAATTAAAATCTTAAAGGCCTTTCGATGTTAAAATCGGAAGGCTTTTTTCATTGAAACAGTTTTCACGTTATTTGCAGGTATGGCCCATCAGATTCAACTGACCAACGGAAAGAAATTATACTTCGCTTCAGATTTTCATCTGGGTGTGCCTGACCATGCATCAAGCCTGGCCCGCGAAAAAAGGATTGTAAAATGGCTGGATAGTATTTCGGCAGACGCTCAATCGATTTATTTACTAGGAGATATTTTCGATTTCTGGTTTGAATACCGACAGGCTATTCCGAGAGGTTTTATACGCTTGCAAGGAAAGCTTGCTGAGTTACGTGACAAAGGATTGCCCATCTATTTCTTCACCGGCAATCACGACATGTGGATGTTCGATTACTTTGAAAAAGAGATGGGCATCATCATCTTTCGCGAGCCTCAGGTGATACAGATTGGAAACAAAAAAGTGTTGGTCGGTCATGGCGATGGCCTTGGCCCTGGTGACAGTACTTATAAATTCCTAAAGAAGTTTTTTAACAGTTCCATTTGTCAATCGTTGTTTGCGCGCATTCATCCCAATCTCGGAATAGGCATTGCTAATTATTGGAGCAAACAAAGCCGCATCAGCAGCACAAAAATGGAAGAGAAATTTCAGGGCGAAGAAAAGGAGTTCCTCCTCTCCTACTGTCGCGAACTGGAAAAATCATCGCATCATGATTTCTATGTATTTGGTCATCGTCATTTACCATTAGATCTTAAAGTGGGAGAAAACAGTCGCTACCTGAATCTGGGGGAGTGGGTAAACTTCAATACCTACGCAGAATATGATGGTCAGGAATTTTCGTTAAAGATTTTTAAAGCATGATCCGCAGAATAATTTCATCGCCATTCATTTTAATAATCATCTTCTCGCTTGTTCATACACAACAAGGAAAAACACAAAATCAAGTGACCAAACTAAAAGAGTGGAGTGGTGGAGAAATTGTAAATGTATCGGTGGACCGAATGGGTAATTTCTTTTTGCTTCCAAAAAAAGGAGGCATTAAGAAATATAGTAGTGATGGCAAGTTGATGGCTTCACTTCCAAAAAGAAAACCAACGTTGATTGAACCTTGGTATCATCCCAGCATTTTTATTTACGATTGCGCCACGCAAAACTATTTTTCGTATGGACGCTTCTTTGAAGAGGTGAAAGAATATAAAGTGGCTCCAGAACTAGCCATTGAGCCTTACCTGATTTGTCCTACCCATGATAATCGATTATGGATACTCGATAAGGCAGACTACTCTTTAAAGAAAGTTAATCCACTCAAACAGGAGATGATTAATGAGTTTACCCTTGATTTAGGGTCTTCAACCCCCGAGTTTACCTATCTTAGGGAATATCAAAATCTGATTTTCCTTCAGGAAAAAAATTCCGGAATCTGGATCATCAACACCTTAGGTAAAATCATTAACAAAATTGAAATCAATAAGTCAGCCAATTTTGGTTTCTTCGGTCAGGAACTTTACTACCTGGAAAATAACATCATTCAATTCGTTGATTTATTAACCGAAGTGAGACATGAACTTCCGCTAAATGGTGATTTGAAATTTGCTATCGTTACGGATGAGCGAATCCTCACGGTATCTGCCAAAAACAAAATCACCATATATAATTATATCCCGTAGGCAGTTAATTGCTCTTTTAACTGTGTTCATTTTTGAACATCTTTGTATGTATTAGCACAGAAAAAATTTCAAAAACTGCGTTTTCGGATGTATCTGATGCTGGCACAATTTTTCCTCTCGTTGCTTGACTTAAACTTATACTACTGTGAATGAAGGTGGCAAAATCCTGATGATTGATGACGATGAAGACGTACTGCTCGCAGCCAAAATGCTGTTAAAAAAATCGAGTCATCAGGTCATCATCGAAAAGAACCCGAACAAAATTCCTTTTCTTCTTAATAACGACTCCTATGATGTGATCCTACTGGATATGAACTTCAGCAAAGATACCACCAGCGGAAAAGAAGGATTTGAATGGCTGAAACAAATCAAAGAAAGAGAACCCAATGCTGTCGTGATTATGATCACAGCCTTTGGCGATGTAGAGATGGCTGTAAGAGCATTGAAAGAAGGAGCCACTGATTTCATATTAAAACCATGGCAAAATGAAAAGTTGGTGGCTACTATTTCTACTGCGATCAAACTGAAGAAGTCATACAACGAAGTGGACAAACTGCGCAAGGCAAAGCAGATGCTGGAAGAACAGATCAGTCAACCCTTTCGTGATATTATTGGCCAAAGTGATGCATTAAAAGAAGTGTTTACGCTCATTGATAAAGTAGCTAAGACCGATGCAAATGTTTTAATCCTTGGTGAAAACGGAACCGGTAAAGAATTAGTAGCCCGAGCCATTCACCAGAAGTCGATGCGTAAAGATGCTTCCTTTGTTGCAGTGGATATGGGTGCCATTACCGAAACACTTTTTGAAAGCGAACTATTCGGACATAAGAAAGGATCATTTACCGATGCACGTGAAGACCGACCCGGAAGATTTGAACTAGCCAATGGTGGTACGCTCTTTCTTGATGAGATCGGAAACCTGAGCATGAGCTTGCAAAGTAAATTACTGAGTGCGCTACAATCACGCCAGGTAACCCGCGTGGGTTCAAATCAACATCTTGATGTAGACATCCGATTGATTTGTGCTACGAACATGCCGTTGCATCAAATGGTGAAGGAAGGGAAATTTCGACAAGATTTGCTTTATCGGATAAATACCGTTGAGATTACCATACCGCCACTCAGTGATCGTGTGGATGATATTCCGATGCTGGCCAATCATTTCCTGAATCACTACGCTAAAAAATATAGAAAGGAAGTACTCTCGATTTCACCGGAAGCCATGAATAAGCTTAAGAAATATCCGTGGCCCGGCAACGTGCGTGAATTACAACACTCTATCGAGCGTGCCTTAATTATGGCTGACTCTAACACCTTGCAGGAAAGTGATTTTCTCTTTAGCCGCAAAGGCGGTGAAGAATTAGCAAACGATACGCTCAACTTAGATGAAGTAGAAAAGGCAGCAGTTGCCAAAGCCATTCAACTTCACAACGGAAATATTTCGAAAGCGGCAGATGAACTGGGATTAACGCGTGCTTCTCTATATAGGAGAATGGAAAAATACGGATTGTAAAATAATTTCAATTACAAATAAAAGCGTCAGGCATTTTTAAGTGCCTGACGCTTTTTGTTAGCGGTTATTGTTGATCTAATTATTCAACTTATTGGCTTTTATTATAATCTGTCCATTAAAATTGCTTTTGCGAAGTGATTCCTGAAATGCAGGAAGTTCCTTCTCAATTAGCTGATTAAACCTAGTCTGACTTTCATGCAATCTCTTTTGAAGTACCTGATGTACTTCTTTATGTTGATCAGCAGGTGCAAAGTCAGCAACCTCAACCACACCGCCCAGGTAGTGAAGTTTTTCAACAACCTGTGCAGGGAATCGTAGCGCGCCTTGCCCCTGTGGAGTGATGGTAAGCTGAAGAAGGTTTTTTTCGATATCAATCAACTGTTGCTCGAACGCATCAATAGTTTTAACCACTTCGGAATTTTTCTGGTCTTCAGCGATCGATTTAAGATCAGCTCCTTGTCTTCTGATCCACTCCAATTGATTAACAATATCAGCTGCATTCGACATATCCTTCTTTATGTCCAACAATAGATTATTCTGCGCGATAATGTCTGCTTCAGTACCTTCCGAGTTAGGATCTCGCAATACTTTTATAGGCTGATTGAATTCCTTTTCTCCTACCTTAAGTGTCACGGTGTACGTTCCGGGTTTTACTAAAGGTGAAATTCCTTTGGGTGATGATGGTGCAGGAATAGCACGCTTATCAGTCATGTTTGTCCAATCGGCATACAAAGGCTTATTGCGAATAATAATAGAGGTAGAAGGATCTTCACGAAGATTCCACCAAACTCTGTTTACCCCTGTCTTACCTTTATGATACATTTTGCGAACGACTGCGTTGTTGGCATCTTTAATAGATATCATCACACTATCTTTTGAATCCGATGACAACCAATAATTAAGAGGTGCACCAATAGGAGGATTATCACCATCCGATTGATCATCAAACATTGCGAAAGGCCCGGTGATAGGATTGAAACGATAAACCTGGCGAGGAGCAAACAAATGTGCAGATGATGACGTTACATCATTTGTTAATTGTTGAAGCGGAGTGATGTCATCTAATATCCAGATACCGCGGCCATACGTACCAATCACCAAATCATTAAAGTGTTCCTGAACAGCAATCCAATACATGGGTGATGGAGGAAGGTTAGTCATCAGTGATTGCCAATGAAGTCCATCATCAAAAGAAACATAGAGTGCGTTTTCAGTTCCTAAATACAAAAGTCCTTGTCGTGTAGGATCTTCCCGAATGTTGCACGCAAAACTCAAATTACTTTTAGGAATACCATCTGTAATTTTTATCCAGTTTTTTCCAAAATCTTCGGTCTTGTAAACGTAAGGTTCAAAGTTACCTACCTGATGAAAGTCAACTGTCATATAGGCTTTACCTGCTTTCCATTTAGAAGCTTCTATGTTACGCACCGTGCCAAGTGGCGGAAGACCTTTAATGTTAGCCGTTACGTTTTCCCAATTAGCTCCCCCATCTTTGGTCAGTTGTACTATACCATCATTAGTGCCGGCCCAAAGTAGGTTTTTTTCTACAGGAGATTCGTCCAATGCATAAATAACACAGCAATATTCAACACCAATATTATCAGGCGTTAAACCACCTGATATGTTTTGTTTGCTCTTGTCATTTGTTGTTAAGTCAGGACTTACAACTTGCCAGGTTTGGCCACCGTTAGTTGTCTTATGAACATTTTGGCTTGTTACATAAACCGTGTTGTGATCATGGGATGAAATCAACAAAGGAAACGTCCATTGAAATCTGTACTTTACATCCTTGGCTGCTGATCCAATTGTTGACTCTGGCCAAACTTCCACCTGACGAAACTGACGTGTCTTTTCATTGTACTTAACAACAATTCCTCCACCCGCTCCAGAACCAGAAGCACTTGACCATACTACATTAGGGTCAGCAGGGTCAGGCGTAGCAAAACCACTTTCGCCACCACCTACATCGTGCCACTCGCCACGAGGTATTCCTGAATTTAAAAAATCTTCAGTAAAGAAACGACTCGGACCTTTTGTTGAAGGACCATCCTGCCGATTTGCGTAAACATAATACGGTATGTTATTATCCACGGTAACATGGTATAATTGAGCAACAGGTAGCTGAACTCTAAACCAGGTTTTTCCACGGTTCTGAGAAAAGGAAATGCCTCCATCACCCGCCACAGCTTGCCGGTTTCCGTTTGTGGGATCGATCCACATTTCATGGTGATCCCAGTTAGGTTGTGATTCTGCGATGTGTGTTGTCTTTCCACCATCTTTTGAATTACTATACGCACTTGCCATGAAGTAAATTTCATCCGGATTATCAGGGGTTACTTTGCAACGTGTATAATAAGCACCTCTTCCACCAAGGTTCATGTCCTGACTCACAAGCATCCATTTTTCGCCACCATCATCGGAGCGCCAAAGCTCACCGCTCTCACCTTCTTTACCATTCATAGGTACACTATCCGATGTTTCAATCAAAGCATAAATTCTTTTTGAATCAGCTTTAGGAATGGTGAGTGAAATTTTTCCAACGGGTAGTTTTGGAAGTCCATTTCCTGAAAGACGTTTCCAAGTGTCTCCACCATCGCGGGTCACATAAATACCGCTGCCCTTACCTCCGCTTTGGCGGCCCCAGGTTTTAATATCGAGTTGCCACATGCCTGCAAAAATTATCCGAGGATTATTCGGATCCATGACCATGTCAGATGTGCCTGTGCTATCATTTACAAATAAAATTTTTGTCCATGTTTTTCCTCCGTCCATCGTTCTGAAAACGCCTCTGTCTTTTTGTGGAGCATAAGCATGCCCGAGAGATGCTGCGTAAACGATGTCGGGGTTTGTTGGGTGAATGATCATCCGGCTGATACGGAATGTGCTTTCGAGACCCATCTTAGTCCAAGTAGTTCCCCCATCGGTAGATTTCCAGGCCCCTTCACCAACAGAAACATTTGAGCGAATATGCGGCTCACCCGTTCCGGCCCAAACAATTTCAGGATCCGATGGAGCTACTGCCAGCGATCCAATAGAATGAACTGGCTTGTCATCAAATAATGCTTTCCAGTTTACACCACCATCAACAGTTTTCCAAATTCCTCCAGATGCAGCTCCAACATAATACGTTAACGGATCCCCTGGAATTCCGGCAACAGAGATCACGCGGTTTCCAAGAGGGCCAATGTGTCGATAATTAAGAGATTTGAGTTTTTGCAAATCAACTTTCTGAGCAAAACTCGACATGCAGCCGGCAAGAACAAAAAGCAGAGCTGGAAAAAATAGTAATCTAAATGGTGAATGTTTTTTCATAGGATAGGCTTTTATTGCTAATTAAGGTATAGCCTAATTAAAGGCGAAACAAGCTGTTATTTAATTCTTACTCTGATAATTTGCTGGACGGTTCAATTATAATCTAAGTAACAGGCATTCAGCTTATTTTAAATCTGACTTATAGTAGATTAAAGATATTTTCAAAGACGAACAGATCGCGCTAAGATGGATGTTAATAAAAACCCAAATTCAAAAATCCCGTTTCAAATTAAGTGTTAAATAGCGTTATATTTCATTATCAACATATGTATGGACTTTAATTGGCGATCACCTTTAGTAACACGGGTGGGAATACTAGTAGCCACGATCGTGGTCTTCGCCTTTATGGTTGCCGGCAGCGACCGTAATTTTCTATTAATTATTGCCTTGCTCGTTGCTATTGCCTTTCAGGTTACGAAACTTATTCAGATTGTCGAAACCTCCAACACAAACATTGCTTCCTTTCTGGATTCCATTCGCTTTGATGATTTAACTCAAAGTTTTAAAACGGAAAGCAACGACCCCAGCGTTCAGAAACTTCATACTGAATTAAATGAAGCACTAGCAAAACTCAGAACTACACGCAGAGAAAAAGATTCGGAATATCAATTCTTTAAAAACATCGTGCAGCATGCAGCTATTGGTTTGCTTACCTTTAAAAAAGATGGCTCCATCCAAATCATCAACAGTGCTGCCAGGCGATTGCTCAGAATTACCAAAGCCGATCGCCTGAATGATATTAAAGTCGTGAGTGAAGAGTTAGTAGAAACATTTCAAAAACTAAAAACGGGAGGTCGCGAATTGGTACGCATTAAATTTGGTGATGAGTCGCTGCAACTTTCTGTTTATGTAATCGAACTCACTTTGCGCGATGAAGAAGTGAAACTCGTGTCGATGAGCAACATCCAGAGCGAACTGGAAGAGAAAGAGATGGAGGCATGGCAAAACCTCGTGCGCGTGCTCACACACGAAATCATGAATTCAGTAACACCGATTTCTTCTCTGGCAGGAATTGTAGAAGAAGATCTGAAACATCGAGTGGATAGCCAATCGGAAATGCCGCTGAAGAAAGAAGAGTTGGAAGACATGTATCTTTCTTTGCAAACCATCACCAAGCGGAGTGCTGGCCTTATACGGTTTGTAAAGGAGTTTAGAAATCTTACTCACATTCCCAAGCCCAAGTTGGCCGATGTACCTTTAAAAGTATTGCTCGAAGAGATGGCCATGCTCCACAAAAAAGAGTTGACCGATCACGCCATCGCTATAAAAGTAGATGTCGCTCCTTCGGAACTGATAATAAGTGCCGATAAAACCATGATCGAACAGGTGCTCATCAACCTGATAAAAAATGCCATACAGTCTTTTGATGAGCAGCCTAGTAAACTGATTGAATTGCGTGCATACTGTAATGAAAAAGGTAGTCCTGTAATTTCCGTGAAGGACAATGGTGCGGGTATTGATATAGAGGCCATGGAAAAGATCTTTATTCCATTCTTCTCCACCAAAAAGACAGGTTCTGGCATTGGCTTAAGTTTATCGAAGCAGATCATGCGCCAGCACGAAGGTAACATCACTGTAAAGTCTAAACTGGGCGAAGGAACCGAATTCCTGCTTCGCTTCTAACTTCCTCTCTATAAAACAAAGGCTGAAAAATCAAGAAAGATTCTTAGATTTGGCCCAATTCTTACAACCTATGCAGGACGTTCAAAAGAAAGTACACGCCATCCTTACCGATAAACTTGGAATTTCAGAATCGGAGATTACTCCCGATGCCAGTTTTGTCAAAGATCTGGGTATCGACTCATTAGACTATGCAGAACTGGTGATGGAATTTGAACAATCTTTTGACATTAAAATTCCTGATGACGATGCGGAAAAAATGCAAACGATTGGTCAGGCCGTAAGCTATATACAGAGCAAAGTAGTTAAGTGAATTTTCAGGTTACTGATTATGTAATTCGAAGTAACTAAAGAAGCGTTTCATCCGCAAAGCCTCCACATCAAGCAAAGGCACCTGCGTATTGGAATTTTTTAGAGGAGAATAATACCAGCCATTATTACTTTCATTCCAGAAAACACCAAGCTTATCCAGCGACAAGAGTAAGACATCCATTTCATAAATCTCCTCTCCTTCTTTATCAAACAGTCCGGTAAACTGAAGTAATACATGATCTTTTTCCATGAGCTCACCCTTGTTGCAGTCTATGCTATTCAATCGCATCAATAATTTATGTTCCTGATCCCAGGCCTTAAATTTTATCTTTCGCTTCTTAAATTCCATAGTAAAGAGACTTACCTTTGAAGTACTTTATTTCATGAACGAAAATAAGCAGGTATTATTCATTATCAATAAATATGCGGGCACCGGATATCAAACCTCTGTGGAAGGAAGGATATTGTCACGCTGTGAGTCCTTACATATTGAACCCACAATCGAATTCACCCAAGGGCCACAGCATGCCACTGAATTGGCGAAAGTGGCAGCTGCATCAAAAAAATTTGAAGTAGTTTTTGCGGTGGGTGGTGACGGTACCGTCAATGAGGTGGCACAAGGCCTCGTCCATACAACGCAAACTATGGCGATCCTTCCGAAAGGTTCTGGCAATGGATTAGCGAGGCATCTTGGTATTTCCGTAGACTTTAAAAAAGCGTTGGACTTGATTGGATCTTCGTTCACCATTTCAATGGATTCATTTCTCATCAATGATAAACTTTCAGTCAACGTTTCTGGAATTGGGTTTGATGGTCACGTTGCCAGTCTTTTCGGAAAAGGTGGAAAGCGTGGATTGATCGGCTATACCAAGTTGGTACTGAAAGAGTTTTTCAGTTTCCAGGAGTTTGACGCAGAAATAACCATCGATGATACCTCGTATAAAAAAAAGGCATTCGTGCTGGCATTTGCCAACTCTTCACAATTTGGAAATAATGCGCGTGTGTCGCCTAATGCCTCTGTATGCGATGGGTTAATGGATATCTGTTTCATCCGCAAAGTTCCTATAATACAATCGGCTGGTTTCGCTCAAAAGATGTTTATGGGGCAAATTGAAAAATCATCGTTTGTTGATATCGTGCAAGGCAAAGTCATGACTCTTTCATTCTCACACTCCATGCCCTATCATGTCGATGGTGAAGCAATGGCATCCGCTCATCAATTTTCAATATCCATGCAGCCATCCTCGTTAAGTATGTTAGTACCCACGGCTAATCAGGTATAAAAACTTGAATTAAGGTTAGCCAACTCATCCATATTTTCGTTAAACCTTAAATCAAAATCAACATACCCCTATGAAAAAACTTATACTTTCTTGCTTTCTGCTTACCGCTTTAGCCGTTGGCAGTGATGCTCAAGGATTGACAACCCCACCGAGCGGAGATAATCAAAAATCAAAAGTGATTCAATATATCGGCCCTGTGGAAGTATCAATCAGCTACAGTAGTCCTGATGTTCATGGCCCAAATGGCGAAGATCGAACCGGAAAAATCTGGGGAGAAGTTGCACATTATGGCTTCATAGATCAGGGCTTCGGTCCGTCAAAAGCTGCACCGTGGCGAGCTGGTGCCAATGAAAATACGATTTTCACCATTTCACACGATGTGAAGATCGAAGGAAAAGAGTTAAAGGCTGGAACTTATGGTTTGTTTCTGGCTGTTTCAAAAGAAGCTCCGTACACATGGATTTTTTCAAAGAACAGCAGTAGTTGGGGAAGTTATTTTTATGATGCCAAAGAAGATGCATTACGTGTGGACGTAACTCCCTTGGATGTACCATATAAAGAATGGTTGACATACGGATTTGAAGACAGGCTTCCTTCCTCGGCCAATGCATACCTGCGCTGGGAGAAAAAAAGAATTCCATTCAAGATCGAAGTTCCAAACATCAATGAAATCTATGTTTTTAAAATGCGTGATGAACTACGGGGAGATTTAGGCTTCAAGCAGGAAAACTGGATCACGGCTGCTCAATTTTGTGCAAAAAATAAAATCAATCTTGAAGAAGCACTAATCTGGGTAAACATGTCTGTGAGTAATCCATTCATTGGCGTTGAGAATTTCACCACACGGCAAACGCGCTCAATGATTTTACAAGCATTGGGTCGCGAAGCAGAAGCGAATTCCGAAATGGACAAGGCTATTAAAGATCCAGCCGCTTCGGTGCAAGCTATTCATCAATATGGAAGATCGCTGCTTGCCGCTGGCAAAAAAGAAAAAGCCATGGAGATTTTTAAATACAATGCTCAAAAAAATACTACGGAAAAGTTTACGCCCAATGTAGGCTTGGCGCGGGGCTATACAGCGCTGGGCGATAAAAAGAATGCAATTAAGCACTGGGAATTAGCGATCAAAAATTTACCGGAAGATCAGAAACAATTTTTGCCACAGTATGAGGCAGAAATTAAAAAACTGAAAGAGGCGAAACAATAAACACAACTCATTTATAGAAAGGCTCGAAGAATTCGGGACTTTCTTATTTTTAACTCATGGAAGGAACTGTGAAAATACTGGACTATCAGCCTGGGCATCAGCCCGTGTTTGAAAACCTGAATCGCGACTGGATTGAAAAATATTTTTGGATGGAACCTGTAGATAACGAAGTTTTGGGTAACCCGGATGAGCACATCATCCGACCGGGAGGGCTTATCTTCATGGCTGAATATAGAAATGAACTAGTAGGAACTGTAGCCCTGAAATTTGTAGAAACTGGTGTGTACGAATTTACCAAAATGGCTGTCGATGAGAAATTTCAAGGATTAAAAATCGGGAAGCAATTAGCGGAAACTGCGATTGAAAAATCAAAGCAAAAGCATGCACATAAAATTATACTCTACTCCAACACAAAATTGATTAATGCTATTTCATTGTATAGAAAACTTGGTTTCCTTGAAATTCCTGTTGACGGACCTTATAAGCGAAGTAATATTAAAATGGAAATAACCCTATCCTAATTGAATCAAAAACAAAATCACTAACATCCCCATCATGATGACAGAAGTATTGAATTCGATTTTTAAACGTGAATTAATCAAATTAAAAACGGAAATCGAATTGTATAAAGATGAATCGAACCTGTGGCGTGTTGAAAAGAATATCACCAACTCAGCAGGCAATCTATGCCTGCATCTGGTCGGAAACCTGAACACGTATATTGGTGCGATCCTTGGAAAAACTAGCTATGCCAGAGATCGTGATGCAGAATTCTCATTGAAAAATATTCCACGCAAAGAACTAATTCAAAAAATTGAAGAAACCATTTTGGTGGTTGATCAGGTGATGCGCCAACTTACATCAACGCAACTTGAAAAGGAGTATCCAATCATTGTTCTGAAAGAATCAACTTCAACAGGATTTTTTTTGGTACATCTGGTTTCTCACCTAACATATCATTTAGGTCAGATTAATTATCACAGAAGATTAATTGACTAAATAATAGTCGATTACCTGTGATTGCTTAGCGACAGCAAAAATCCATCGTCAGAATTAAGGCTCACCAATTTCACAGAAAATATTTTTACCTTCCACCCAAATTATAAACGACATGAACCCTATTCCAGTAGAACACACTCCCCACTCGCGTCTTTCCACTATTGATTTTAATAACCTAGGCTTTGGAAATCACATCAGCGATCACATGCTCGTAGCGGATTATAAAGATGGAAAATGGCAAGAACCCAAAATTGTTCCTTATGGTGACCTGGCGCTGAGTCCAGCTATGTTATCTCTTCATTATGGTCAGTCCATTTTTGAAGGAATGAAAGCATTCAAAAATAAAAATGAGGAGTTGGTTATCTTCAGACCACAGCGACATCATCAACGCATTCTCAAATCGATGGAACGTATGTGCATGCCTCCTATGAGCGAAGAATATTTCATCCATAGCTTGAATGCGATCATCAAAGTTGACGAAGCATGGGTGCCAACTTCGGAAGGAGCTTCTTTATACCTGAGACCATTTGTATTTGCAACGGAATCCAAGCTTGGCGTAAAAATTTCAGACGAATATAAATTCATCATTCTCACTAGTCCTGTGGGTCCTTACTTTGCAAAACCAGTACGGGTGAAAGTGGAAGATCATTTTGTGAGGGCTGCCGAAGGAGGTACAGGCTTTGCCAAGTGTGCCGGAAATTATGGTGGGGCTTTCTACCCCACACAGCTTGCCAAAGAACAAGGCTTTGATCAGGTACTCTGGACCGATGCACGTGATCATCAATACATCGATGAATCAGGCGCTATGAACGTGATGTTCGTGCTGAATGGGAAATTAATAACCCCTCAACTTACCTCTGCCATATTGGATGGCATTACCAGAAATTCACTTTTATCATTGGCTGGTAAATTGAGCATCCCAGTAGAAGAGCGCAAAGTAAGTGTTGCCGAAATCAAAGAAGGTTTTGAAAAGGGATTGCTCACCGAAGCATTTGGAGTAGGCACTGCCGCTGTAGTATCTACCATTGCCGCGATCAATATTGCAGGTCAAGAATTTACTTTACCGGCAGTAGATACCAACAGCATTCAACTGCGGTTAAAGAAAAAACTGGAAGACATCCGTCACGGTTATGAGCCTGATGAGTTTGGCTGGGTGTATAAAATTCCAAATTAAATATGAGCACTTTTCCCATTACGGATAAAACAGAAATTACACGACTGCCAAAGCGTGGAGTGTATGATAAAGATGTCGTGTACGCTATTCTGGATGAAGCGCTGGTTTGTACGGTGGCGTTTGCCGTTGATAATCAACCATTTCAAATACCAACAGGATTCTGTCGCATCGGAGATAAACTCTACATCCATGGCTCGGTAGGCAGCCATTACATGCGTGAACTTCAAACCACAAAATCGCCCGTTTGTATCAGCGCAACATTAATCGATGGCATGGTGCTGGCAAGGTCTGCATTTCACCATTCTGTAAACTACCGGTCAGTGATCATTTTCAGCGAGCCTGTAGTGGTTACAGATCAGGATGAACTTTATAAAGCGCTGGAAGTATTCACCGGAAAAATGTGCCCTGGTCGATGGGCTGATGTGCGCAAGCCTACAGCGGGAGAATGGAAAGCCACCCTATTACTTTCTTTTGAAATTAAGGAAGCCTCTGCCAAAGTGCGCACAGGCCCACCAAAAGACGATGAAGAAGATTATGATTTAAATGTTTGGGCTGGAGTTCAACCTCTTAAATTGCAAAGACTACCCGTGGTGCCAGATCCGGATTTAAAAGCGGGTATCGAATTGCCATCCTACCTAAGTGAGTGAAAATCATTGAGATTAGGCCTTAATTTGGTATCTTCGCCCGCTCTGAACTAAAATTTTTGATCACCTGTTTATTCTTTGGCCTCAAAAAGGTCAAATAAACTTTAAAAAAACAAACAATCATGGGAAGACCTCCTGTACTACCAAAAAAGAAAAAAGACGGTTTTTGGCTTGAAGTGCGCAATAAAGGCGCTAGATCAGGTACTATTTTAATTCGCGATAGTCATCAGGCGATGATGCAGGCAGCCAAGCAGTATGAAATGACCAAGGATGTAATTATTCTTGGAGAGCACAAAAACGGCAAAAAAATAGACGATAAAGCCAAGGCTAAAAAAGTCAAAGAAGAATAATCTTCAAAAAATTGAAAAGAGTTACTCTCTCAGTCTTTTAAAGAATTGGGAGAGTAACTCTTTGCTTTCCTGCCCACTTATACCTTTCAACACCTCTGTACGCGGATGTAGCAATGGACTTCTTGCCAAAGAATAACCCCGCTGTTCATCCTCAGCACCAAAAATAAGTTTTTGAAGTTGCACCCAGTGCAAAGCTCCTGCACACATCACGCATGGCTCCAGGGTTACATACAGTGTGCATTCACTTAAATATTTTGATCCAAGATAATTGGCAGCTGAAGTTACCGCAAGCATTTCGGCATGGGCCGTGGCATCATTAAGTTGCTCCGTTTGGTTATGAGCTCGCGCAATGATTTTATTCTGGCAAACCACCACCGCTCCTACCGGAACTTCACCTTTATCGAATGCCTTTCGAGCCTCTTTCAAAGCCTCACGCATAAAATACTCAAGAGAATATAGTTCCATTGGCAATTGTTTTCAGATTACTTTACCCGCACCGATTTCATCATAGCCCGCACATTCTCCTGCCAGTCTTCGCGCATAGCTTTAGGACAATTGAATGAAACAACCAGCGTACGGCCAGGTTCAATCAAGTATTGAATATAAGTGTATCGAAATACAGGTTGCTGCTCACCCAGTGCCATCTTGTTGCCGTTTACACGGGATTCGAACTCAAAAAAAATGTACTTCTTCTTATGGATGGTGTGTATGCCCTCTTCAATAATATCCACCCGATCAAAAAGGTTGGTGATACTTGATTTAAAAAACTTTTGGGCAATCTCCAGATCGGTGTCAGGCCATTGAGTAGCCGAAATATTCACACTGAAGTCCAGAGTTCTGTTCAGGTCCGTATAAGCAGCCAATGGGGCGCGCACAGAAGGATATCGCAATATAATATCATCTTCGGCCATGGGCTGAAGCTCCGATGGAAGTGATATTACGATACCCTCCGCAACCTTGGTCTTCACCAATTTAGAGGGTGAAAAGGCGAAAAGGACGATGATAGCAACCGATAGTAGTATTTTTTTCATAGGGATTTAAAAAACGAAATTGGATCAAGGCTCTGTATAACGTGCAACCTTTATTAATTTGCGCGTCCAAATTTAATGATTTTACCATGCTTAGAACTCATACTTGCGGTGAACTGCGAATCAGCGATGTAAATAAAGAAGTAACCCTCACCGGTTGGGTGCAGCGCCTGCGCGATAAAGGCAGTTTGTTGTGGGTTGATCTGCGCGACCGGTACGGAATCACACAACTATTTTTAGAAGAAGGTAAAACCGATCCGGCTTTGTTGCAGGCTGCCCGATCGGCAGGCCGTGAATATGTATTGAAAGCAAAAGGCACAGTGGTAGAACGTCTTTCAAAGAATGATAAAATGCCAACCGGTGACGTGGAGATTCGTGTGACTTCCATTGAAGTACTCAATACATCCAAAACTCCTCCCTTCACCATTGAAGACAATACCGATGGTGGCGATGACCTTCGCATGAAATACCGCTACCTCGACTTGCGTAGAAACGTAGTACGCGAAAGCCTTCAGCTCAGACACAAGATGGCGCAGCAGACACGCATCTATCTGGACAGTTTGAATTTTATTGAAGTTGAAACACCGGTGTTGATCAAATCAACTCCCGAAGGCGCGCGTGATTTCGTTGTGCCTTCACGCATGAACCCGGGAGAATTTTATGCGCTGCCACAGTCGCCACAAACATTCAAGCAGTTGTTGATGGTATCCGGCTTCGACCGCTACTATCAGATTGTAAAATGCTTCCGTGATGAAGACTTGCGTGCCGATCGTCAGCCTGAGTTTACACAGATCGATTGCGAGATGGCCTTCATCACACAAGAAGATATTTTATATACGTTTGAAGGACTGGTAAGACATCTTTTCAAAAACGTGAAAGGAATCGACATGCCATCGGTGCCACACATGAGCTATGACGATGCCATGAAATACTATGGCTCAGACAAACCCGACACTCGCTTTGAGATGAAGTTTGTTGAGTTAAACGATATTACCCAGGGAAAAGGATTCCAGGTTTTTGATAGCGCTGAGCTGGTAGTTGGTATCTGTGCAAAAGGCTGTGCTGAATACACACGCAAACAATTAGACGAACTCACAGAGTATGTGAAGAAACCACAGATTGGCGCCAAAGGTCTGGTGTATGTGCAATGTAAAGCAGATGGCACGTTCAAATCATCGGTGGATAAATTCTATTCCGCTGATGATTTGAAAACATGGGCTGAGAAATTCAATGCTCAACCGGGTGATTTAATCTTTGTTCTTTCAGGCGATGCTGACAAAACGAGAAAAGCACTGAATGAACTTCGCTTAAAAATGGGCGATGCTCTGGGCCTTCGCGATAAAAATAAATTCGCTGCCCTTTGGGTGATCGACTTCCCTTTGTTGGAGTGGAGCGAAGACACTAATCGTTGGCATGCCATGCACCACCCATTCACTTCTCCGAAACCAGAAGATATGAAGTTGCTGGAAAGCGACCCTGGCAAGGTGCGAGCGAATGCCTATGACATGGTCATTAACGGAACTGAAGTGGGGGGTGGATCTATTCGTATTCACGACCGGGCAACCCAGCAACTCATGTTCAGCAAACTTGGATTTAGCGATGAAGAAGCAAAAAAACAATTTGGTTTCTTAATGGAAGCATTTGAATATGGTGCGCCTCCACATGGTGGTATTGCCTTCGGCTTCGATCGCTTGTGTTCACTCTTTGGCGGTGCTGATTCCATCCGCGACTTCATTGCATTCCCCAAAAATAATGCGGGTCGCGATGTGATGATTGATACGCCTTCTACGATTTCACAAGAACAGTTGACTGAGTTGAATATTCTGGTGAAGGAGATTAAGAAATAAACTTATTACAAATTTTATTAAGAGAGCCAGTCAATCGCTGGCTCTTTTCTTTTTCAACCACTGATAGAATAAGACTCAGAAGTTCGCTTCTTTTTTTATAGCTTTCTTTAACAAATCAGACATGCCATGAAATTGATCCTCCCTCTGGTCCTTTTACCGTTCCTACTTTCTGCACAACTTAAAACTATTGAGCCCGTCAGCTTCTCAGAAGTAACCATTACAGACAACTTCTGGAAACCAAGAATCGAGCAAGTTGCCACGACCACATTAGAGGCATGCATTTATCAAACGGAAGTAAAAACAGCCCGCATCAGAAACTTTGAGATTGTTGGTGGCACACGCCAAGGAAAGTTTGAGGGAATTTTTTACGATGACTCGGATGTATTCAAAGCATTGGAAGCCATCGCCTACTCACTAAAAAATAAACCAAACCCAACACTCGAAAAGAAAGCGGATGAGTGGATTGATAAAATCGCTGCTGCCCAACAAAAAGACGGATACATCAACACCTACTACACGCTTAACGGCCTCGACAAACGATGGACAGACATGAGTATGCACGAAGATTATAATGGTGGTCATTTGATTGAAGCTGCTGTAGCGTATTACCAGGCTACAGGAAAAAGAAAATTACTGGATGTGTCTATCCGGTTTGCTGATCACTTTGATTCATTGTTCGGACCTGGAAAAAGACATTGGGTAACTGGTCATCAGGAACTTGAACTTGCCCTTGTGAAACTTTACAAGGCAACTCAAAACAAAAAATACCTGGACATGGCCAAATGGTTGCTGGACGAGCGCGGACACAAATATGCACAAGGCTACACGTGGACAGAGTGGAAGGACACGGCTTATGCCCAGGATGTCAAACCAGTAAAAGAACAAACAGAAATCACCGGTCATGCCGTGCGTGCCATGTATATGTACACGGGTGCAGCGGATGTGGCATCACTCACAGGCGATGAAGGCTATATGAAAGCCATGAAAACGGTTTGGGAAGATGTGGTTCATCGCAATATGTACATCACGGGGGGTATTGGTTCATCAGGAAGCAACGAAGGGTTTTCCATTGATTATGATTTACCCAACGAACAAGCGTATTGCGAAACATGTGCTTCGGTTGGAATGGTGTTCTGGAATCAACGCATGAATCTACTCACAGGCGAAAGTAAATACTTTGATGTGCTGGAGCGAAGTTTATATAACGGAGCCCTTGATGGTTTGTCACTAAGCGGAGACAAATTCTTTTACGGCAATCCACTCGCATCCAATGGAAAGCATTTCAGAAGAGAATGGTTCGGTACGGCATGTTGTCCTGCCAATATTGCACGATTGGTTTCGTCATTGGGTGATTACATCTATAATAAATCGAATGAAGCCGTGTGGATCAATCTGTATGTAAGTAGCCAGACGAAACTGGCTATGGGCAAAACTCCAGTTCTTATCGAACAGAAAAGCAATTATCCATGGGATGGCGAAGTTATAGTAGCTGTGAATCCTGAAAAGAAAAGTAAGTTTAGTGTAATGCTTCGCCTTCCCGGCTGGGCTACGGGTGAAACTGTGCCTGGTGGTCTATATCACTTTGAAAAAGCTGCTAATTCAAGCATCCTGGTAAAAGTGAATGGAAAAGACTTTGCCTACACGGCAGATAAAGGATATGCAGTCATCGCCCGCGAATGGAAAAAAGGAGATGTCATCAGCTTATCACTTCCTATGGATGTGAACGAAGTTTCATCGAGAGAAACCATCAAAGCCAACGAAGGACGCATCGCCCTGCAACGCGGGCCATTGGTGTATTGCGTTGAGGGTGCTGACAATGATGGCCAAGCCTGGAATTTTGTCGTGCCAGATAACACACAGTACACGATTACTTACAATTCAGGCTTACTTAAAGGCATTGTTACCATACAAGCCAATGTCCCGGCTGTAAAAATCGGTGCTGATGGTTTAAGTATCAATACCAAAACCAAAACAATCACCGCCATTCCTTACTATAGTTGGTGTAATCGTGGCAGCAACCCGATGCAGGTTTGGCTTCCAAGAAAGATTAAAGACATTAAATTGAATTATTAAAATCTTAAAGCGCATGAAAAAAATACTTGCAATAGGCCTGCTGACTATCGTTGTTGGTGCTTGCAATAAAGCTGATGACTATTATCACCTGGGTATCGATGCTTTCAATGCCAAAAATTATGAAAAGGCAATTGTTTATTTTGACTCAACCCTCATGCTTGATCAGAATAATGCCAGTGCATTTATAAACCGTGCCAATGCCAAATATGAGCTAAACGACTTCGAAAATTCACTCACGGATTTCGCCAAAGGGATTGAAATGTGGCCAAAGGATGAATCGAATAGGAAGGAACTGGCTATGATATATTCAGAACGAGCCGATGCGTACTATGAACTGAAAAAATATGACCAGGCCATTGAAGACTACAGTGAAGCCATCACTAAAGATGCAACACTAATTAGCGCATACATAGGCAGAGGTGATGCATATATCAAAAAACAAATTCCCGACTTGGCTAAAGCTGATTATGAAAAAGTAATTTCACTGGATAACAAAATAGCCAATGCGCACTACGGCCTGGGTAATTTCTATTACGACTCGAAAGACTATGAAAGCGCTATCGTTCATTATAATCTTGCTATTGAAATAGATAATACCATTTACGCTTATTATATGGACCGGGGTGACTCTTATTATATGATTGAAAAATATAATCAGGCTATCGAAGACTTTACCAAAGCCATCGAACTTAAACCTGATGATGCTAAAGCGTACATTTTCAGAGGAGATGCCAAAGACAATGTTGACTTGGGACAAGACGCTTTGGCTGACTATGACAAGGCCATTGAGATTGATCCAGCAAATTCATCTGCGTATTACAACAGAGGTATCACGAAGAGGAAATTAGGTGATAAAAAAGGTGCCTGTTTAGATTTTAATAAAGCGATTGAACTTGGCCGTGATGATGCCAAATCCTATGCTGATGAATGTAAGTAGCTCTGCCTCGTCACCTCCAATCACCCAATAACACAGCAGCAGCCCAATAATAAGGATGTGAGAATTTTGGATTATTAGCCAGATTAACCTGTGCTAAGCGTAGTGCATCTACGGCAACCATGGTTTTAATGTTCTTGTAAAAATTCTGCATGAGAATGGAAGTAGCCTCATCATCTACTTTCCAAAGGGTGGCCACTACCGACTTCACTCCATTCTGAAGAAATCCACTTGCGGGACTTACCGGTGAACTCTCATCGGATCCTTTAGACACTGCCGTTTGACAAGCCGATAACACAACAATATTCAAATGACTCATCACATCCATGCCCCACAACTCCTCTAAGGTAAATTTACCATCCTCATCCTTGGCGGGATTGCCAGCCATGGTGATGAATGATTTTCCAAAATCTTCATAGTCGAGGTTTCCATGAGTTGCAAAGTGCATTACATTAAATTCTTCGCCAGCATATTTAGCTTTATCTTCAGTAGCTTCTTCGCGAAGGAATATCGATGAATTAGGATAGAGACTTTTTATTTCCACTACTTCCAGTTCGGTAGAAGGGAGTGTTTTATCAGGATTAACGAATGCAAGAATTTTCAACTGACGTGTTTCTGAACCTGTCACCCGTAACAACATATCGGTAGAGCTCGCATAGAAAATGGCATACTGATTCATCATCATGCTGAACTTCCCATTCTTTAACGTTTTACCTAACAATTGAAAAGGAATGTAACTGAGTGTACCATTGGGTATAATGCATAACCGTTTCTTACCTGCAATCTCAGCACTTGCTGGTGAAATCATATAGTGATACAACTCTTCAAATGGTTTCAACAGCGCATTCACCTGTTTCATCTCATTTACCTCCTCTTCACGCTCGGCAGCTTCGTTCTTCATATTCAACTTCTCGAATACACATTGGTTGGTGCGAACGATATTCAGTGCCGCGTTAATGTTTCGCGTCAGTTGAGCACGTGAAATATTCACCACTTTGGCTAACACCGTGTCAGAGGTAGCTATAAAAATATATAACTGATTCTCACCTGGCAGGTAAGACAATAGCGCCATATCATTAGGAATTTGCATTTTCTTTCCCTTCAGTTGTGCTGGCTGAACACTGTTATTAAAAAATCTGGAAAGTTCTGGTCGCACATTTACTTGCTGATTAACAAATTTAAGATAGTCACCTTCGGCTACCGTTTTAATGCCTTCGAGATTCTTTAACTTTTCGATGTTTTGTTTTTCAGCCGGGAGTGCTTTCTCATTCTCAATCTGCTTTTCAATGCCATCTAACTTTGCCTTTTTATTACGTTCCTCATCAAGGACTTTATTTTTGGCGGCATCCTGAAACTTCACATCCATGCCTTTGAATTTTTCTTTCAAATTATCCTCATTGTTTTTTTGAAGATAACTCATGGCCAAATCGGTCTCACCCTGTTGTAACAATACATCGACCAGTGTTTCATACACTTTCAAAATATTTTTATCGGATGAGAACATCTTACGGGCCTCTTCACCGCCAGAAACTTTATTTCTGATTTTTCCAATCACCTCGATTGATTCTTTAAGGTATTGAGTGCTCTGAGGAAGCTGCTTATTCTCTTTATACAGAATCCCAAGCCAATATAAGCTCTCCCAAAGCGTGTTGGTCTTACCCATCTCACGAGACTTTTTGATACTCTCCTATAATAAAGGTTTTGCCTTCGCATAATTTTTTCGCACCACTTCAAGCTGTCCCAGCAAATTCATGTTCCCAACGTAGGAAATCATCAAATTCTTTTCCTTCGATACCTTAACTCCATCCGTCAGGTATGTGAAGCCTTCATCATATTTTTTCTCTTCGATTTTTAGTCTGCCCAGAACACCCAATGCATCAACTTTAGATCGAATAGCTCCAACTAGTTCACAGGTTTTCAAAGATTCTTTCAACCATTTATCTGACTCCAGAAAATTATTCAGATAAAAATAAGATTCCCCGATGGCAGCCTGTACAATAGAAAGATTTTCATTTAAGTCGTTTGCTTTTTTCATCAAAGCCAATGACTGTTCGTAATACTCCAATCCTTTTTTGTAATCACCTTGAGATGTATAGATCTCGCCTATGTTTGCCAAAGGGGCCAAACGAGAATAATGAGCATTTGCTTTAGAATATAAGCTATCCGCTTTATGTTGATTTTGCAATGCGAGTTCATATTCACCAAGCTGTTTGTATATATTTCCAAGATCGATATAGGAACCCGCCATTCCCCATTCGTTGTGGAGTTCGTTGTATAACTTCAAACTCTCATCAGCCAACACAACGGCTTTTTGAAACTCCCCCACTTCTCTCAGCACAGTAGCTCTTGCGCCAATTACCATTGCTTTGATAGACACGTTATTCAGTGTATCAGCAATTACCTGAGCCTGATCAATATATTGAATTGCTTTTGCATTATCACCATACACATAACTGGCATCCGATCCTATTCCGACCCAGGTAGAAGCTACTTCTTTCCATTGCTTATTCTTCTTATATAAGTCTAACGCCTTAATCGCATTTCCGTCAGCTAAAGCCGCTTTGCCTTGAGAACGATAAAGCCCTTTCATGCGCAAATAGCAATAAGCCAGAATATCATCACCTTTTAATTCAAAAGCTATCTTTACAGATTCATTAAAATAAACTTCTGCCTCCTTATAATTACTCTCAACACCTTGCATGATCGTACCCATATTAGCGAGTGTATACACCACACCTGCCTTATCTTTTATTTTTCTCTGAAGAACCAAAGCCCGATTGTAATAATCAATGGCTAGTTTATACTCATTCTTATTTTGATAAGCTCCGGCCAATTGATTCAATGAAGAAGCCCAGTTCAATGTATCCTTCTGCGCTTTCCGAAGCAAAATAGCTTGATTGAAAAAATCAAATGCCTTCGTATAGTCTTTTGATTTTAATGAGTTGGCTGCTAAATCATGGTAGGTTGATGACAAGAGCGTAGAGTCATTGGTGATTTTAAGAGACTCCAATGCATGGACCAGAGCATTGGCCCTTTCAACTGGATTATTTGTTTCGGTATACAAGGTTGCCAACTTTGACCACGAACTGGCCAATTGCTCATAATTTTTACACCGGGTAGCTAACTCAATAGCAGCCCGATGAGAAGCAATCGCCTTTTGAAAGTCAAGTAAGCTCCAATAATTCTGCCCGATGTTTGATAACATCACCGATGCGTTTACAGAATCACGCACCTCAATAAACAAGTCATAAGCTATCCGGAAATTCACGATGGCGACTTTATATCTGCTCTGATTCTGCCCCATATTATAGGCCATATCCCAATAAGAAGAAGCAGCTTCCTTCTTATCGCCAGCCATCCGATACAATTCAATAGATTTCATATAAAAATCATTGACCTTACTATAGTCCTTCATCTCTTTATAAACTCCGGCAATACTTTCAGCAGCACTACCCTCTTTAACAAAATCGCTCAATTCATGATAAAGTCGCAAGGACTCATTTAACGCCTTAAGTTGTTTAGCCACATTTTTAAAATGCCCATAAGTAAATCCGAACCTTTCGTATGTATCCGCACGATTTGCTCGGTGATTGGGTCGGATTGTCAGCGCAAGAGCACGTTCATGGGTTTTATAAGCATTCACAGAATCTCCTAAATCACGAAACTGGTAAGCCATGTTATTAATAATGGTGACAAGGTTACCGGTATCTTTTAAAACGATATAGATCTTTTCAGATTCCTTAAATAACTCAATTGCCTTTCGGGGATTTTTCAAATAGTCCTTTCCTTGCAACAAAGCAAAGTCCCAAAAAGCATCCGCCCTTTTTGACAAGTCACTTGGATTGACTAAGGCGATACGCTCCAGAGCTTTCAGTAAAGCCTGTGAAAATTGCTTCGATCCCTTATAGGAATCCAAAAGGTTTTTCTTTGTTTTCACAAGCTTAACAGTATCCTTTATATAGGTATAAATCTTCTCAGACTCGTTATAACTTATAATCGATTGAGCATAGTCTTTATGATCATAACTTAAAGCACCCTGATAATCCAGAGCAAGCGCTAGGCTTGTTTTATTACCCCAATTACGGGCTAACAAAATAGCATCTTGCACGGCTCGCTTTGCCTGATCATAATTATTCAATTTGTTATAATTGATCGCTGCATTCTTCCTTAGAATAATCATACTACTGGAATCTTGCAAAGACTTATAAATTTCAAAAGCCTTATCAAAATACCGTATTGCCTCGGAATAATTCTTAACACCATCAGCATAAACAATTCCTGCATTCCAAAGGATATCAGCTTTTTTTTCTGGTTTATTATTCTGGCTCGCTAATTTCAGGGCGTATTGATTGTAATCCATTGAGGGCTTGTAGTCACCCATCTTATTGAAAAGTAAAGCAATAGCTTCTAAAGAATTAAATAAATTATCCTTGTGGTCAGCATTATCAGATTCTTCTTTTACCAGCTCCTCCCTGATTTTAATAGCTTCTTTATAAACTTCTATTGCTTCCTTGGTTTTTGAAAGATTGTCATACGCTTGTCCCAGAAAATTCAACGCATAACCGCGACCAAACAAAGTACTTGACTTTTTAAAACTATCATCCGCACGTTTTGCCCAAAAAGCTACTGCCGCATAATTCTCAAGCGCTTCAAATACCAGCGCCATTTCATACTCATATTTGGCAGAAATAAAATGCTCACTTAATTTCTCGCCTAGAAAGATGCAACTGCCAAGCAGATCTTCTGCTTCTTTATATTGCTTGTTCTCACGAAACCCCTTTGCCTCTTTATACCATTCCTCTGCTAGGTCAATCGTGATTCTTCTCTGGTAAAAAGTATATCGCTCATCCCACTCGGTAGAATCTTCAGGTAAGAAAAGAGCCTTTAATGCCGCTGCTGTCGTGCGGTCTCCCTCCAAAGAGTAATCCGAATAATCATCAATGAGCGACATCGACCTACACATGGTGTTAGAATAATCCTGAACAATGTGTTATAAATATGACCACACTTTGGTGGTATCGGTTTCGCTCAAGACTTCATGTAAAAACCTCCCTTTATTCTTACCTTCCTTCACGCTTTTCTGATCACCCGATTCCCGCAACTTTCTACCCTGCTCATTAATAGTCCGTTGCATGGATATAAGCTTCTCCGTTCGGAGTCGTGATCCATCCGATTTTAAAATCGCATCTAACGTGTAATAGGGTTTGCCAGCATCATTCAGGAATTCAATACCATACTCGATTACAAAAAAATAAATGGAATGAGTTTCCTTTTTAACCCGAATTTGAACGAAGACAGCATCGCCTGCATAAGGAGGGTCGCTTGTCTCTACCAAAGCTGTTGATTGGCCCGATAAAACTTCGACTAACTTAAGTTTAGCTAAAAACTTGCCTGGGCCACTTCAATTAGGATTAACCGTAGTGTATAGTTCACCCGATTGATTGACTGTGAGACCTATTTCTGAACCATGATTGATTGTTACCAAATATTGCTCAGTGCCTTTCTTAACAACGGAATTCACTTTAAAGGTAAACCAATATTCTTCCGTTTGGCCATGTACTGAAACTGTCATCAGACAGCCCATTAAAAAGCTACAAAAATTGATTTTCATTGCGATGAGAACATTGCTTGAAAATGTACGAACAATTTTTGTTCCGATTGGGGAAAATATTCAATTATGAAGCATAATCCGTACTGGTACGGATAGCCAGTATTCTAAAATCCTATGTTCCTGAAATTTCTGTCAGGAAAGAAAGCTGGTTGTTTCGGTTGCCGAGATTACGATATCATCTTCCCCTACTTCATCAAAAGGGTTCTCCAAATGATCCTGAATATTATCAAGGCTTACCAAAATGAAACTGTAAAGCACGGGCATCACATACTCCAACGAAGCAGAGTAGTCATGGAATGTGCTCGCAAAATAAGGACCATAGATGATGGGGAAAATATAAATGAACACCTTACTGTATGTTCTTAATGTGATTGGTGTTCTGTAGTTATGAATGATCTTCATGTTATCAAAGGCAATTATGATTTTGCTAACATACTGGCTCACTCTTGAAATTTCACCGCTCTGAACTCCATACTTCCTGAGCTCCATAGTCAACACCGAAAGTCTCGAGAATAATTCATACATCTTCTTTTCATTAGGGTTCCATTCAGGATTGTGATTGCTTTTAAACATGTCCCTCATCAGCGTCATCATTTCAAGAATAATCTGCTTGGTCTGGATTGGCAGGTCGTTATTCTTATCCGTTGTCCAATCCCTTGTGGCAAAATACAGAGCGACAGCGTGTCCTTTAAAATCAGCTAGCCGTTGCAGAGCTGTTTCCCTTCGGGTGTAGGCGGATCCGATTGAAAATACTACAGGGAAAACAATGGCAACACCAACCAGCATATCAGGAAATTTGGCTGTGAACCCAAAATGAAAGCATAAATACGTAGATATTAATGCGAGCGCGGTAATAATAAAAGTCTTATAGTTAATGATTGATGAGAAGCTTCGAAAAATTCGTTTCATACCACATTTGCTTTAGATGTGGTAATTTTCCAAAAAGGAATTGATAATACCTAATTGTTATTGATAAGTTAAGCTTTTAAAAATGACATTAGTCATAAGTTACTCAGCAAGAACCTCCACTTCTACGCGCACATTCCTTCTTGCTTTATCACTGTTTTTATCATGTAGCATACGACTGCCACCCCATCCCTTGGTTTCGATACGGTAGGCTGCAATTTGATTTGAAACAAGCCAGTCCTTTATTGTAATTGCTCGCTGAAGTGATAAGTCTCTTGCCGAACCTGAACCTGTTTTCACATCGGAGCTTAGCTTAAAGAAATTCTTACTCGGCCCCATCGAAATGATTCTTCCATTTCCACCACCATTAGTGTGCCCATGTAATCTTATCCGATATGCTTGGTTGCTCTTCAACATATCCAACAACTTACCCAATTCATATTTCGATTCGGGCAACATTACGGTTGCATCGTTAAAAAAGTATACATTGTAAAGAGTTTCAATGTCCCCTTTATGCAACCTGTCCACGTCAAACATAATAATATAATGATCGTCATCCCATCGTACATAATCAGGAATGCTATCCTTTAAAGTTTGCAGACTCAGCTCATGTTGAACCTTTCTATATCCAAAAGAATTTCCTACCAAAGTTACTTTCCCGTTTTTTGTTTTTGGATATGGGATAGATACCAACTGATTCCCTTTTTCCCTCTTCAATAACGTGGATTTCTCCGTGTCTATAATTTCTACTTCTCCCTCTACGGGCTCGCTATTGTTAGGATTATAGAGACGGAAAATTACTTTGGCATCGGGCAGTGGTGATGACTTCTTTTCTTCAACCTTTAATTTTACTTTGTCCTTTTCGTATTTCGTAACCTCCACATTACTTTCCACCGGTGTTATTGTTTTCTTCTGTACAATTTCTTCTGGCTGAATGTCTGGCTTTCGTACTTCCGCTGTTGAGATTAAATCTTTCATGATACGAACCCAAGCCTTATCAAAGCCTGCGTCTTTACGTGTGTTGAGCATAACACGGATTGACTCATTGAAGTCTGTATAATAATCAAGATAAACGTAATAGAAATTGCGTGAAAGATCGAAACCGTATTTAGAATGTAAACCACCCCTATTTAACGTTTCTGAGTAATCGATCATATACTTTTCCTGCCCGATTCGATAAGCTGCCACCACAATGTAGTAGCCTTTGGGTAACGGATCTCCTATATGGGATTCATTTCTTGCCGAAATAAAGACATAGCCAAGCAAAGCAAAGACTAAAGCATTTCTTTTCATGGGTTAGATTTTGATCAATTAAAGATTACCTAAAAACATGAATTTTCCAATGAAGAACAGTTCCTTCACTTAATCCATGCTTTCAAAAAACCAAATCCGTAGCCAATCATTTGAACAAAAACAGAAGGAATACTCAACCATGCTACTTG
Organism: Bacteroidota bacterium; assembly: GCA_947470895.1. Taxonomy (GTDB): domain Bacteria; phylum Bacteroidota; class Bacteroidia; order Cytophagales; family Cyclobacteriaceae; genus ELB16-189. The sequence continues at coordinate 46,094 of CANIVF010000009.1, forward strand.
CCATGATCGAGTGTTGATATAACAATCAACTGCTACCATCAATACATAGATACCATACAGTAGTGAGACAAGATAGGCACCTGAGAAAATACTAAACCATAAAATGGGTATGGTTACTAAACCCAAAAGAAAAAACGCTGGGAACCAATGTGTAATCTTTACTTCACCCGGGTGTTTGCGCCCTACCCAAATTCTACCTTTTCCAAAATTAGAAACCTGCCTGAAAAATTGCACCAGCGATGTTCTCCTTTTATGATATACGAATGCATCCTGAATGAGTGATGTTTTAAAACCTTGCTTCCTGATTCGTATGCTTAATTCAATGTCTTCCGCAAAGCGATCAAAATGAAATCCTTTTGTTGCTTCAAATACTTCACGACTCATACCCATGTTAAAGCTACGAGGTTGAAATGCTTTTTGATTTCCGCCACGAATGCCACCCGTAGTTAATGTGGATGACATTGTGAATGCCATGGCTTGCTGCAGCGGAGTGAAATCCTTCATGCCCCGATCGGGGCCACCCCAGGCATCTGTCTTTTCTTTTTCCAAAAACGATTCTACAGCTTCAAAATAATGAGGAGGAAGAATGCAGTCACTGTCAAACACGACAAAGTATTTTCCTCGTGCATTTTCAAAACCAAAATTACGGCTCGGCCCTGGGCCCGTATTGGGTTTAAAGAAATACCGAATAGAAAGTTTGCCTGAATATTGTTCAAACACATGCTCACTCCTCACGGTTGATCCGTCTTCTACCAACACGACTTCAAAATCCTGAATCGTTTGTCGTGTCAGGCTTTCCAATAGCTCAGCCACTTCCTGTGGGCGGTTATATACCGGAACGATGACCGAATAGGTTGGCTGACTCATGGCAACAAAAATAGTGATTAAGACGGATTGCGCTTGGGCTATTCATCATCACAAAATGCCTTTATAACTCTTATTCCTTTTGTACCTTTCAAGAAATCATCCGTCATGAGAATTATTGTAACTCTTATTGCATCACTTCTGGCATTCAGTAACATTGCGCAGACAAAGAATTATGTAAATGGCACCAAAACCGTTGAATCGACAATTACCACATTATACGAGGTAATTTCCGGAGGGCCTGGTGTGGAGCGTGATTGGGCACGGTTTAAAAATCTATTTAAACCCGAAGGGCGACTCATTCCCACCAGAAAAGATGATCAAGGCAATCTAATTATTAAAGCCCTTAGCCCCGATGAATACATCGAGATTTTTACACCTCGTATCGTTACTGGTTTTTTTGAGCGCGAACTCCATAGAACCGTGGAGGAATTCGGAACGGTAGTCCATGAGTTCAGCACCTATGAAACACGGGATAAGCAAGATTGGCCGGCAACCAACCGAGGCATCAATAGCATTCAACTTTTCAATGACAACAACCGCAATTACATCGTGAGTGTGTATTGGTGTGCCGAAAACATCGGATTTGAATTGCCTAAAAAATGTTTAACGAAAAATTGAGACGGTTAAGTGCAAAAACACCTCATCCCTTTATGACCATTAAAATGAAAAATGTTGCCGCATTAGTTTTTCTGTTGTTTGCTTTTTGTTCTGTTGAAGCACAACGTTCTAAAAATTCTAATCTGGATAAAATTGCCAATAAACATGGCATCCATTCGTTTAAAGAATTCTATGAACTACTAAGCTTGAGTAATGATGCTCATTTTCCTGAGGACATTGAGAAAAATGTTCAATGGTGTGAATCCGCTTTCGCAAAGCGTGGCTTCATCACCAAACGATTGAATACACCAACGGTTCCTCTTTTACTGGCTGAGCGCTCGGTTAAAAATGCAAAGAAGACGGTGTTGATCTACTTGCAAATTGATGGACAGCCAGTGAGCCACACGCAATGGGAACAAGAAAGTCCGTGGAAACCAACACTAAAAGAAAAAGATGCCAGTGGAAAATGGAATGCGATTGCGTTCGAAAGATTGTACGAAGACCCTGATCCTGATTGGCGCATTTTTGCACGAGCTACTTCCGATGCCAAAGGTCCCGCTATGGCCTTTCTTGCATCGCTGGATGCATTGAATGAGTTGAAGGCAGAGCCAAATTATAATATGAAAGTGATTATGGACTTCGAAGAAGAGTTAGGATCACCCAATTTGCCAGCAGCTGTAACACAATACAAGACTGAATTAGCTTCAGATATGTTGATCATCTTTGACGGACCTCGGCATGTGAGTAATCAACCCACGCTAAGTTTTGGTGCACGCGGTATCTGCGAAATCACGCTCACTACGTTTGGTCCGCGAGTGCCTGTGCATAGCGGCAATTATGGAAACTATACACCGAATCCAGCCTTGCGCCTTTCCAGGTTATTGTCTTCCATGAAAGATGATGATGGCCGGGTAACCATTCCCGGATTCTATGAAGGTATCGTGCTCAGTGAAGAGGAAAAGAAAATATTGATGCAAGTACCAGACGATGAAAATGAGATCAGGAAGTTTTTAGGAATTGCCCAGCCGGATAAAATCGGTGACAACTTTCAGGAATCACTGCAATATCCGACCTTAAATATTCGTGGGATGGATGCGCTATTCATAGGCAAAGAAGCCCGAACCCTGATACCTGCAACAGCCACCGCTGAAATCGATATTCGCTTAGTGCCCACCAGCCATGCAGAAAGATTGATTGGTCTCGTGAAAAAACATATTGAAGAACAAGGTTATTACCTCGTTGACAAAGAACCTACTGAAGAGGAGCGCATGAAGTATCCAAAAATTGCAGCTTTTCAATCCAGCATTTCGTATGGAGCATTTCAAACACCCTATAATTCAGAAACTGGCATGTGGCTTAGTAAAGCCATGGTGAGAGCTTTTGGAAAGGAACCGATTAAGATTCGAATTGGTGGAGGTTCAATTCCTATTTCACCATTTGTGATTACATTGGCAATTCCAGCCGTAGCCGTGCCCATTGTAAATGCCGATAATAATCAACATGCTGAGAATGAAAACATAAGGGTTGGAAATTACATTGATGGAGTCAAAACATTTTTAGCCATCATGTTGGAAAAACTCTGAGAATTGGTGTCGTGATTATTTTACGAACAATTTGTTAAAAAAATAGAGCCACCGATAACCATAATCCAGCAACTGATTTTATCTTGCACCCGATGGAGAACTTCGTAGTTTCAGCGCGTAAATACCGGCCTTTAGGGTTTGAAGAAGTAGTGGGCCAGGAGCACATTACCACTACGCTGAAAAATGCTATTGATAACAGTAAGGTCGCCCAGGCACTTTTGTTCTGCGGACCACGAGGTGTAGGTAAAACTACCTGCGCTCGCATTGTAGCCCGCATGATCAACGGCTTCGAAGAAAAAGCAGAAGTCAATTCCCTCAACATCTTTGAACTTGATGCCGCTTCCAACAACTCGGTGGATGATATACGCAATCTGATAGAACAAGTACGCTACCCACCTCAGTTTGGAAAATACAAGGTCTATATCATTGACGAGGTTCATATGTTGTCTCCTTCGGCCTTCAATGCGTTTTTGAAGACCCTGGAAGAACCACCTCCATACGCGATCTTCATTCTGGCTACTACCGAAAAGCATAAGGTGATACCCACCATTCTTTCACGTTGTCAGATTTTTGATTTCAACCGTATTCAGGTTTCTGACATTGCTCGTCAGTTAAAGAAAGTGGCTGATCGTGAAAAAATAAAAGTAGAAGACGAGGCGTTGCACCTGATTGCACAAAAAGCCGATGGTGCTTTGCGCGATGCACTCTCTATTTTCGATTTGATGGTCACGTTCTCTTCGGGCAAGGAGGTGACGTTTAAAGATGTGCTTAACAACCTGCACATTCTCGATTACGATTATTATTTCAAAGTAGTGGATGGCTTGCTTACTGAAAATCATACACAGCCATTATTGATTCTGGACGAAATCTTAAAAAAGGGATTTGATACGCACAATTTTATTGTAGGATTGAGCGAGCATGTAAGAAACCTTTTGATCTCTCAGGATGCGCGCACCATTAATCTGATGGAAGTACCCGACAGCATTAAGAAAAAGTACTTAGATCAGGCGAATGTATTGTCACCCTCACTTCTTCTTTCGTGGTTGAACATTGCCAATCAGTGCGACATCAATTATAAGAGCAGCAAAAATCAGCGTCTGTTGGTAGAGCTGGCTTTAATGAAGATGGCACACATTCAGGAAGTGTTCAAGGGCTCTTCATCGCCTGCAACAGCGGAAGCTGGGTTAAAAAAAAAATTGAACTAAGTACTGAAGATCAAAGGACTCTTGCCATTCCCGACAAGGAAGAACCAAGTAAGCAAAAAGTTACCGAACCAGTTCTGTCTGCCTCACCTTCTACCCCTGTAGTTGAAAAAGAAGTTCCTGTTCAAAAGGCTACTCCACCAAAGGAAAACGCGCGGCCCAAGACCACAATCAATCTCACCAACATTTTAAAACCTCAAGTAAAAACCGAAGAAGTAAAAGAAGAACAAAAAGGGCCAGCACCGAAACAAGACGATCCCATTATAGAAAGTAAACTTCGTAAGGTATGGAAAGAATATGCCGAAGAAAGAAAAAGTCAGGTTGCCGAGTATCACATACTCAGCCAAACGTTCACCATAAAAAATAATTTGATTACTCTTTTTCTCAATAATCCAATTGAGGAACCTTTACTGCAAGGAATGAAATCGGATTTCGTGGGTTTTTTACGAGAAAAACTTAATAACAGCACACTTCAAATTGAAGGCGAATTGCAACAACATAATACAAAAAGGAAAGCCTACACAAACAAAGAAAAGTTTGATTACTTGGTGGATAAAAATCCCTACATCAAAGAGCTACAAGAAAAATTAGGTCTCGATCCGGATTATTAACGTTTCTTGAATTACAAATTCACTGATCAGTCTTTCCAAAATTTTTGATCCTGAAAATGAGTGAAGGGGTAAAAGAGTAGGATGGATTCTAAACCTTCACATAAATTTTCTTCTTGTCCATAACATACCCTACGGCCCAGCACGAGAGCATAATCCACAAAGCAAAACCCAGCGATCCAGTATAATCACTAAGTGTCGCTCCAAAAATATGTTGCGCAATCCAACTGTAAGCAGACTGATCATTGATCTTAAAGGTGAACAATAAGATCACAAACACTTCGGATACGAGATAAATGAACAACGTGTTTTTACCAAACACTTCAAAGAAGTAAGTCCATTTGGTTTTTTTGGCAATATCAATGATGAACACCAAAATAGGCAAAACCAACAAATCGATTCCCACCGTGTGCAACACAAATGAACTGGTCCATAATTTTTTATTGATTGGAAATAATAAATCCCACCACAATGCCATGAAGATGAACGCAGCGCCCACCATCATCATCTTGGCAAGCGTTTCATAGTTCTGTCCATTCTTCTGCAGATATAAACCAGTCATATAACCCGCAATAACATTGACGATGGAGGGAAGTGTGCTCAATAATCCTTCCGGATCGAAAGCGAGGCCTTCGCCATGATACATGTGACTTTCACCGATCAGAAAGGCATCTAATTTCAAAACAGCATTTCCTTCCAGCGTGAGATCACCAAAGGCTCCCAGTAAAACACGGTATAATACAAGAGCCACCAAACTAAAAATAAGTGCTCCCTTTACTTTGAAATAATGGATGATGATGGATGCGAAGAAATAACACAACGCGATACGCTGCAACACACCAAAGATGCGCGTTTGATTGATAGGCTTGAGATGGCCGCCTTCAAAAAACGGAAACCAATACATGAGAAAGCCTAACAAAAATATGATGAGCGTGCGCTTAAAAATCTTTTTGAGAAACTCTCCATCACCCATCGATTCATATTTAGGCAATGCAAAACTCATGGAGTTACCTACCACAAAGAGAAAGGTTGGAAACACCAGATCAGTGAGTGTGAAGCCATGCCACTCAGCATGTAATAAGGGCGAATACGTAGCAGAATAATTTCCCGGAGAATTAACAATGATCATTAACGCCACATCCAAACCTCTGAATACATCCAATGATAAATAACGATTCTTAAGTTCTTGCATAGCCATTGCTCGTTTCGGATGGTTAATATATGGTAAATAAAGAAATTTGAGTTATTCCTATTCTGATTTTTTCATGAAATTACATGATCGGAAACTCTGGGTCCCATCTATAAAAATCATCTTAATGAAATAGAAGCTTAATGATCAATTCAAAGTATCTTTATTCAACCTAACCGATCGAAAAATGAAAATTCTCATTCTGCTTTTTAGTTTAACATTCCACCTCGCTTCGGCTCAGGATAAACCAGCCTACATACTTTTCAATTCTGAAGGTAAAGAAGTACGTTACGAAAAAATGATCAAGGAGCTTGAAAAAGCAGAGGTTGTTTTCTTTGGTGAACAACATAACGACCCCATTTCTCATTGGATGGAGTTGCAAGTCATGAAAAGCCTTTATGAAAAAGATAATCGCCTCACGCTGGCTATGGAAATGTTTGAATCCGATGATCAGCTTGTGTTGAATGAATATCTCCGTGGCACCATTGAAGAAAGGCATCTATTAAGTGAAACCAAAGTGTGGGATAATTATAAGACCGACTACAAGCCCCTGGTAGAATTTGCAAAAGACAAAAAACTTATAGTGGTGGCTTCAAACATTCCCAGGCGATATGCAAATCTGGTCTATCGCAAAGGCATTCAGGCATTGGATTCATTGCCGGCCGAAGCAAAGCAATGGATCGCGCCACTCCCATTTGAAATCGATTTGGAATTGCCTGGCTACAAAAGTATGATCACCGCCATGGGACCACATACCAGTGCTGGCACTGCAATAAATATGGTACGGTCGCAAGCTTCTAAAGATGCAAGTATGGCATACTTCATTCTGAAGAACAGACAAGGACAAGTCTATCATGTGAATGGCGCCTACCACTCACAAAACGGAGAAGGAATCATTTGGTATTTGAAAAAAATTCAACCTCAGATAAAAGTGCTCACCATTCATGTTGCCGAACAAGCAGACATTACTAAACTTGACGACACTCACAAAAAGACAGCCGATTTTATTATCTGTGTTCCAAAAGATATGACCAGAACATACTAACATAACATTATGGATCAACACATTGCACACATCGCCCTAGTGGTGAATGATTATGACGAGGCTATCCATTTTTATACCGAAAAGTTAAATTTTCATATTGTGGAAGATACTGTGCTGAGTGAAACAAAACGATGGGTGATTATTGCTCCACGCGGATCAGGGACATGTCACCTGTTACTTGCCAAGGCTTCCAATGAAGAACAGCACATCCGTATTGGAAACCAAACTGGTGGTCGTGTATTTCTGTTTTTGTATACAGACAACTTTAAACGCGATTATGAAAATCTGAAAGCGAATGGTGTAACGATTGTACGCGAACCAGCCCATGAAGAATATGGTACGGTGGCTGTGTTTACCGATTTGTACGGAAATCTTTGGGATCTAATTGAGCCTGTTCGTAAAGATAAAATTGTACAAAACTGATCAGTACACTGTACAAAATTGGATAATCACATCGGAAAGAATTCCGTAATCTTCCAGAAAAGCACGTTTTACAAATTGGCTTTGTGTTTGCACAAGAAAATTAAACACCGATTATGAGAACATTTCTTGCCTTGGTTTTATGGGGCCTGCTCTTCGTCATCTGCTGGCCCATTGCGTTGATCATGCTTTTTCTTTTTCCCTTCGTTTGGTTGCTGCTGCTACCCTTCCGAATTGTCGGGTTTACCTTGGATGTTGTATTCAGCCTGATTAAAGGAATACTACTTTTTCCTTTCAGAATAATGAATGTTTTATAAGCTTGAGGAAAATAAAGTTGAGCTTAAGAAGCCATTACCAATTCCGATTCTCTTCTTTTTAAAGATCGGTCAAGCACGAACGTGCCTAGAGGGATGAGCGATGCTCCTAAGGCAATCAATACCCACAACAAATTCCATTTCATCGGCTTGATGGCCATCAACACCGCGAGAATATAGAGCATAAATAAAACCCCGTGTATCCAGCCAGTAATTTTGACTGCCAGCGGTAAATCCAGATAATACTTCAACGGCATAGCAATCAGCAGCAACACCAGGAAGGAAACTCCTTCTATAAATCCGATCAATCGTAAAGTTGAAATTCTACTTCTCATTTCCTTTACACGTTTAAAAATGATGAGAAGAATATTGGTCATTCTTCTCATCACCATCTAAAAAAATTAGTTAAATGCTTTTGTATCATTGGGCTGATATACATATCGGAATGTATAATAGCGCGCAATGTTTGCCGATGTTGGGCTAGCCGGAGCATCTTTGTAGTAGCTCACAATTTCCATCTTGGCATAACGGCCTTCAGAAGTTTTAACAATAATAACCTTACCCGCTGTTGGGCGGTTTACCTGAGCCGCTCCATCATAGGTGTACCATCCTTGTCCAGATCCTGTTGGAATAGCGAGGTTAGGATTAGGAGCTCCTGCAATGGGCGCAGGATCATTGTCTGATTTGTAACCATCAGCAGGTGCTGTTGTTAGTTCATCAAAAATTCCATTTACTAGTTGTGCTTGTGATGTGCCAGGACCACTCATGGCACTATTCACGATGATGGTAGTTCCATTGAATCCAAGATCCCATTTGATGGTAGCACTGTCTGTGTTCAAAATGATTTCACCGGTTTTGAAACTGAATAAAGTAAATTTTCTGGTAAGGCCTGTTGGTTGACCATTGGCAGGATTGAACCCCGTACCAGGATCTGCCGCTAAATTAGTAATCGTAGTGGCAACCACCGGAACCGGATCTTCACTCTCATTACATCCTGTAAAGGCAATCACGAAACCTGACACCACCGCGATTAACAAAATTGATTTGATTAAATTCATATGGATATACATTAATTAAGGTTGAATATTCTTTTTTGAAAACGAGTAACTTACACTGGTATAAAACAAGCGGCCCGGAAGGTTTGGTATAGTAACCGGTTCGGTATGATCAAACACATTATCTACACCCAGTTGAACACGAATGGTCTGGTTAATGGTCTTAGCTACTGAAATATTGACCAAGGCATAGCCACTCACAAAGTCATCATACTTATCAAGAATGGAATTACTGTTGCGATCTGAAGGTGGAATGATTTCTCCTTGTATGTTGCCGCGAATGTCACCAATGCCATACTTGCCTCGGTAAATCACGCGCAAACTTCCTTCCCATCCGCTTGGCTTGTGATCATAAAATAATTTTATGTTGCCCATGTTGCGAGAGCGGTTGTATAATCCAAAGTATTCGCCTGGCTTCAGGCGTTTAGTTGCCAGCGTAATGGGATCGCGCCAGTACATATATCCTGCTTTCACAGCTTCGGCTATGTCTTTATCTTTTGCAAACAGCAATTGATATCCCACCGAAAGACTTAGGTACTTAGCTACCGGATAGGAAAAATTAGATTCAACACCCTGGGTGAATGCCCGTAGTATATTACGATAACTATAAATGCTCTGTCCAGTGGTTGTGACAGCTACTGCTTGTGTTTCAATCAGGTTATTGATGCTGTTGTGAAAAACATTCAAATCCATCTTTAAGGAAGGAAGTATTTTAACATGAGCACCCGCATTGATGGATACCGACCGCTCTGCCTGCAGAGCGCCCAAACGGTTGGGATCAAATAAATAGATTTGTATCTGGCCGGCAGCATCCAGTTCAGCAAGGCGATCAAGGGCTACTTCAGTGCCTAAGACACTATAACCACCCCCTGCTGAGTTATTGAAATTAAAATAAAGTTGGCGGAAGTCCGGTGCTTTAAATCCTACACCTCCACTTATTTTAAAGGTCACTTTCTTATTGAGTTCGTAGCGAGAAGAAAGCTTTGGACTGAACTGGCCTCCATAGATTGTGTTATGGTCATAACGACCACCGGAAATCACCGTAAGCTTTTCCAGAGGCAACCACTCGTGTTGAAAAAATCCATAACTCGTTTCCTGAAATCTTTTTTCTTCATCGCCATACCGCGAAGTCTGAACCATCTCCTTGATGTATCCACCTCCAGCTGTTAGAATATTCCGATCGTTAAAAAAATATTCAGCATTCAACTCGGGGCGCGTGAATGATTGCTCGAAGTTATCCTGATAGTAGGGACTTCCATCGGTTTCAAGATTGAGTTTGGTTTCGGTTAGGTAATGGGTGGAATAAAATCTGGCGATCATTTTCAGCTTATCAGAAAAACGATGGGTAAGCACCGGATTAAAATTCCAGTCGTGTGTGTTGCCGTTTCCTGCTGTGCGCGTGCGGCTTCCGTTAGATTCTACCTCAAAACGAAAAACCTGGTCTTCATCAAAAAATCTACCCGCAACACTGATATCGGTTGCCGAACTAAACTTGTAAGTTAGTTTTGAATTGAATGTGTAATTAGTAAATGGAGAAACTGTTTTACCAAAATTTTGTGGAGATAGATCGTAGCCATCGGTGTGATAGCGATTTCCAAATACGTACACACCCCACTTCTTTTTAGTAAACGCCACATCAGCATTAACATCCAATGTATTGTTTGTTCCATAGCGCATGGCTGCATTGGTACGAATGCCGGTTGGCCTGTCGGTGATAATGTTAATTACTCCTGCCAAAGCATCTGAGCCATACAAGCTGGATGAAGGGCCTTTTACAATTTCAATTTGTTTGATGTTGCCAATGGCAATACGACTCAACTCCAGAGAACCAGTATAACGTCCGATAATGGGTTCACCATCAATCAAAATCAAGGTGTAATCAGGATTGAACCCTTGAATCTGAATGCCGTTTCCCTGAGCGTTTATTTGAGGAACGACCACTAAACCCGTCTGTTCGGTTAGCACATCGTTGAGCCTCAAAGAGCCCATGGTTTTTATTTGATTTTTGGGAATGAGTGAAACCGGCATCGGCAATGCTCCCACCATTCTTTCATTGCGTGTAGCTGTTACGATAATTTCATCCAGCTGCTTTGTCTTGAGGGTATCCGCAGCGGCATCAAACTCCTGACCAAAAGCGTTTGCTGTGGTGATCAAAAACATACAGAAACTAAATGGGGATAAAAATTTCACGGGTGCAAAGATTGAAAGGTCATCTACCAAAAAATACCCCAAAAAGTATAATTAATGACAAATAGATCACCAAGGCATATATTTACAAAGAATGGGTACTTTTGAACTAAAACCTCTTAATTTGGTTCTAAGAGAGTGTGATTTTTGTCATTTTATAAGATGAAACAAATACTATGGATACTCTGCAAGTAATAAATACTCAAAAAAGTGAATTTGAAACATTGCTAGACCGCGATGATATCATACTTCAAATCGCTGAAAATAAAGACGAAGAAGAGATTGCCATCAAGAGCCAGGTTGACCGAAATATCATTCACTTTTACTTTTGCCTTGATGGATCTGGGATCTTTGCATTTGGCCCGCACTACAGTCGCGTGCTTGAAAAACAACATAATTCGTTTTTCTATAATCCAGACATGGATCTTCCTTTTCAGTTGCGACTGGCTCCTCAAACCCGCATCGTGGCATTCTCCATTAAACTAGAGAGCCTTCATAAGCTATTTACGCATGATGCGCTACCCTTTCTTAAGCCTGAAAATGCAAAAACAAAATTGTATGACGAACGGGAGATTCCAACAAACTTACTTGTCGTACTAAATCAAATCTTCACGGTCAATCTTAGCGAGAGTGCACAAAAGCTCTATTACCTCGGCAAAGTTTTAGAAATACTGGGACTATATTTTTCTGAAAAGAAACCCGACACTGAAGCGTGTCCTTTTTTAAAGGATCAGGAGACTGTGCGCAAAATCAAGCATGCTAAAGAATATATGCTGAAGCATATGGATAATCCTCCTGGTTTAAAAGAGCTTGCGAAAACTGCCGGGTTAAATGAATATCAATTGAAAGTTGGATTCAAAGAGATTTATGGCAACACTGTATTTGGGTATCTGCTGGACCATAAGCTCGATCATGCACGGGTATTATTGGATACATCAAAGTTTCAAGTGAACGAAGTAGCGTATCAGATTGGCTATGCCAACCCAAGCCATTTCATTGCCGCCTTTAAAAAGAAGTTTGGAGTAACTCCGAAAAAATACCTGATGAATATTGATCGAAAGGTGTAATCATGCTGAAAGCAAAAATAAATAGAATATCATCTACCTATTTGCGTTCATCTTCCATTAATCAGTTAAAATTTCTTACTGCATTAATGGTTGCCTCCACTTCTTCATCGGTTATCGCAGTACTGACGAACCAACTTTCATAAGCAGAAGGAGGAAGGTATACACCCTGATGCAATAGTTGATGGAAGAAAAGATTGAACAAGGGCATATCACATTGCCTGGCAGTTTCAAAGTCAACAACCTCATGCTTGCCAAAGTGTAGACTCATCATACTTCCCAAACGATTCACCGTGTGATCAATTCCTTTCGATGATAATACGGCTGATATTCCTTCAGCCAGTTTTTTGGTTGTTTGTTCCAGTTTTGAAAAGATGCCTGAATTTTCTTTCAATTCCTTGAGCAATGTATAGCCGGCAATCATCGCGATGGGATTACCACTCAATGTGCCGGCTTGGTAAACATTTCCCAACGGAGCAATATGTTGCATAATTTCTTTTCGTCCACTAAATGCGCCAACAGGCAAACCACCCCCAATAATTTTTCCGTAAGTTACCAGATCGGATTTGATGTTGAAATATTGCTGTGCTCCTCCTCCAGCAAGGCGAAAGCCCGTCATCACTTCATCAAAGATCAAGACGATTTTATGTTGATCACACAGTGTTCTCAACCCTTCCAGAAATCCTGGTTTTGGCAAAATACAACCCATGTTGCCTGCCACTGGTTCAATAATCATGGCGGCAATTTCATTGGGATGAGCAACAATCAAGGTCTGTAGTGCCTGGAGATCATTAAAGGGTGATGTCAACGTGTCCTCTGCCACAGCAGCTGATACGCCAGGCACCGATTGTATGTTCAGAGTTGCCAGACCACTTCCTGCTTTTACTAATAAGGAATCGGCATGACCATGATAGCAACCTTCAAACTTGATGAATTTATTTTTACCGGTATAACCCCGGGCTAATCGAATAGCACTCATGCATGCTTCTGTTCCGCTGCTTACCATGCGAATCAGATCTACATTCGGCACCATGGATTTGATCAACTCGGCCATGTCGGTTTCCAATTCAGTTGGCGCACCAAAGGATGTTGAGTCCGCAGCACGTTCGCAAATGGCTTGCACAACAGGTTCGTAGGCATGACCTAAAATCATAGGGCCCCATGAGTTGATGTAATCGATATACCGATTGCCATCTTCATCATAGAGATAAGCACCCTTCGCTTTTTTTATAAAGATTGGTGTGCCACCCACACTTTTAAATGCCCGCACCGGTGAGTTTACTCCACCGGGAAGATGGTGTTGGGCGCGTTCAAATAAATTTTTACTTTTTGAGTGATCCACGATTCAAGTATTTCTTTTGAGCAATTGCACCGCATGCTTTGCAAAATACGTGGCAATCAAATCCGCGCCAGCGCGTTTAATACTCGTTAGTACCTCCAGAATCGCTTGATCTTCGTTGAGGTACCCAGCCTTAGCTGCCGCTTTGATCATGGCATATTCTCCGCTTACGTGATAAGCGCTCACCGGAAGCTTAATTTCATTTTTTACTTCGCGGATAATGTCGAGGTAAGCATGAGCCGGCTTTACCATAATGATATCTGCTCCTTCTTCCACATCCATTCGCACTTCTTTAATTGCCTCCAATCGATTGGATGGATCCATTTGATAGGTCTTCTTATCTCCAAAGCCCGGAGCGCTGTCCAGGGCATCGCGAAATGGACCATAAAAACATGAGGCATATTTTGCTGCATAACTCATGATACCGGTATTGTGAAAGCCTTCCATTTCAAGCGCTTCACGAATGACACCTATACGACCATCCATCATATCACTAGGGGCTACAAAATCGGCCCCGGCACGTGCATGGCTCACACTCATGCGAGCGAGAACATCTACCGTTTTATCATTTACAATTTTATGATTTTCAACAATACCATCGTGCCCAAACGAGGAGTAAGGATCAAGAGCCACATCGGTCATCACAATCATATCAGGTAAGACATTTTTGATAGCGCGAACACTCCGTTGCATTAATCCATCTCCGTTAACAGCCTCTTTACCGGTATTGTCTTTTAATTCACCATCTACCTTTGCAAATAATAATGCGCAGCGTATGCCCAATGCATAACACGATTGCAACTCTTCAATGACCATATCCAGTGAATAGCGGTAGTATCCCGGCATGGAGGCAATCTCCTCTTTAACCTGTTGACCCTCCATGATGAAGACCGGTAAAATAAAATCAGAGGCCTGTAATGTGGTTTCTCTCACCATACCTCTCACCGAAGCGGATTGTCTTAAAATGCGATTACGTCTGATCATAAGTAGGATATTTAAATTTTTAACTACGTCCTGTGTTCCTGACTCTTTGAGCAGGTTTAATTATTATGCTTCACTATTCAGGCTATACTCCTTCACAGCATCAACAAATGCCTTCGCATGTCTAACCGGAATGGAAGGCGTGATACCATGGCCCAAGTTGGCGATATATCCGTTTACACCAAAATCATCAATCATGGCATGAACCTCTCTCCGGATCTCGTTAGGTTGCATCATCAACTTACTCGGATCAAAATTACCTTGTAAAGCTACGCGATGCTGCGTATCCCTTCGTGCATCGGCAGGTTTAATCGTCCAGTCGAGGCCGATGCCAGAAACATTTTGATATTGCGATAACGAACATAATGCATAGTTACTTCCTTTTGGAAAAAGAATAACAGGCGCATAGGGTGCCACGGCATCTGCTATCTTAATCAGGTATGGAGCAGCAAAAAGATCAAAGTCAGCCGGAGCGAGTAAGCCACTCCAGCTATCAAACACCTGCAACACATCAGCTCCCGCTTTGGCCTGCCCGATTAAATACTGAATAGTAGCCTGTGTGATTTTTTCGAGCAACATGGAAGCCAGTTCGGGTTGTGTGAAACAAAATGCTTTCGCCTTGTCAAATCCTTTACCTCCCTTTCCTTCCACCATGTAGCACAATAAAGTGAAGGGAGCGCCTGCAAAACCTATTAACGGAACGCGATCATTTAGTTCATGTTTTGTTAGCTTCAATGCATCCAACACATAACTAAGCCGGGATACGATATCATGCTCATTCAAGAGATCAATATCTTTTTGAGTTTTAATCGTATTGGGAAGAGATGGCCCTTTACCTTCCTCCATCAAAACAGTCATGCCCATTGCCTTCGGCACCACGAGAATATCAGAAAAAATAATGGCCGCATCCACCCCCAGGATATCTACCGGTTGCAATGTGATTGCGCAAGCAAGCTCTGGTGTTTCTACGCGGGTGAAAAAGTCGTACTTATTTCTAAAGGCAATATATTCGGGCAAATACCTGCCTGCCTGCCGCATCATCCACACGGGAGGTCTTTTTACATCCTCATGGCGAAGTGCCCTTAACAACAAATCATTCTTTAACATGCGCAGGCATTTCTAATAATAATCAATCATCGTCTGGATGAGTATATCCTCGGAAGGAGCAACAGGTATATATGTTTTTTTATATCCGCATTGTTTAGCATAATCTGCCGTTGTTTGTCCGATGCAAAAACACGGAACTTGCTTCAGCGGATTTGATGAAAGAAAACTATCCACCGCACTCGGGCTGAAAAAAACTATGCCTTCATAAGATTCAGTAATGGCCATCGGAGTAAACGCTGTGCGATAAGCGATTACATCATGCACCAACACACCCGCATTCTTTAGTTTTTCCGACAATTCTTCTCTTCTGAGATTACTGCCAATATACGTTACCGCTTTTACTTCCACATCGTGCAGAATTTCATCAGCCAATGCAGACGCGGTAGAAGCTGTGGATTTAATATTCACTTTCGAAGCCGCTGCATACTCTTTGGTTCCTCGCGAAATGCAATACACTATATAATCTTCACGGTTGAGATTAAGATGCTTCACGATCTGTAGAAAAGCTTTCACACCCGTAATACTTGTAAGCACAATGAAATTATGTATAGATCGAGCATCGAGCTCTGCCGGAACAGAAATGGCTTTACTGATAAAATCATGATCAGTAAATTTCCAACCTGCTACACTGAGGTCATCCACTTTTGCAGATGTTAGTTTTCTCGTTGAAACGATATGTGGTGCATGACTCATGAGGGACGGAATGTTTTTATGATTTCAATAGCACCTCGCTTACGAATGGCCTCGGCAGCAAGCTCACCGGCATGAGCAACTTCCTTCAAACTGAATTTCATTTCTATTTCAATTTTCTCTTTCGCATCTAGGCTCGTAATGTTGCCTTTAAAAAATAATTCGTCATTGCGAAGTTCAGCATAAGCGGCAATGGGAACAGCACAACCGCCATGAAGGGCTGCTAAAAAATCACGCTCGACTGATATGCACATTTTAGTATTACTATGATTGATTGCGTGGCATACTTCCAGCGCATGCTGATCATCTTCACGGCAAACGATTCCAATTGCACCTTGCGCTGGTGATGGAAGCATCCAATCCAAGGGAATCATGTGATGAGATGATATTTCTAAACGATTCAAAGCAGCCTGTGCAAAGATGGCTCCATGCCAATCGGACTGATCCAGTTTCTCTAATCTGGTCTGAATATTTCCCCGCAAGTTTTCTGTCTTATGATGAGGATAACGATTCGACCACTGCAATTTTCTTCGCAAACTACTAGTTGCGATGATATTTTCCTTTGTAAAATCGATGGTTAACGTTCCCGCTGGTAAGACAAGACAATCCAACGATGTAGCCCGCTCAAGCACTGCACTTAACGTAAGCCCTTGCGCTTGTTTGGTTGGAATATCTTTCGTAGAATGCACTGCAATATCAACGTTGTTCTGCAATAGCGCTACATCGAGCGACTTCGTGAATATTCCCTGTATGCCCATGTCATAGAGCGGAGTGACCAAGTCCATATCACCATCAGAAGTGATCTCTATGATTTCAGATGGCATACCGAGGTTGCATAACCTACGTTGAACTTCACGAGACTGATAGAGTGCCAGTGGGCTATTGCGGGTACCAATACGAATAGATCGCGCTGTTTTCATTGTACTTCGGGAACCAAATTATTCATTGTTTCTATTAACCGACAGCCCGCATATCCGGATTCTTTGATTTCCTGAATCAACGATGAAAAGGTTTTTTCAATTTTCTGTTGTTGGTCGTTACCTTCAATCTCAGCAAAGATTGCCTGTTCATCATAAATAAGATTCTTGACTTTCTCTTTATAGCTCAAAATAACTTCGCGATGGCTATATACCTGTTGCCATTCGATTAATTGATTAATAAAAACTTCTACAATTTTTTTAGCTCGTGGTATCTCCAACTTTCTTTGCTGCATGAGTTTGTTGTGAACCGCAGAGACTTCATCAACAGAATAAAGGCGCACACCCGGTATTGAGTTTACTTCAGGATTGATAGCTTGAGGTACACTAAGATCCAGAAAAAGTTTCTGAGAACAGTTTGGAATATCCTTTGTATTGATGAAGTAACTCTCCAACCCTATGGTAGTAATGATCACATCAAACTGATCAAGCTGTGTTCTGAATTTATCAAACGGTACCACGATCGCATTCACTTGAATCGCCAATTTTTCTGCTCTTTCTAACGTGCGGTTGGTTACGATTAAACTTATTTCAGGAAAATAATGGCGAAGGTTACGAGCCACAGCAGATCCTAAATCACCCGCGCCAACGAGTAAGATGTTTTTAATGTTGTGTGCTTCCCGTTCATGAAACATGAGTTCTGCGGCCGCATAGCTCACCGAATATTTCCCACTACTGAGGTTAGTATGTGCTTTTATTCTTTTTTGAGCCTGATAAGCAAAATTAGAAATGCGATCGGTGATTGTTCCGATCATCCCGCGCGTGCGGGCCTTTTCCAAGGCTGATTTTACCTGGCAAACAATTTCGTAGTCACCAATAATTTGCGAGTCGAGACCCGAAACCACATAAAAGAAATGGCGCACTGCATCCATCCCCGTAAGGATATAAAAATATTGATCGAAATCTTTTTCTGTAACAGATAACTGCTGGACAACTACTTTTTTGAGTGACAAAACAGGAGCGCACGCATAGAACTCGGTACGATTGCAGGTTGAAAGTTGAAAGAAGTCGCTAAATCCTGCTTGGGCAGATTTTTCATACAGATTTTCCGATTCAGTACTTGTGAAAGCAAACCTGCTTCGGATATGGGTATCAGCCTTAGTGAAGTTGGTACCCAATACGATGAAATGTTCAAGATTTCTGAAGAAACTGAATTGCTCCACAGTAACGAATTGCTTTAGAACACAAAAATGGTCCCAAAGGAATTAAAAAAATAGCCCTAGAGTACAAATACCTTATAAATCATTTATGAGGCGAACTAACGTTTCTTAAAATAGCTCAATCCGTAGTTTTCTTATGGATAGGGTGCTATTGTAATTATCATTATTTCATTCGGTATCCCAACGTAGCAAAAAAGGTTCTTCCATCAGCGGGCAATACTCCCGGACCAGGATAGCCACCTGCTCTGCGCGTAAAGTAATTTTTATCTGCGAGGTTATTCACTCCGGCTTTTACCAGCAAGCCCGATTTATGATTGTAACCAATCGTAATATCTACAATCGCATAAGCTGGTATCAATCCATTTTGTCCATTGGCCGATGGCGCTTGAGTATTGTTTGCATCAGTAAATAATTGGTCGGTGTAGCTGTATTGAATACTGGATGAGAATCCTTTAAATTCATAAGTTAATCCGGCTCTTAAAATATGCTCAGGCGCATACTCTACTTTTTTACCCTTGTAATTGGTCTCGCTCAACGCATTATCGACAACGGATATCACTTGAAAGTTATTGTAGCGAGCATCATTATACCCATACGAAACAAACATACTCAGCTCGCCTAAACGAGCTGAATTACTTGTTGCCTTTGTGATATTTAACTCTCCAAATGCTTCTATCCCACTTGAAGCGCTACTGCCCACATTGGTTTTGTAATTGTAAAACGATCCATCGACACGTTGTTGTTTTATTGTGCCTACACGATTGTCATAGATCAGATGAAAGGCGCTCACATCAAAGACTAAATAACCTTCAAGATTGCCCCGATAGCCAAGGTCGATATTCACTCCTTTTGCATCAGTAAGATCAGGATCAATCACATCGGTGGTTGGCGGAGTGGTTAAGTCGGCAAACTGAACAGGTCTGTAGGATTGTGTTGCATTCGCATAAAGCTTAGATGTTTTTGAAATTGAATACTCCATGCCAAACCCACCGATCAAAAAGCCTCTGCCTCGCTCCTGATTTTGTAAATAAACCGGATTGCCATTAGATACACTGCTATAGCCGCTGGCTTTAGCAAATAAATATTCATAACGAATACCTGGTACCACGATAAATTTATCAGAGATGCTAAATAAATTTTCGGCAAAAAAAGCTGCGTTTTTACTACCATAATCAATGTCGCCTGTCCACGAGGTCCCATCTTGCAATGTAGTTTCATAGGATGCCTCTGGTGTTCCTTTTCCACCACGATAGCGCAGCGTAGTTCCTGAATACAAGCGCATTCCAGCACTTAAATTATGACCTAATCTTCCTTTTTGATAACCCAACAGGTATCTGGCCTCCATGCCATAATTCCTGTATTGGTCTATGTCTACCGTGCGCGAACTATACTCTCCTATTGACTGATTAATCTCATCTGCCACGGTAATTCCTGCACTTGGTAAAAAGCCAACACTGTTGCGATCTCCAAGGATGTTAAAGAGCTTTATGTTTAATCGTTGTCCGGAAGTAAGTTTTAAATCGGTGGTTACAGCAACTGTTTGCCACCTCAAATCAAACCAATTTCTACTTCGCAAACTTTGCTTTGGATTGATTTGAAATTGATCATCAGTAAGGCCACCAGGTTGTTGGCTCAACGAATGCCAACGCGTAAACTCTGTGGTAACAGCTACCTTAGCCGATACCTGATATGTGAAGGTTGTCGATCCTGTATTGCTGCGATATTCGTTATTGTCTCTCCAGCCATCGGCACTGCGGTGATCAAAGAATGCGTAATAATTTAACTTACCAGTCTTGCCCCCTACGGCATTATAAGTGTTCAATAGTCCATTGCTTCCAACAGTCTGATACGTTTCCACCTGAACCGGTTTAGTAAACTCGCTACCATTTTTAAGAATATAATTGACCATGCCACCAATCTGTGGCCCATATTGAAGGGATCCATGACCACGCACCACTTCAATGCGCTGCACTGATTGAAGTTGTGGGTTATAGTAGGCTTCCGGGTATCCATATGGATCGGCAGAAATATCATAGCCGTTTTGCCTAACATTGAATTCCCAGGAGCGATTTGGGCTTAGACCACGGCCAGCAATATTAATTTGAATGCCACTACCCTCACTTTCCCAGATAAAAATGCCAGGCACTTTTGCCATTACCTGACGCATCGTGTTGGTGACAATATTTCCTTTTACATGATCAAGTACAACCAATGCACTTTTTTTGCCAGCGTAAATGTTGGTGCCCACAATTTCAGGAAGTTGGTGTATATCCGACTTGCTCTTTTGCCCAACGATGGTGATCTCAGATAAAATCCGGGCAGGAATAGAATCTTGCTCCTGGGCAATTAATGAATTAACCATCATTACGTTAATTAGTACAAGTGCGTATCTCATAAAGAATTGATAAGGCTTAAAATGCATTCTACTTATTATAAATAATAAGCAAATATCAATATCGGAGATTGGCGAAAAAATCACCTTTGAGGGGTAAAATTCATCTACCCTTTAAAGGGTACTAATACTTTTTAGGCTTGAGCAAGCCAAAATCAATGGCATAAACCACAAATTCGGTGGGCGATTTAATGTCGAGTTTTTTAATGATGTTCTTACGGTGCGCATGAACAGTATGCGGGCTCAGATTGAGCAAGTCTGCAATTTTTTTTGTAGAAAAGCCGGCAGCCAGGTTTTTAAGTATCTCAGTTTCGCGCTGAGTGAGCCCGGTTGGCCCGCATTCCAATCGTTCAATAGTTGGATCCGTTTTTTCAAGGATCATGTTTAGTACTTTATGGCAAAAGAACTTTTCGCCACGAGCGGTTGCCCGAATGGCCAGCAAAATTTCTTCTTTGCTACACGATTTAGTTAAAAATCCCTGAACCCCCATCTGAACTACCCTCATGATGCTTGTTTTATCATCATCAGAAGTTATCACCAGTGTGTTCACACGACAGGCACGCAAAATATTTTCTAACTGATCGGGTGATATATATTCTGGTAAATTATAATCCACAATCAATACATCTGGTTTTATTCTTGAAATCTCACTTTCAAGCATTGCAGGCTCATGAATTATTGAAGACAGCCTAAAATCAGGTCTGTCTTGAAGAATAAATTGCAACCCAGAAAGAGTAAGGCTTTGATGATCAGCTACTATTATATCTATCATTGCCATCGATCCTTGAATGTAAAGCACCAAAATACAATTATTTAGAATAATTATAAACAAGGATATTTAGCCTGTGGAAATTTCCAAATACCTATGGGAATTGACGATTGCTCTTAAAATGCAAAACTTAGTATCTCCTACGCGTTGTAGTTCTTCTTGGTGTCGATCCGAAAAGCATACCAAAAACACCTCTAACTAGCTCACGGCCTATTTGTTTTGTAACTGGTGATGATAATACTTCATCCAGCGTGCTCCTCTCTTTTCTTACTGCAGCGCGTGAAGACGTTTTTTCCTCTTGTTTGATTTCTTCTTGCTTCTCCTCTTCTTTTCTAGCCGATTGCATTTTTTCATCCAGCATTTCAAAGGCACTTCTCGGATCAACCGTTTCCTTGTACTTTTTATACATGTAGGAACTATCGAGATGCGATTGGTATTCCTGAGGAGTAAGCGGCCCCATTAACGAAGATGGTGGTGCCAGGTGAGTAACAACCGTTTCTGTTGGAATTCCTTTTTCGTTAAGAACTGTGATGAAAGCCTGTCCTGTGCCCAGCTGAGTAAACTGTTGCTCCATATCGTAAAACTCAGATTTAGGGAATGACTTGATCGTTTCCTTAAGTGCTTTTACATCGTTGGGTGTAAAGGCACGGATAACATGATGAACCCGATTACCTAACTGTGCCAACACATTTGCTGGAACATCCTGACTAACCTGAGTGCAGAAAAATACACCAACGCCTTTCGATCGAATGAGGCGAATGATCTGATCAATCTGATCCATAAATGCTTTGGGAGCATCTTTAAAAAGTAAATGTGCTTCATCAAAAAAGAACACGAGTTTCGGCTTATCAAGATCTCCGGCTTCCGGCAAATTCTGATACAACTCGGCCAGTAGAGCAAGAATGAATGTTGAGAAAATAGCTGGCTGGCTTTGCACATCGGCTACGTTCAATAAACTAATCACTCCTCGTCCATCTACCTTTTCGAAAAGATCATCGATATCAAATGACTTCTCTCCGAATAACTGGTCAACACCTTGCTGCTCTAGTGCTACAATCTTTCTCAGGATAGTGCTCGCTGTGGCGGAAGATATTTTTCCATAATCACCTTTTATTTCAGCAGCTCCCTCTCCCTCGGTCAGGTAATTCAATACTTTTTTTAAATCATTGAGATCAACGATGGGCAATGCGTTGTCATCTGCATACTTGAATAAGATCATCAGCACACCACTTTGCACTTCATTCAGCTCAAGTACTTTGCTTAGCAACACCGGGCCAAATTCCGTAATCGTTGCACGCATCTGTGAACCAGCTTTTCCACTAAGTGAATACAACTCTACCGGAAAACCTGCAGCCGCATATTGAATACCTAATGCGGATGCTCGTTCATTGATCTTCTCATTGGCCACACCGTCTTTTGCCAATCCGGAAACATCACCTTTCATGTCAGGCATAAACACACATACGCCTGCATTGGAAAGTTGCTCAGCCAACAATTGTAATGTTCTGGTTTTACCCGAACCTGTGGCTCCGGTAACCAATCCATGCCGGTTCATCATCTTGAGAGGAAGATTTACCTTAGCCTCAGCCAGAATTTCTCCCTGATAAATTCCTGCTCCCAGATAAATAGAAGATCCGGAAATGGAATACGACTTAGATATTGATTCAATAAATTTCTCCTTTGACATGGTTCATGCATTTTTAGTAACTCAAATAAACCAAACTTTAACAGTATGAAAAAGATTTTAGTCATTCTTATAATAGCCTATTGGATAAATAGTGCAGCGGCTCAGCTTGATCTTAACAAAGTAAGGCAGTCAGCTTCAATGGTTGGGCTTTAGACGTGAAAGCTCTGACTATAACATCGTGAGACAACTAGCCGTTTTTGAAGCCAGGAAACACTTCGTCCTCAGTTTAACCGATCTGCAAATTATTAAACAATAAATCAGGTTTTGCACCTCCATACAGAGTAACCTGCCTTTTAAAATAAAAAACCCCGAATAACCGGGGTCTTTTACTGATATGATTTTAAAATATTTATTTCTTCTCTTCAAAATTCTGAAACGAGTACGCAATTCCCAACGTAAATGCCTGAGCTAGCTGCACACCAGTGTCCTGATCGGAATCGTAGATCATGATGCCTCCTAAGCTTACATTCATGAACTTATTGATCTTAGCTGTTAGATTAACGTCAAGACGATGATCAATGGTTTTAGGCTCTATCGTTTCATAATTGGCAAACATAACATACCTCCATTTCAAGTTCAGATTCTGAGCAATGTCTTTGTTAAACTCTGCATGCATTTGAAACGCGAGCCACTCGAAGCGGGTGGATTCGCCTACGTTAACGCCATAAGGTTTAACCACATCAACAGCATCAAATCTTCCGTTATTATCAGCAACAATAGTAACACGGGGAGAAAATGGGGATAGTGTTAATTTAAAATAAATTACCGGATGATATTCAAAACCCCAGGCTGAAGTAATGAATGCTGGCGCAAAAATATCTGAAATAAGTGTCCCGGTCTCTACCCCATTGGCATCTTTATCATATTTATAACCTTTGGTAAACTGGGATAGAAAATTAACAGAGGTTGTTAAACTCCATTTTTCATTAAGATCGTGACCCACTTTAGTTTCCATGTAAATCCGATCTAAGGTTTTGCGATATCCTTGACCCTGATTGTTTACCATGCCATAAAGAAAATCGAATTGATTATCCCACGAAGTTTTGTTCTTTTTATAACTCGCTTTATAGTTAAGCAATGCGTTAAAGCCAAAAGAATTAACACCACCGGCTTTCCAATTGGATGAGAAAGAAGCCTGGTTTATATTAAGTCCTGTTCTGAAATATTTTTTCCAATATGTAGTCGAGTCTACCCGAATCACCTGACCCTGAGCGTAGGTTGATACCAGAACGATTATGGTAATTAACGTGAACTTTGACATACTTTTTCATTTCATAAATAGGATGTTTTCGCTATAAGGGTACCCCGAGAAAATCAGATAATATTTAGCCGGATTTCATCCAAAGCCATTTCGGTAAGAGGCTTGGTGATAAACTTGATCACATGGTTATTGTTTATAATCTTATCGATATCACGCTTATTGTCGGAACTTGACAGGATGATCACTTTGCTTTTATTCTTTACCAATTCATTAAATGTTTCGAATTCATAGAGAAAAACAAATCCGTCAACGATTGGCATATTGATATCCAAAAAAATGATGCTTGGAATTTGTTCCGGATTGTTCTGATGTTCACGCAGATAATCTAAAGCACCCCTCCCTGAGCTCTTTACCTCAACCCGGTTTGCAAACTTTGTAATCTCGATAATCCTTTTGCTGATAAAATTATCAGTATCATTATCATCCACCAGCAAAACAAGATCAATAGATTTCACCTAAAAGTTGATTTAAAAACATTTATTAATACTAATTCGACAACTGCAAAATTATTGTTTTTTAACACATAACGAGGATTTAAAAATATGCGCTTCATAAACTTGAAAAAATGGGCATATAAAAGATCAAAATGGGGATTATCGGGTCAAAATCTTCAAACTATCACCTTTTGAAAGCGAAAAATCAGCCATTCCATTCCAATCCATAATTTCCTTGATGGTAACATTATACTGGCGTGCTATGCTATACAAGGTATCAGAAGTCTTCACTTCGTGGGTAATCCAGTATTCACTTTTTACCTCAATTGGCTTTGGTTCAGGTTGCATGTTAACGGATTCAGCTGGATTCATAGTCCTAATATACTGGCCGGGTTGAAGACCACGCGTTATATCCAGTTGATTCCATTCCATCAGTTGTGTAACCGCCACATTATACTTCTTGGCTATCGCATAGAGCGTTTCACCTGGAGCTACAACATGATTGCCTTCATTTGAAGAGGGATTAACAACAACTGTTTCTACTTTACTTTCCGTATCAGATTTTTTTTCACTCTTAGTATTCTCAACTATTAAAGTTGGTTTACTCACAACAATGGTATCTGATGTGCCTGGATTTGCCTCCCAATCAAAAAAATCTCCATTTTCAGTTTTAACCACTGGCAATACCGGAGTTTCGTCAACAGGCTGATTGAGTGGTCTCTTGGTATGTAACCAGGCAACGTCACCAGCGCTTAGATCATCCCCAACACGAAGGCGATTCAACTTCTTTATTCTCTTTAACGATACACCATAATGTTGACTCACTAACCACAAATCTTCTCCTTTGGCCAGTGTGTGCGTAAGTGTCGAAGATCGATTTTTCTTCTTGGCTGTAAAATAAAATTCTCCTTCCCTTATTGAATTACTGATTGAAAGGTCATTGAATTTCAAAAAATCACTTAAGCTAACCCCGGCCCTTGCGGCCATTGCCGCATGATCTACATTGGCCAAAGCCTGAATAGCCATCACTCCATTAATTTCCTTCCTGATGGGGGTACCATTACCCTTCGAAGTTACTGCAGTAGTGGTAGCCGGAATAAGCAGCTTGTTAAAATCTTCATTGAATTTTCCTTTTGGCAAAAGCAATGCATCCGTTCTTTCGTCAGGAGAAGCTACTGCCGTAATGGTGATGGGAATAAGCAGCTTGTTAAAATCTTCATTGAATTTTCCTATAGGTAAAAGCAATGCATACGTTCTGTCGTCAGGAATCGAACTTGATAGTATCCATTTGTTATTCGTTGCCAATTCCGTTTCATCAATCCCTAATTCTTTGGCGAGATCACTCAATTCCTTTTTCTCTCTTAATTTGATAATCTGAATCTTAACCTGTGGCTCACCTTGCACAGCTTTTTCAAAAGCCAATTTATGAGCAATGAATTTTTTAACATACCAATAAGTATCCGAAGTGATTTCCATGTGCCTCACGCCATTGAACTTATCTCCGACTAAACGCTTTACACCGCCTGCACCCATCTGGTAAGCCTGCAGTGCGACTAACCAGTTGTCGAATTGATAGTTATTTTCCTTCAAGTATTTGGCCGCTCCGCGACTGGCAGAAATAATATTCATCCGCTCATCAATCTGTTTGTCTACCCGCATACCCATCTGGATCGCAGTAAAGTCTTTGAATTGCCAAAAGCCCACCGCATTTGAAACAGAAACAGCATCGGCAATTAAAGCGCTTTCCTGCAGGGCCAAGTATTTGAAGTCATCAGGCAAGCGCTCCTCGGCAAATATCTTTTCAATGAATGGAAAATAGGTTCGGGCACGTTCCACTTTTATACCAAAATACTTTGGGGACTTTGTAAGTGCATCCACATCTTTCTGAATTTCACGTCTGGCATCATCACGAATGGTAAGCGTCATGTCAGCGAAATGCATCTTATGGGGCACTTCAGGAGTTTGCGCGTATGAGGGAGCAACTCCGGAAAAAATGAGTGCAACTGCAAAAAATCTCATGGGACAAAGGTAATTAAAATACCGAAGCACGTGAATAGATCAGGATCAAATCTTTCGCATCATCATAAGGCCATCCCGCAACGGCAACAATAGATTTTCTACACGTGGATCATTCATAACTTTCTGATTGAATTCTAGTAGTGCTCGTGTGTCTTTATCGGGTTTGGGTTTAGTTACCTTGCCACTCCATAGTACATTGTCGGCAAGGATTAATCCACCGGATCGCACTTTGTCAACTATCAAATCGTAGTATTTTGAATAATTCTCTTTGTCGGCATCAATGAAAACCAAATCAAATTTTATATCTAGAGTGGGGATGATTTCGGCTGCATTGCCTATACGATAATCGATCTTAAGATGTAACCCTGCTTCCTCAACATATTTTCTTACTCTGCTCTCGAGCTCTTCGTTGATGTCAATCGTAATCAACTTTCCATCGGGCGGCAATCCCTCTGCTAAACAGAGTGCCGAATATCCTGTGTAGGTACCCACCTCCAGAATATTTTTTGGACTCATCACATGGCTGATCATGGCGAGAAACCTTCCTTGCACCTGCCCGGATAGCATACGCGGCATCAACACCTTGGCATGTGTGTCTCGTGTTATCTTTTTTAATAAAGCAGATTCCGAAGATGTATGATCTAATACATAGCTCTCGATGTCTTCAGGGAGAAAATCCATATTACTTATTGGGTTCCATAATCAGGTAACTCAATCGCTTTTCATTAAACATCTCGTTGGCCAGTTCCTGAAGTTGCAAGGCCGAAGTGTTTTTCACGCGATCAAAAATTTCTTCCAATGACGTAACCCGGCCCTGATCCAATAGATTGCGTGCCATCATCATCATGAAGCTGATGTTATTCTCTTCCGCCATAGCAATCTGCCCAAGTATTTGTTCTTTGCTGGACGAAAGTTGTTTCACTCCCAAAGGTTCATCACGCAATTTTTGCAGTTCTAGTTTCACCAGTTCAATGCTCTTCTTCATTTGCGATGGCTCCGTTCCAAAAGAAATCACAAACAAACCCGTATCCGTAAAAGGGACAAACTGCGCACCGATTGAATATACAAAGCCATGCTTTTCGCGTAGCGCCAGATTCAAACGGGAGTTCATACCAGAGCCACCTAAAATGGTGGTGAGCATATAAAACGGACTGCGCTTTTCATCTGAAAAGGAATAGGAAGAGCGACCCATCGCACAGCGCGCCTGTTTCACTGGTCGCTGCAGGGTTACATGCTTGGGTGTGTAGCCAATAAAATTTTTCCTCTTTATTCTTGATGTAGACTTTGGTATGTGACCTAAGTGTTTTTCAGCCAACTCTATTACTTTCACCATTGGAATGTTACCTACGCAGGAGAACACCACCTTGCGGGTATCCAGGTGTTCCTTCACAAACTCGGTAAAATTTTTTCTTTTGAAGGAACTCACTGTTTTTTCTATTCCCAGTATATTCATCCCCAGCGGATGGCCGGAAAAAATAACGGAGTCAAATTCATCCTGAAGGGAATCTTCCGGATCATCGTGGTACATCGACATCTCTTCCAGAATAACTTGGCGCTCTTTTTCAATTTGCATTTTAGGAAAGATGGAATCAAACGTAATGTCGGTGAGTAATTCTAATGCACGTTCAAAATAATCATCACGTAAGGAAGCATAGAAAAGAATTTTTTCTTTATCGGTAAACGCATTGAGCTCCCCGCCAATTGACTCCAAGCGATTTAAAATATGAAATGATTTCCGTTTGTGCGTTCCTTTGAAAGCCATATGTTCCCAAAAGTGAGCGATGCCCTGATTTTTAGTAGACTCATCACGGCTTCCGATATCCAGCATAATGCCGCAGTGCACAATTTTAGAAGTGGTGATGTGATTATGAATAACCCGTATACCGTTCTTCAGTGTGTAAATTTCGTATTCTCTCATAAGTAGACTGTAAAATTAAGCTTAATCAGGGATTAATTTTGTTCCATGCCCGAACAGAAATGACCGCTGGCGGCCATGGCTGTTGACAAGCCCACCGGAATTTTTGTAAAATCGTAGAAAATAACGGTATAAGAATTGAAACCTACTCCCTCATAATTATTAACCTATGGAAACAAAAAAAGTTGTAACCTGCTTTACGATTACCTTTACGGATGATGAGTTTAATCACGCCAGATCGTATGTGGATGATATGAAGCGCCATCCGCAACGTGTGTTCTGGAGAGGCAAGAAAGGCAAGTCGGATGATGAACTTATTGTTGAACAAATTGCCCATCGCATCCTTTCTGGTTTTTACAATACCGATGCCTACCAGGCCAGTAAGCATATTGTGAAGATGGAGAGCATGTCTTCAACCGGGTAATTAAAATTCACCAATCTAATTTTTTTTCAAAAAATTTCAATTTGCCATAAGTGCTTTGCTTGGTCTTTTAGACCAACTCATTGGTGATTTTCTACGCAGAACGATCCACCATAAAAAGAAGGAACTGGATAGGACATTAAGTACCAGTGGCGTCCAATAGGGTAATTGATTGCTAAGATCAAAAAAAACACCATTCGTATCCCGCGGGCTGAATCCGATTAATTGAGGTAGCCGAAACCAATAATAGCACGACACGGTGACGGCAGCAAAAAAACTGATTAATTCGCTATCGCGATCCTTTCCGAGGAGTCTTTTCAACACCAGGTAACTAATCAATGTGGCAATGCCTCCGAGCATGGGAGAACCATAGACCAAAAGAATTTTTTCAATTGCACGAGCGCCTGTAAAATCAGGAACCTGAAACCATCCCCAAACGTATCCTGGGAAAGCACCCACCAGCAAATATTTGCTTATTTTCGATGCCTTTGATTTGGTTGACTTTACGGTAATATTGGCGGTGGAATCAGGACACGGACGCGAACAATGAACACAAGAACCACAATGCAGATTGGGCATTGTGAAAGCAACACCGGAACCATACAACTTCTCTACCGGATGCACAGGGCAGAGACCAGAACACCAGCCACTTTTTCGTTCAAAAAGAAAGCCCGATGCTACCGCCACCGTGGTTACCCCGATTATCAAAAAAGCGGTGGCTTGTCCGTCAGTATTAAAAACAACATGGCGCAAGGGAATGATCACGAATAAAGCGATGATCGCAATCAAGTTGAAGATGTTTAGTTGATGCGTAGTCAGTTTTATTTTTTTTGAGAACCCAAACCGATCAGGAAAGAGTGCGGTGGTTGCCAACGGGCAAACATTTCGCCAAAAACCTGTGCCCACTACCAATAGTGCCGGAGCTACAGGAATGAGCATGTTCCAAAATAATGTTACCCCTATGGGAGGAAGAAACAACATGAATAAAAGCATCGTGATGCCTATTAACCAAAACAAAACCTGAACAATTTTCCAATAAAAATTTGCTTTACTACGTATTACCCGTGAGGCTTTAGCAATCAAAGGAGGAAATGTTTCCATCATACCAGTCAAAAATATTTTCGACAAGCTATTGGTAATGCACAAACAGACATATGACTTTTGTCATATACTAAAAAATTTATAAGGGTATCATTCAGTAAAATGGCGAAATCAGCGCTTAAGTAATTGGTGAGTAATCAAACCCGATCCAACACTTTCTTAATCAGGTTATCTACAATTTTGTGAGGGTCTTTTGAGAATTTTGTCTTCATGCGGTTGGCAATAATCGCATTGGCGCTGAGTACTTCATGGCCCATCAATTTGCCGAAGGCGTAGTAGGCAGAAGTCTCCATCTCAAAGTTGGTGAGCCAGAAGTCACCTTTGTGAAAGCAATTCAGATCTTCCAACAAGTTAGGAAAACGAATCGGTATGCGAAGCGCTCGTCCTTGTGGTGCATAAAACCCGGGACAGGTCACTGTGTTTCCTTTAATCATATCACTGCCTGCTATCTGATCGCGAAGGGTCTCGGAACCTCTTACCACATAAGGCATAAAAGGAAGTCCTGTTTTGCGAAGGATGTCGTGCGCCAACCCAGCCTCCACATCGTCCATGGGCAGATCGTAAAAACTCAACAGGTTATCGAGGCCCACCGCATAATCAGAAACCAGGTGTGACCCTACAGGAATATCTTCTTGTAATGAACCCGATGTGCCTATACGGATAATCTTTAATTTCTTCTTGCGCGACTTTGGTTCGCGCGTTTTTAAATCGATGTTCGCTAAGGCATCCAGTTCACTAAGTACAATCTCTACGTTATCCGGACCAATGCCCGTACTAATCACGGTAATGCGCTTGCCTTTATATTTGCCCACGTGTGTGATAAACTCACGCTTGTTCATTTCAAACTCAACTTCATCAAAATACTGGCTCACCGAATAGACACGTCCCGGATCGCCCACGGCAATGATGATATCAGAAATATGTTTGGGTAATAAATTCAAATGATAAACACTTCCATCCGGATTTAAAACAAGATCAGTTTCGGATATTTTAGCCATAACTAGATACAGGTTACTGGATACTCGATAAGATGCTGTTTAGCTGTTTAGCTTTTTATTTTTTGTGCCGGATTTCCAAATACAGTTTCACCAGCCTTTACAGGAGCAATGACTACAGAACCTGCACCGATGCGCGCGCCTTTGCCAATGGTTACTCCGGATACGATGGTTACCCCTGATCCGATGAATACTTCATCTTCAATGATGACCCCAGCGTTGATGTTACTTCCTGATCCTACCTGCACGAAGTTTCCCAGGGTAGCATTCACACCAATAGTGGTACGGGCATTAAGGATACAATGACTCCCCATGGTTGCGCCCGGTGCCAGGTAAACGCCATAATCGATGAAGTTGCCATGACCAATGGTAGCCTTCAGCGAGACGACCGATTGCGAGTGAATGGCATTCACCGGCTGCATCTTTCTTACTTCCTGCAGCATCTGCACTAAACCCTTTCTCAGTTTGTTGTCATCCTCCGCCACAAAGGCTTCGCATTTTTTGCCGATGAGTTTTAAGAATCCATCGTTGTCGGTGTCGCCTAACACAACCACTTCATCCAACTCGATGTTGTGCAGTTTTTTGTCATCATCTAAAAAACCATACACCACCACACCATTCGTTTCAAAAATTTCTTTGGCAGCACGACCGAGATGATTTGCCCCAAAAATGATTACCGGATTTTCCATGGGGCAAAGGTAAAGAACTAAATGAACTGAGAGATTGATTCCTTTAGATTTTAGAATTTTTCATAGGCTTTTACAGGCGGTAATCATGATAAGAATCATAAAAATTGATGTAGGTCATTATTGCCCTAGTGACTTCATTTGACCCGTCAAAAAACAAAAAAAATATGAAAAATTTACCTAAAATATTCCTTCCTGGAGCGAATCTGGCTCCTCTTATTTTATTTGGATTTTTAATGCTTTTAGTTCCCGGGAAGGCAAACGGTTTCTATGCACATGTAACAGGACCAAGTTACGCTTGTCCAAATTCTGAACTCACCTATCAATATGAAGATGATTATGGTGGAGGAGATGTACAATTATGTATTACCAATGGCTTAATACTTAATCCAGTTACTCAAACATGGGTTACATGTATGGACTTCTATGAAGGTAATTTAGCAATCACTAATTTTAGTGTTAAATGGAATAATAGTGTAATTGGAACAATCGGCAATATTCACATTAAAGTTTGTGATCATACAGCTACATTTATATGCTCTAATGGAGACAAAAGTGTGACATTGGGACCTTCTCCAGGTACTCCAATAATCTACGGAGTTGATTATTTATATAATTGCATCGATCAGCAGCAAAGTTATACTCCTGTGAGTGTTCCTGATAGCTGATAGCTGGCAACTTGTAAGTTGGAATTATTCAAGTAACATACAATCTGTTAATGGCACACTAAATCCAAAGACCGTAAAAGCTACAAGTACAGGCTCAAATGAAATGGCAACGCTTACCGGAGTATTTAACTTTACTACCAATGGCATCACTTGCGCAACCCAAAATGTAAATAAAAGTATTTGGTTGGGTAAACCGGGTATAATCAGTCAGGTAGTAGATGGCTCCAGTTATTATGCAGGATATCAAATATGCCCGGGAAATCATTGGGCCGGCGTGGCTTGGAATGGGCCGGTTACGAGCACATCGTGGAGTGTAACTCCAGGAATATCTTATTATTCAAACAATACCACCTGCAATTTTACCTTACCCAGTAGCGGTTATTCAAGTGTGGCCATATGCGTTAATGCAACAAATACGTGCGGCACAAGCTCTAATACAAGTTTTTATTTAACTAAGAAAGGATACGGTTGTGGTTCATTTCTCATTAGTGTTTCGCCTAACCCATCAAGTGAAGATTTAACAGTTACAACTTCGGTGCTTAATGAAGCCGATGGCACTCAATACAATGTTGTGGCCGATGGTATAGAGCTAGTTGATGATTCTAATTCAAAACTAATCAACCTAGCCCCAGCTGAGGCAACAACTAATCTTGACACAAGAAAATTCAGAAATGGCATTTACTATCTGCACGTACGATTTGGTGAAGATCGTTATGTGAAACGTGTCATTATTAAAAATTAACTTTGAGTCCTATGTTTTAAAGTAATTTTATAAGACCAAATATGGAAGCCTGCCGTCTGAGGCAGGTTTCCATATTACGAATAAAAAATCAAATGAAAAGAATTTTGATATTTTGTCCGGCTGCAACTTCGTTAGTTGCAATATTAATCTCATTCCATTGTTTTAGCCAAAGTGATAATAGACCATTAACTAAAATAGGCGGATATACTTCTTTTAAGGAAGCACCATCAATTATTCTTAATCTGGAACAGGAAAGAGTTTTCATGAAACACAAGTACTTTACGTCTGGCCCTCGCATTGATTATTATAAGTTCAATCCATTTTTCAAGCCTACAAAATTTTCTTTTGGAACTGAAAATCTAATCCTCGCATATGAAGTAAAAGTTTATCCGTTTTATTTTAAATCACACAAAACCTATCAAGGTTTTTTTCTTGGCATAGACCTCTGCTATTTCACCCCGATAAACAAGAAATATTTCTACGGACCTGGTGCGGGAGCATTAATAGGATATCAATATGTATTCAAAAATAGATTTTCGCTTGGTGTTGAAGGAAGTGTGATTTATATGCAAAATGTCAATAAGTCGTCTCCATTTAGAAATAATCCAGAAGACAGGTACTTCTTTATTATTCCGAGTATTAAAGCAGGATTAAAGCTTGGGGCTAAAAAAAGCAATTCAAATTAAGCTAAAGCTTAAAATCCATTAAAATCTTAGCCCTGATTCTGTCACATGTATAATTAATCAGAGGATTGCGATACAATATGATAAAAATCAAAAAAGGAAGAAAGCCCACCCGATAGCGCGAAAGCGTGCCCAGGTTGGGTGTGGATAATGCAAGGAAAATGCAAAGCAGCGTGATATACATGATGGTTGAAAAGAGAAGAAGACCGTGAGCGTTCTTCATTCTAAAACCGCTGAGGGCAGATATCAATAGTATTGCAATCATCAGGTTTTCCAGAGAGGCTAACAGGGCCGTGATGCCGGATGCTTCCCAAACAAACGGACGCAGCAATCCTGAAAAAAGCGCCCATGGCGAATTAAGCATAACACTGGCCCAACTCGCATGCAGGTTATAAAAGTGGATCAGTCCATCTTCATCTGAAATTCTCACAAACGTGTCGTGGTTGGTAATGAGCACATCCAAAAAACGATTGAGGTGAAAATTGGGATGCAGGAGGCTTGCTCCTCCACATAAGGAGATAAAAATGATGAACCAACTTATGACCTTATGCTTTTGCATAAACGAAAACCGTCTGCTTACTAAAAACACAGTGACATCAGTAAACACAACAGCACCGAATAAAGCCGTCCAATAGTATTTTAGATTCCATGCCACATAAAAACCATAGAGTGCGATAATCCATTCAAACCACAACAGTTTTTGCTGATGAATGAATTTCAAGAAGAAACCCACAATAAAATAAATTCCAGCAAGAGCCAACGTTTCCTTGATCAGGCCCGAACTCCAAAATACTATGGAAGGAAAAAATAAAAAAGAAAGGGAAGCCGCAAGCCACGAGTTTTCAAAGAGACTGGTCACCACAGAAAATAAATACCAGGATGCAACAAAAGCAATGAGCGAAAAGTACGCAGCACTTATCCAATAGCTATTGCCTCCGATCCATGAAAACACACTCATGAACTTAGCCAGAAAAAGAGAGCGCGGTTGGCTATTGATCAATTGTGCTTTCAGGTGATCAGAAATTTCATCTGTAAATAAAAAATTCAGGTAGGCGGCAAAATCACTTTTGGCAAACTGAGCGAGTACGGTAGAGTCTTTAAAAAAAAGCCACGTATCGTTAGCTGAATAATAGTAGATGTATAAAAGCCCTAACCCAGCGCCCATCAATAGTTTGAAGATGAATGCAAGCCAGAAAATTCGCGGATATTCGTTTCCGTTCTTTTTGAAAAAAATCCACGTGATACTAAAAATGAGAATAAAGTGAAAAACTTCTATCATGAAACAGAGGCATCAGGTTTTAGAATAGCAGAACCGATGGCGCAATTAAGGCATTGCCTGCGTTGACAAAAGTTATTATAAAGTTCAATAAGTCCTTGCGAATCAAAAGCACTCTTGCTGGTATATCCAAGATCTTTCCACATCGTTACAATCTTATTTTTCTCAGCAGGAATGGATTGCAATATACTCACCGCTTTATCCACCAGGCTCCAATCGTCTTTAGTTTTACCAAAAGCAACCAGCAACGGCACCACAGAATTAATGATCACCACATCAGCACTTGGTTCGCCAAAGTCTGGAACTGCTCCTTCTGCTTTTTTTCCAAAGCGATAATGTGTGTTCCAATAAGGCGATGTAGTCACTTTAAAAAATTGAAGTAAATCCTTATAATTTTCTATCTCGATGATGTTCGAAAAAATACTTTTTCTGGAATGAAGTAACGAAGCAAACTGCGCCAGGCGCAAGGTTGGAAAGTTAGAAGGTCGCAAGCGCAAAAATTTCCATTGTGCCGGATTCATCTGAGCTTCCTGCAATGAATATTTTTTACTGAGGAATTCATACTCGACAAATAGTTTCGTTATGTATTTATCTTTGGTTTTAGCCACTAAAAATCCTGCCTGGCCAAAAAGCAATGCCTCCATTTGAAGAGGCTGATCACGATGTTTTTGAACGATCTTATAAGGAAGTGCTTTGGCAAGTTGAAGAAACGGATCCTTATTTACTTTAAAACCAAAATTGGAAGCCAGCATCTGATAAGTTGTTTCTTCCCAATCACCATGGTTTTGATTCAACAAACTATTCACCATGTTGGCCTTGTCTTCAAGCCGCTTCATCAACGCTTTATCCACCATCGAAAGTTTGACGAGGCTATCCGTTCTCCTGAATGAACGCTCGCACGGAATAACGGATGAATTATTGATCAGCCTTTGGTAATCTTGAATGAGTTGATTGCTTACTCTGCCTTTCAATTCCAACGATGGAATTCTGGTTCCGTCATGGCGATAGATGGGTTTGTCTTCCTCCCACACCACATGCAACACTACATTTTCGTACGCTTTATCATGGTGATGATTATGATCAATCCACCCGGATGACTGGATATGAATTTCAACGCTACCTGCCCAATCAATTTTATCAATTTTTATTTTGGCCTGCGAAAAATCAGGACCTGCATCGGTGTTAAGTAATCCGGGCCTAAAAATAACAAGGCAATCACCGGCAGTCGTTTTTAACTCCTTCTTATCGAAGTATTGAAATTGCCACAGATAGTGTAAGAATGATTCACTCACTTCATGACGAATTAAAGACAACCAGAAAGTATCCGCTTATTGTATAAAGCTATGCAAAAACATGCTCATCTCCTTTTGCACTTTCTGAGCTTCTTTTCGCGCGGCATCAGCAAAGTCTTCACCCGAGGAAGCGTAAATAATGGCACGAGATGAATTTACCAGCAAGCCACACTCAGGATTCATTCCTGCTTTGGATACTGCTTCCAGATCTCCGCCTTGCGCTCCAACTCCCGGAACCAGAAAGAAATGATCAGGTGCAAGCGCTCTTATTATTACTATTTTATCAGCTTTTGTTGCTCCCACCACATACATCATCTGATCGGCTGTGGCCCAGCGCTGTGAAGCAAAAATTACTTCTTCGTATACATATTTTCCATCGCGTGTTTCCAGTTGCTGAAAATCCACACTGCCCGGATTGGACGTATGAACTAAAAGAATCACCCATTTGCCGGGAAATTCCAAAAATGGTTTTACTGAATCTTCACCCATGTAAGGAGCTACCGTGATGGAATCAAAATTCATCATTTTAAAAAAAGCTTTTGCATAAAGTGAAGAGGTGTTTCCAATATCGCCACGCTTTGCATCGGCTATGGTAAAGCAATCTTTTGGAATATAATCCAGTGTTTTCTGTAGACTATCCCACCCCTTTGGTCCCAAGGCTTCGTAAAACGCGGTGTTAGGTTTATAGGCAACGCAAAATTCCTTGGTAGCATCAATGATCTGCTTGTTGAATTCGAAGACAGGATCCGGACCCGATCGCAAATGAGCTGGAATTTTATCAATATCCGTATCAAGTCCTACACATAGATAAGAACCTTTTTTCTTTATCTGTTGAAATAATTGAGATCGATTCATGGAGCTAAATTAGAGGTTATTCAGATAACCCCTTAACCTTTTTGAAAACAAAATCATGACCATGGTTATCTGCCTTTTCCTTCTCTGCGATTAGAACAATTAACAATTTCGGCAATAAAAAAGGGTCAGGTAAATAAATACCAGACCCGTTGCTATAATCACTTAAAAAAATTATCGAAGATCAATTATTTCTACACCCGGAAATTTCTTTGGATCGAAGGTGAAGAGCGCATCATCCACTTTTACATTAGGAGTAAACTTGGTGATGGTGTATTTATAGCGGTTACCCGTTTTGTCAAACATCGTCCAGCTTTGAATGCTTTTGTCTTTTTTTACAATCATCATTTTGATTTTGAAGTATTGAGCATCTTTCTTCTCTGGCACCAGGTCAACTTCTTCCAACACGACACCTGCCTCGGTTTTATCGGCCAGATACAGGTACTTAAATCCTTTTTTATAGATGTCAAATATTTTGATTGGATTGATATCATCCGAACTGGGATCAAAATTATCAATATTCACTTCTTTGGCAGAAGGCAGGTAAGTCCACACCGTAGTTCCGTTATTGATGATCTCCTGGTCATCGAGGGAGAGACGAAACTTTTCACCTTTCACAACAATTTTTCCTTTGAATTCTTCTTTCACACCTTCCGATTCGTTGGTCAATGACGAGGTAAGGGTTGCTTCAAATGAGGTTATTACTTTATATTTTTTGCTCATGGCCTCCAGTATTTCGAGAGCCTTTGGATCATATTGAGAATATGATGCTGTGCCGATAAAAATCAAAATGGCACCGAAAACGAATTTTTTCATTATTATAAGTTAAGATGTAGTGTGCTTTTCTTTCAATTCAGTCAATAATTGTTCCAAACTCATGGGATCTTTGATCAAAACCTCTCTCGCTTTTGACCCTTCAAATGAGCCCACAATTTTAGCGGCTTCCAACTGATCTATCAAACGGCCAGCACGATTATATCCCAGTTTCAATTTTCGCTGGATCAGCGATGTGCTTCCTTGCTGATGCCCTACAATAAGTCGTGCCGCCTCTTCAAATAGTTGATCACGATCTGATAAGTCAACAGCCGAGGCTCCTCCTTCATCTTCGCCTTCAAACTCAGGCAACATATAGGCAGAATCATAACCACGTTGCGAGCCTATAAAATCACAAATCCTTTCAATCTCTGGTGTATCAACAAAAGGACTTTGCAAGCGCACAATTTCAGAACCTGAAGAAAACAACATATCGCCCTGACCAATAAGCTGATCCGCACCACCGGTATCCAAAATAGTTCTGGAGTCAATCTTCGATGTTACTTTAAAGGACAAACGTGCCGGGAAGTTCGCCTTAATCACACCAGTAATTACGTTTACCGAAGGGCGTTGTGTTGCCACCACCAGATGTATACCGATAGCACGTGCCAACTGCGCCAATCGCGCGATAGGTGTTTCCACTTCTTTACCAGCAGTCATCATCAAATCGGCTAACTCATCGATCACCAACACGATGTAAGGCAAGAAACGATGGCCTTCTTTTGGATTAA
The DNA here is from genome assembly GCA_947470895.1 of Bacteroidota bacterium. Lineage (GTDB taxonomy): Bacteria > Bacteroidota > Bacteroidia > Cytophagales > Cyclobacteriaceae > ELB16-189. The sequence continues at coordinate 85,216 of CANIVF010000009.1, forward strand.
GTTTGCGTGCAACAAATTTCGTGTTGTATTCTTTTATGTTTTTCGCACCGGCATCTTTTAATATCTCGTAGCGGTTCTCCATCTCAATACACAACGAGTTGAGTGTGTAGACTACTTTCTTCGTATCGGTAATGATCGCTTCTTCACTGTTAGGAAGTTTAGCCAGATAATGTCTTTCAATCTTGCTAAACAACGACATCTCCACCTTCTTCGGATCGACCAAAACAAACTTAAGTTGACTCGGATGTTTTTTATAGAGTAGCGAAGCCAGAATCACATTCAATCCCACCGACTTACCCTGACCTGTTGCACCGGCCACCAGCAAGTGTGGCATCTTGGTAAGATCAATCACCATCAGTTCATTGGAAATTGTTTTACCAATCGCCACAGGCAATTCTTTATCAGTCTTTTGAAAACGCTCACTACTCAATACGGAGCGAATGCCAACCATTTCACGATTCTTGTTAGGCACTTCAATACCTATCGTGCCCTTGCCGGGAATAGGTGCAATGATACGAATACCCAATGCAGATAAACTCAACGCGATATCATCTTCGAGATTTTTAATGCGCGAGATTTTAATGCCAGCTTCTGGCACGATCTCATACAACGTTACCGTAGGGCCAATCGTTGCTTTGATGCTTTGAATGCCAATTTTAAAATTGGTAAGCGTACTTAAAATGCGATCCTTATTTTGATTTAACTCCTCCTGCGTTACCTGTACTTTGCTCGCTTCATATTCATTGAGAAGTTCAATCGTTGGGAATTTATAACTACTCAAATCCAAAGTAGGATCATATACGCCCTGAGCTTCTACTAATTGTTCTGCCAGCTCATCATTTTCTGTTTTGGGTTCTTCAACGGTGAAAACCGGATCACGCACTTTCTCTGGTTTTGGTGTAGAATTTTCTACATCAAGTTTAATTTCCTTTGCAGTCCGTAAAGCTTCTGCAACGGGATCTTTCACGATAAGTAATGGTTCAGGAATTTCGTCTTCTCCTACTTGATCCGGCCAATTATCACTATCATCGGTATAGGTTGGCTTAAATTTCAAATCATCGTCAGGTATGATTGCATCAAGACCTATTGGTTTGGGATCTTTAACCTGAAATGCGTTGATGGCCGTGATGTTAAAATAGTAAATGATGAAAATAAATAGCGTAAGCACCAAAATCAGGAAAGTGCCCCACCCAAATAAGCCATCCGATATTTTTGCTAATTCGTAGCCAAGCCCACCGCTTAAAAATCCAACTTCATTTACGCCAGCCAAACTAAGGGTGATGTAACCGAGCAAAAGACTTAACCACAATCCGGCAAATACAGAAAATATAAAAGCTGAAAAAAGGGATATCAGATCCCGTTTAAAAACAAGGCGAAAACCAAGGAAAAACAAAAGTGGTGGAATGAAGAAAGTTGAAATACCCATCCATTTGAAAACAAGATAATGGGATATCACTGCCCCGATAAGACCAAGCCAGTTTTCGGCTTCTTGCCCCGATTCTACAATATGACCTATCCACGACTCCACAACACTCTGATCTGCCTTCCCTGTGAAGAGATACGAAAGAAATGCGGTAAATAAAAAAAGAGAAACAATCAACAAAAAGAACCCCAAAGCAAGACCGAATCGTGGGTCTTTAAAAAATGAAAATTCAAACTTGAATTTTGATTTAGCTGATTTTGCCTTCTTTTCCTTTTCAGGTTTCTTAAATGTGTTGGATTTAAAGGTGTTTTCTGCCATCAGTTTAAAAAGTATCCCAAAACTAAGGAATCTGCGTCAATTTCTTAACACGGAATGGAATGCTTGCATCCGTTGATTTCGTTGAGATTGATGATCGTTAACCCTTTACTGCAAGGTTTCGACAAGCCTGGTGGCTTGCACATATTGTGATGGCGGCACACCAAATTCTTTTTTGAATGATTTTGAAAAATACGATTGATCTTCAAAGCCAACAGCAATACCAATCTGTGTTACAGAATCGGCCTGAATACTGAGAAGAGCGGCCGCCTTGCGCAAGCGGATGTTTCGTATGAACTCACTCGGAGGAAACCCTGTAATTGCCTTTAGTTTGCGATGAAGGCTGGCCCGGCTCATACCCATCGCATCGGCCATCTGGTCAACCCCAAACAAGGGGTTGCTCATGTTGGCTTCAATGATGTCCAATGATTTTTTTAGCAAGCTCTGATCATACGAATCTGCATTTCTATCCACTCCAGTAGCCAGAACTCCTTTATATTTTTCAGAAAGTTCATTGCGCTGGGCGATGAGGTTGTCAATCTTCAGGTTTAATATCCTGCGCTTATTGCTTTCGCGATAGCGTTGAAAAAAGTAAACCCCGATGGATATACCCGTTATCAAAATGCAGGCAGCCACCCAGATATCCGTCCGCAGTTGCTGTATCCGGTTATCGCGCGCTAATACGGCAATAGTCTGATTTTTCTTTTCTGTTTCGTATCGGGTTTCTGCTTCAGCTATTTGCGCGGCACTTTCTTCGGAATAAGCACTATCGAGGTACTGGTATGCCAAATTGCTGTATACCATGGCCTCTTTGTAGCGGCCTCTGGCTTCTTCCAACTGAGTAAGTTTTGAGTAGGCTACTTCAATCGTTCTTTTAAATCCCATTTCTTTCGCCAGCGCAAGTGCCTTCGATAAACTCGCCTCGGCTTTTGCATAGTCACCGGTAAGCGTGTATAAATGCCCCATGCCATCGAGGGTTACGGCTATTAATTGCTTGTCACCCATCTCCTCAACGAGTGGCAAATTCTTTTCAAAAGAATCAAGAGCCTCTTTATATTTTTTTTGATTGGTATAAATAATGGCCATGTTCGTGTAGCTCTGGCTCAGGCCATAGCGATCAGTGATCTTTTTTCTGATCTCTAAAGATGAATTGATATAGGCTAACGCCTCATCGAATTTACTGAAACTGATATGAAGCACACCTAGCGAATTGAGTGTGCCAGCCATATCTTTTTCGCTATTGATTTTTTTATAAACTTCTATCGCTTTTCCGTAATACTCCTTTGACTTTTCAAGATCTGCCCGTTGTCTGTGAATCGATCCTAACGTTTGATAACAATTGCCAACCCCTTTCAAATCGGGTACTTTTTCAAAAAGTTGGAGAGCCTCATAAACCTGTTTTGTGGCTTTGTCGTACTCTCCTTTGTTCATATGGTAGATGCCGATTGAGCGAATCCCTGCTGCCTCTCCGCTTTGGTAGTTTATCTGTTTCGAAATTTTGATGGCTTCTTCTGCCAGTTCCTTATGTTTTTCCGGATAGGAGGTACTCTCATGCCAACAGAGTTGCAGAAGAATTCGAACGCGCATAGAGTCCTCCTGTGGATTATTTTCTAAACGGGAATAAAGGCTATCCACCACACTCTTTTGACTGAATGTGACTTGGACCATAGATAATAGTAAATAGAGAAGAAGATAACGCATACAGGCGCAGCTTTGAAAAATGGATTGATTTTTTCGCTTTTAAAACAGCGGTTATATCCAAAAATAGGGTTTATGATACGAATCTACCTGATGTTGCCAAGAAATTACACGTGCTAATAATAGTTAGGAAGATAGATTTGTGGAACGAGATCTCTTATTAGTTTACTCTTATCAATATTTTTTGAGAATATACTTCAACAAAAAAATAAACTCCAAACTTATGAACCGACTTCTCCTACCCCTGCTGCTTTGCAGCTTCTTAACACAAGCACAAAACATTTTACGTGTGAACAACAATGTTGGTGTTAACGCACCCTACACCACAATTGCCTCCGCGATTGCAGCGGCAGGCGTCAACGATATTATTATAGTGGAAGGTTCTGTAACAGCCTACGACAACATAACCATTACCAAAAAAGTGAACATAATCGGCCCTGGCTACTTCCTGTTGGAGAACCTGAATTTTCAAGGAAGCACAAACTCTGCTTCATTATCAACTATTAGTCTTGGCGCAGGGTCGGATGGATCCTCTTTTTTTGGATTAAATATTACTGGAAACATTTCAATAGCAGACAATGTCCCTTCCAGCAATCTAACCGTTTCAAATTGCCGCATAGGTGCCTTAACTCTTAGCGGCACCGTGAATAATTTTTATATAAGTGGATGTTATATTACCAATAACCTTGTTTTCACCAACTTATCTCAGTTTACAGGAGCCATTGTTTCCAATAATTATATTAGCGGTTTTGGTCAAGGTAGTTTAACAACACTGGTAAATCTGACTCATAATATAATTGCTGGTAGCATCTCGTCATCATATAACTGCGACTTCCTCAATAATATTTTAATAGGACAGAATAACACAAGCAGATATTATAACAGCATTATCAAGAACAATGTATTTACCGTTACGCAGGCCACTTTAGATGGCGCGGGATCTCCGATTGATGGAACCAATTTTTTCAGCGCACTTACAACCGACCTTTTCGTTGGCCTGGCAAACAACACCACCGACACACAGTGGAAACTGAAAGCCGGCTCGCCCGCCATTGGTGCCGGTATCAGTGGCGTGGATTGTGGTATGTATGGAGGCAACAATCCATATCGGCCATCTGGCATTCAATTGGGGCAGCCTACCATTAACAGCATTACTGTACCTGCCAGCGTGCAGCAAAATGGAACGCTGAATGTGAAGGTGAGTGCTAAGGTGAATTAATGAACGCTAAAAAAATACAACCAATTAAACTCCTTCCAATGAAAAATAAGATATGCCTATCAGTGCTGTTAGTGGCTTTTATAATCTGCAACACACAAGCTCAAACGGTTCGCAGAGTAAGCAATGCAGTCGGTGCTGGTGCTCCTTATACTACTATTCAAGCTGCGCTTACAGCGGCTAGTAATGGCGACATTATTTTGGTAGAGGGAAGTCCGACAAACTATGCTGGAGCCATTTCTATTACCAAACAAGTAACCATACAAGGCCCAGGCTATTTGCTTGATCAGAACACTGGTATGCAAGCCAATCTGTATGATGCTGTTGCCGTGGCAACAATCTCATTTGACGCTGGAAGTGCAGGCAGTATCATAAGGGGCATGAAAACTTCTTCAATAGACATTAACACATCCAATATTACTGTCTCCAACAATTACATAGCGGGTGGTTCAGTAGATATGAACACTGGATCGAACAATATTGTCATCTCAGGAAATTACCTACTCAATGCTATTATTCGGTCATTCTCAAACATGACTAGCTTGCTTATTGCGAATAACTATGCTGGAGGCGGTATTAGTTTCAGCCTCAGCCTTACCACATTGGCTGTTGTTTCCAACAACATAATCGCAGCAGGTGGCACTAACTTTTACCTTCAGAATTCAACCATCGTAAACAATATCTTCTTAACGGCTGGCACGGCAATAGGAGAAACGCTCAATTCAACTATCCAAAACAATGTTTTTGTCAGTGCCTCGCAAACGGGTGCCGATGCAACCAATGTGTTTGGCGCTACAGCCTCTTCTCTGTTTGTTGGTCTCGCTGGCAATACGACTGACACCCAATGGAAACTAAAAGCAGGCTCACCGGCTATTGGCGCTGGCGTGGGAGGAACTGATTGTGGCATGTATGAAGGCAATAATCCACCCTATAAAATCTCGGGGATATTCACAGGCCAACCCACCATCAATAATTTCACTACGCCAGGCACTGTGCCTGCTAACGGAACACTGAACGTGAAAGTAAGTGCGAAAGTGAATTGATTACATGCAAACCCGTACCGCTCCAACTTATCATATGAGAAAAATCTTATCGATAATTTTCGTGTTTGCATTAAGCTTCGCCACGCAAGCACAGAATATCACCCGCTTCGAATATTTTTTTGACTCCGATCCCGGATATGGTGCCGGAACCATTGTCAACGTTACGCCTTCCACAGCCATCACCGATTTTAATATTCCGGTGGCAACCAGTACACTGAGCAATGGTTTTCATAAACTTTACATCCGTGCGCAGAATGTTTCCAATGAATGGACGCATACGCACATCCGTAGTTTTTACATCGTGCCCTTCACCGCTTCGACCAACATAACACAGATCGAATACTATATTGACACCGATCCAGGCTTTGGTCTGGCCACTCAAGTTTCCTTTACAGCTGCACCAACCATCACCAACTTAGCGATTGATATTTCAACTGTGCCATTGACTTCCGGCTTTCATAAACTATATGTGCGCAGCAAATCATCGGACGGAACATGGACGCACACTCACCTACGCAGTTTTTATATCGTTCCTTTTACTGCTTCAACCAACATCGCCCAAATCGAATACTTTATTGATACCGATCCGGGTATTGGTCTCGCTACGCAGGTTTCATTTACCGCTGCGCCAACCATTTCTAACTTAGCCATCGATATTTCAGCGGTGCCACTTACGCCAGGATTTCATAAACTATATGTGCGCACGAAATCAAGTGACGGACAATGGACACATACACACTTGCGCAGTTTTTATGTCGCGAATATTGGTATTGCCCAAAACCTGGTCAAGTTCGAATACTTTTTTGATGCCGACCCGGGATTTGATAACGGAACAGCTGCTACTATTACTCCTGCTGCACCATCGGTCACTAATCGGGATATTTTTGCCGATGCAACAGGGCTTGCCATCGGAAGTCATACGATCTACGTTCGCGCCAAAGACAGCGGTGGTGAATGGACACAGGTGAGCACGGGTACTTTTTCCGTCACGGCTTCATTACTACCTGGTATTACGAGCTTCACTCCAACCAGTGGTATCGCGGGTACTACGGTAACAATTACAGGAACAAATCTTACTGGTGCAACCGGAGTTACCTTTGGCGGAACGGCTGCTACATCCTTTAGTGTGGTGTCGTCTACCACCTTAACAGCTGTGGTGGGCACAGGGACTTCGGGAAAAATTTCAGTGATTACTCCGGCTGGCACGGCTACCAGTAGCACCGACTTTACCATAACATTACCCGACCTGATTACCATTTTGCCACAGCCAGCTTCCACGGCAGTGTGCGAAGGAAGTGCAACGTCATTTACGATCGCGGCAACAGGCACCACCAACCTGACTTACCAATGGCAAAAGTTTAATGGGAACAGTTTCTCCGACCTTGCCAATGGCGGACCGTTTAGTGGTGCAACCACCTCCACACTCAATATCAACACAACAGGCAACGTTAGATCAGGAGATTTTCGATGCCGAGTATCGGGTGATGCCAGTCAGGATAAATTTTCAAATACAGCTACGCTGACGATCAACGCTAATCCAATAGCTCCCATTGCGACAGGGGCATCTAATTGCACGCCCTTAGCGTTAACGCTCACCGCATCAGGCGGAAGCAATGGACAATATCGCTGGTACACGATTGCAACAGGCGGAACGGCCATATCAGGGCAGGTAAACAGTACATACATTACACCTGTAATCAACGCCACTAATTCGTACTATGTTGCCATCAACAACGGAACCTGCGAAAGCACTCGCACAGAAGTAATAGCAACGATTCTCACTCTTCCCAATGCACCAACCATTACTGCTGGTTCAAGTTGTGGTGCAGGATCAGTAACACTTCTAGCCTCTGGCGGCACCAATGGACAATATCGATGGTATGATGTTGCATCGGGAGGAACAGCATTGGTGGGTGAAACCAACACCACCTTTAATACACCTGCACTTACAACCACCACCACATATTATGTTTCGATAAACAATGGCTCTTGCGAAAGTACCCGCACTGCTGTTCTTGCATCTATTTTTACTCCACCATCAAAACCAGGCATTATTTCCAGTGAACCTGTGGCCGGTGGCATCATCGAATTATGTTGGAATGCCATCACCCTTACAGCCCTGGCAGGTTTCTCATACACGTGGTCGGGCGGACAAACAACTCAATCCATCACGGTAGTGCAACCTGGCAATTACTCCGTTATTATTAAAGATAGTAATGGATGTAATAGTGTTAGTTCTGATCTATTGGAGGTCGTTTTAAATACGTCCTGCATAAACAATTCGCCTGTGATAAACACTACATCACTTCTCACTACCATTGGGGGTTCCGTGTCCATTGATTTAACTTCCTACATCACCGATCCTGACAACAATCTTGATCCTGCATCGCTACAAGTGGTGAATAATCAAACACAACGCGGAGGCAAGACTACCTTGACAGGATTCAACCTGAAGCTCGATTATACCGATGTGATATTCTCTGGCACCGATCTGGTCACCATTCGTATTTGTGATTTGCTGAACGTGTGTATCGAAAAAGAATTTGCGATAGAAGTAGTTGGCGATATCGTGATTTATGAAGGTATCTCTCCCAATGGAGATGGAAAAAATGATAGTTGGATTATTGAATACATAGCATTACTTCCTGACTACGTTGAAAATCATGTAACCATCTATAACCGATGGGGCGATGTGGTTTGGGAGGGCCACGATTACAACAATACCTCTAAGATCTTTACTGGACAGAATAAAAATGAAAACGAGCTACCAACGGGAACTTACTTCTACAAACTGGAATTCACGAAGGTTAAAGATCCCAATCTTAAAATTCGCACCGGATACTTATCGCTGAAGCGCTAGAAATATATGACCTAACTAAGATTGATATTTAACTTCTTCCTCTGATGAAAAGAATTCTAACAGCCATTTGCCTATTGTGGAGCATCACGGGTTACGCACAACAAGATCCGTTATATTCTCAATACCTGAATAACCCAATCTTGTTAAATCCTGCGTATGCCGGATCCAATCAACAATGGCAAACTACTGCTGGCTATCGATCACAATGGTCAGGATTTG
>CANIVF010000010.1 GCA_947470895.1 Bacteroidota bacterium
CGAATCGAATTAAAGGGCGAATCGATGCGGAAAAAATCAATTAAAAACTCTTTAGAAAAACAGTAACTTTAAACCATCAAATCTTATGGCCTAAAGGGGTGGGTCAAACCATTCCCGGAATCAGTGGGGCAGACTTCCCGGAATAATCAGTATTTCATCAATCTTCACAGGTCGGTTCTCTTTTACTGAAATGTTAGCAGCTTGTGCAATAATCATAGCCTTCAATCCATCCTCTCCGTTAATTGGCATCGGCTGTTTATTTTTAAGTGCATGAATAAAGGCTTCAATTTCTTTCTGATACGACATAGTATACCGGTCCATAAAAAAATCTAGATGCCTTGGTAGGTGAGCACCCTTTTTGTCAAAGAATGTGCAGTCGTTCTTTATGGGATTCTCAGCCTTCATCATTCCCAATGAACCAAATACTTCCAGACGTTGATCATATCCGTAACTTGCTTTACGACTGTTTTCGATGATTACAGTTACTTCATTATCAAAGGTTAGTAAGATGATACCTGTATCAATGTCTCCTGCTATTCCAATTTCAGGATCTATCAGGTTATAACCCTTGGCATAGACTTCCACCACTTCCGCATCTACTATGTAACGTGCCATATCAAAATCGTGAATGGTCATGTCAATGAATAACCCACCTGATTGTTTTATGTAGCTTACCGGTGGCGGGGATGGATCTCTACTGGTAATATGAACAGTATACAACCGGCCTAACTTTCCAGCAGTGATTCCTTCCTTAATTGTCGCAAAATTAGGATCGAAACGTTGATTAAATGCAATCATTAGCGGCACGTTGGCATTGCTTACAATCTGAAGGGTTTCTCGTACTTTATTAAGGGAAAGGTCTATTGGCTTCTCACAAAAAATAGCCTTTCCAGCGTGCGCTGCTTCGATCACATAATCTGAATGGGTGTTGGTTGGTGAACAAATAAGAACTGCATCTATTTCGGGATGATGGAGAACGGCCATTGCATTATCTGTCACCAACGGAATTCCGTAACGGTCGGCAAATGACCGGCCTTCAATAGAAGGATTCATGGCCGCGATTACTTTAACTCCTTCGATTTTGGTGCAGATTGTTTCAAGATGGATTTTACCGATCCTTCCCAAGCCTAAAATACCTAGTTTTATAATATCCATCTTTGGAATTTTAGTCCTCTATAGCGCCAACCTAGAGACAATATTCTAATAATGCAAAAATTTTGGAGATTACTACTTGAAGTTCTGAATTTCTATAATCATTAGATTGAAACACATAAATTGTATCACAATTAGCTATTATTTTGGTAGAGTCACTGGTTAAATGAAAGTACTATTACTTCATTATTTTAGAAAACAGAGCAGACTAAACGAGCACGAAGGGCAAACGCCTCTTTGCGAAATATTGTAACACTTTTATTGACATAATTTCGGTCCTTAGTATGAGTAAGTGTAGCGAATAACCCTCACCACCTTTGCCTGAATTGGGCGATTTTAATTTTGACATTAGACCTATATTGATCCAAAAGTAATACCACTACCATGGTTCTGATTCTGGCATCAGGAAGGCAGATTTGTTTGGACACAGTTGAAGGTGCAACAGCAGCCTTGAAAGATGGAGGTCAGGCAATTATTCCAGGTCATTCAGCTGATAGCAAGTCGATCTCACGGATCAATTCAGACGATCCAGAACTCATTATGACTCCACCCGAGACCAAACGTTCACTTTCACTCAGGGAAATATCTCTGCTAACTAAGTGTATTAAACAGAGACCAGAATGGAAACCGCATTGGACATTAATCCCAACGCAAAATCATGTAGTGGATGAGATTGCAGATGATCAAAATGAGATTGACTAATTTATTGATAGAAGACTTGCGCAAAATGGATTAGATGTTGCCTCTCAAGCCAACAAAAATTCCATCATTCGAAAGGTTTCACACATGCTTCCCAAACATTGGAGTTTACTGGAAGCTATGCGGTTCTTTTTAGTGTAGCTGGAGTGGTTTACTTAATAGCATTTGACTTTTTTCAATTGTTGGAACCGGAATTGAAAAGTGTAGTTTTGAATGAGCCACCTAATTAACCCATACTCTTTGTGCTGAGCTGATCGTTAATTAGCAATCTTTGGCGAGTCGGAGGATTTCATTCTGAAGTTATGCAAAAATAATAGCAGAATTGATCAACCAGCGTGTAGAATTAACGTGCTTTTCGGCCTATCTTCAAATTAAATCTGAATGCTTTTCTTAAGTACAGTCACTTGAGATTAACAAAGCAAGAAAGGTTAAACCGTATTTACGATAATAAAAAATGAAATGGGCACTATTCACTTTTATGTTTGGAACACTTATTAGCTGCGGACGAGAAAAAAAAGAAACGAATTTCACGGTGCTTCAAGATAACAGCAGTATTCCACTTACCCTTTATTCGCTTCAGAATACGAGTAATCTTAAAATGACCGTCACCAATTTCGGTGGGAGAATCGTTTCGCTTTGGGTTCCTGATAAAGATGGGAAGCTCGATGATATTGTATTAGGATATGATTCCCTAGAGGAATACCTCTTAGATAACTCATATTTTGGATCACTAATTGGACGTTACGCTAACCGTGTTGCCAAGGGTAAATTTTTGTTGGAGGGAAAGGAGTTTCAGTTGCCCGTGAATAATGGTGTCAATACACTTCACGGAGGCCCTAAAGGTTTTCACAACGTGTTTTGGGAAGCAAAGACTGTTTCCACAGAAACAGGATCAAGGCTTGAACTGAATTATCTAAGCAAGGACGGGGAAGCAGGATTTCCAGGTAACCTTTCAGTTAAGGTAGTTTATACATTGACCGATTTAAATGAATTGGTAATTGATTACGAGGCTATAACTGATCAAATAACAATAGTAAACCTAACCGACCACTCTTATTTTAACTTGAATGGTGAGGGCAGAGGAGATATTTTGAACCATCAACTAATGCTTAATGCAAATCTGTATTGCCCAATAGATGATACTTCAATTCCCACCGGAGAGTTCAGGCCAGTTATAGGGACTCCGTTTGATTTTTTGAAACCTCATTCTATTGACGAGTTTATTGACCAATTGGATCCTCAATTGAAGATTGGAAAGGGGTATGATCACAATTGGGTGTTGAACAAGGATTCAAATGAACTATCACTTGCAGCACGCGTGAGCGAATCAGCCTCAGGAAGGGTTATGGAGTTATGGACAACCGATATTGGTGTTCAGTTTTATTCTGGTAACTTTTTAGATGGATCAAACAAGGGTAAGGTCGGAAAACCTTATAATTTCAGGTCAGCAATCTGTCTTGAGACCCAACATTTCCCGGACACACCAAACAAAGAGCATTTCCCCCCAGTCGTATTGAGGCCTGGGGAGATTTATAAGAAAAGTACAGTGTATAAGTTTTCTATAATCAAATGAACCTTATTAAAAATTTAAACAGCATTTTGGTCCCCATACTGTTTTGCTAGGGAAAGTAAATCGTAAATGAATTTTTCATAACCTTTAGAACTATAGGAATATGTGTATTAGAATTTTTGTGCTCTTTGGTTTGGGTTATCTTATGAATTGTTCTCCTAAAGAGAAGTTTAAGCCAGAAGCTTCAAGCGATTATATCGAGGGCGAATTTGGTTACGACTTAAACTTTCTGAGACAATATCATTCTGACCTTGTGTTGTTAGGTGAAGACACTGCAGGAGCTCAAGTCATAATACTTCCTGCTTATCAAGGAAGAATCATGACAAGTACTGCAAATGGGCTTAAGGGTATTAGCTATGGCTGGGTGAATCACGATCAAATCTCATCAGGAAAATTAAGTGAACATATCAATCTTTTTGGTGGAGAGGAGCGAATTTGGCTTGGTCCTGAAGGTGGCCAATATTCCATATACTTTAGAAGAGGCGTTTCATTTACTTTCGACAATTGGTTTGTGCCGAAGGAATTAGACACAGAACCGTTTACATTGATATCCTCAACAAGTAGCGAAGCGAAGTTTGAGAAGGAAATGCATCTGGAAAACTACTCAGGAGCCATATTTGATATCAAAGTAAATAGAAACATTCGATTAATAAGTAGTGAAAACGTAAGTTCATTGTTAGCTGCTGATATTCCCAAGGAAGTTCAGGTAGTTGCTTTTGAATCTGAAAATATCCTTTCAAATATTGGGGCACAATCATGGACTAAGAAAAACGGCTTACTTTCGATTTGGATTTTAAGTATGCTAAATGCTTCCGATAGTGGATTGGTCGCCATTCCATATAAACAAGGACTAGAGAAAGATTTAGGTTCAATCGTAACTGATAATTATTTTGGAAAGATTCCATCAGATAGACTTAAAATCAAAGGTGGTCTCTTGGTATTCAAGGCGGATGCTAATTATAGAAGTAAAATTGGTATTTCTCCAATGCGCGCAATGTCATGGTTGTGTAGTTACGACCCTACCAAAAGTTTGCTAACTATTGCACAATTTTCAATACCATCCGAGGCAAAGGAATATGTGAATTCATTGTGGGAACAACAAAATGAGCCGTTTAAAGGAGATGTCGTTAATTCCTACAATGACGGCCCGTTGGAGAATGGCATTCAGATGGGTAAGTTTTACGAAATAGAAAGCTCTTCACCTGCTGTAGAATTGAATCCAGGAGAAACACTTAAACATATTCACAGGACGATACATTTACAGGGTTCAAAAGCTTCATTGGATAGGATTTTAAACGAGGCATTCTCTATAAAACTCACGGATATTTCCGTAGATTAATGCAAGTTTTTTATGAGTCATGCGATTTATTAATAACTTCTTTCTCATTTTCTCTTACTCAATCCCATGGAACGATATTCCGAAATTGCCTTAATATGTTTATAACAAAAGGATAATTACTACAAATGATCGAGTTTTGATTTCTACTATTTCCCAAGGTGGTTCTTTAAGGTAGGTCTTTGAGATTGGGTTGTATCCATAAAATTAAGTTTTTCTTTTTCCGATTGAAGTAGTTCGAGCGTTCGATTAACGCGATCAGAATACTCCTTAGCTTTGTTCATTCCCTGGACTTTGATTAAAGTTCCATGGTATCGGTACCAAATTTGACAAGGCTTTTTAACTGATAGGGGATTGCTAAATAAAGATTTTCACCAAAAAAATATGAATGGCTGCACTTAGAAATACTTTTAAGGCAACGTCAACAGGGCCAACCTTTCGCTTGGAGTGAGGTTAACGGATTCAAATTAAAAACCCCCACCGCGAGGTGAGGGTTGGAAGTACTATCAAGTGTCAAGGCTATACTTTTTTAACGGTAACCAGTTACTATTTTTTACCAGGCTATTGATTAAATCTCACGATTGAAGTAACTGAAAACTTCTGTTTTCTAGAGCGTCTTATGAATATTCTTGTACGGAACAGCGATCGCGTTAAAATGAAAGGCTTCATAATAGTCCAAGTGATCAGCCACTTCACCACCAATCACAATTTCTATGCAATTTGTATGATATTTTTTTAAGTGATCAAACAAGAAGGTCATCGCATCATGCCTATAGTTGATGTAATCTTTAACCGAGTTGTCTCTGCGCGAGATACCTTGTGTGAAAGAAGTTAAGTCATTTACTCCAACCATAAAATAGTCAACACCTAGATCAATAAATTCATTGACAGTAAGAACAGCCGAAGGGATTTCTAACATGATGCCAAGCCTGCCCTGATAGTTATAATCGCGCAGGATTTCCTGTGCTGTAATGACTTGTGATTTATCATGAACAACGGGCAACAACAAACCTAAATTCTTATTGGTATCCTGAACCTCAAGAAACATCTCCAACTCTTTTTTGAAGGTGTCTAAAAAGTGCAACGATCTGCGCATTCCTCGTAAACCCATTAATGGATTTTCCTCCTCAATAATTCTTTCCGTGCCGGCTAATTTATTTGCCCGATAGGTGGGTGTGTCATCGGTTCTGTACCAAACGGGCTTATCTTTAAATAATTGACAAATGGTAGACAGGTATTGCCTGTTTTCCGCCATTCTTCTGGGTACAGTAATGTATTCCGGATTATTCGTTTTTTCACTCTTCACCATGCCAACACCGCCTACCCTGCTGATCACAAAGTCTTCAGGTATTTCTCTATCCAGAGCAAGTCTTATCTCATTATTCATTTTAAATTTTTTATTAGTGGGGATAATAAAACATCAACGATCGAAATTATTTTGTCCTTAAAGGATCACAGCCAAAAAGGGCAATTCTTTTGTCGGCATCAGTCTGCCTCATCAAGAGATGAAATAATTTGTTTAATACAGGTTTGCTCTTTTTTTCTGGTTTGCTGATAGACGTAGTGGTTTGCATAACTTATTTTATTTAATAAGCATTTGTATTTGCAATAATCCGACCCATTAAAAAAATGCCTTTTTCACTATGAAAAGGCATTTTCCTGTTTATTACTTGTCTTATTTTGGGAAAATATTCTTTAAAAAGTACCTATTTGACTTTAAATATTACAGGCATAACCATACGTACATTCACCGGCTTGCCTCGCTGCCGGCCAGGTTCCCATTTGACGAGCGATAAAACACGCATCGCTTCTTCATCGCAACCTGCTCCAATAGCTTTTAGTATTTTTAATTGATTTATAGCTCCACTACGGTCGACCACAAATTCAACATAGACTTTTCCATCAACATTATTTCGGATGGCTTGCCTCGGATAGTTAAGCGTCTTTGACAGCTGAGCATAAAATGATTCGAAACCACCAAACGGCTTTGGTTCTACTTCTGATCGTGTGAATATGATCGTGTCATCCTCAGGCTCGTTATCCATCAACGACCCTGTATTCAGATCCTGAATGTATGGATCAAGTGTGATGTCTCTTTCTGGTAAATCATCCTCAATAATTTCGGGTAATGATGTAGGTGTAAATTGTTGTAACACCGTTGGGATTTTCTTTTCAACGATTGGTGTGGATGGTGGCTGGGCCGTTCTGATGGATATAATTTGTATCGTGCTCTCCATCCGAGGATCAACATTTAAACCAGCATCAGGATAATCAACTTTTTCTGTAGTCCATTCAAATGCAGTAATCGCTAAGGATACACTAATGCCCAATCCGATCAAAAAGAATTTGAATGATTGTTGGTGCACATCTTGGCTGGGATTTTTCTTTGCTTCCATATGGCTTGTGGTTTAGGTTTATCTTCCTAATGCCAAAGCGATAAGGGAGTCACGAAGTATGATTTATTATTTTTGCAGGGGAAGTTTGATCTGCTGATTTCTCTTGTTTTTTCTCCCATCGTGAAACAACTACAAAGAGCAATACCAGAGCGGCAATGATCAGAAAGAATGTAAATATTCTTACAATCAATTTGATGCGCTTCTCTTCTTCATGTTGTTTCAGCACCGATCCATAATTACGGAACCGTTCGCTTCCGCGCGAAGCAATACGTTGTCTGCGTAATCGAATTTCATGCTTACCCATCGTATTTCATTTTAATATTGAAATTCGTTCTCAGTTTATCCAAAGCCCTATAAGTGCGCATTTTAGCTCCACTTTCGGTCATATCGAGAATGAATGCAATTTCTTTAAAATCCTTGTCTTCAAAAAAACGTAGTTCAAGCACACGCACCATCTCCGTGGGCAACTCATTCATGTATTGAATAAGTCGGTTGATCAGCTCCTCGTCCCAGTCGTCACTGGTTTGCTCAATTAACTCACGCACTCTCAATTCTTCAATACTGAATATAATTTTTCCTTTATGCTTTCGATAATGTTTGTTCACTTCATTACCGGCAATTTTATAAAGCCATGCCGAAAAAGGAAAACCCCGAAATTCATAACGGGGCAAATTCTTCAAAGCGTTCACAAAAGTTTGAGAGCACAGGTCACCAGCCAATTCGTCATCTCCGGTTTGCCTCAAAATATAATTGAAAATCTGGTCGAAATATTTTTCATAGAGTTCACCAAATGCATTAGAGTCTTTTTTAGATTTCTCTATCAGGTCCTGCTCTTTCCGGATTTCTTCGTCCGTCATGCGGTTTGGGTTAGCGTCTGTTTGACAACCTAATAATCCGAAGGTTCTATGAAAGTCACAAGCGGGGAGGGCTTTGAGTTTCCAGCCATGAGCTACGAGTGACCAATGTCAATATTGTAAAAGGCATTTTACGACTTAAATCATCAGGTATTACCGCTTGGATTTATTTATTGCATTCACTTTTATTAATCGGTAGATTTCCGAACCAGATCAATTATTGCTATATGAAAAACATATTTTTAACATGTTCTCTCCTGCTCACTATTTCGGTTTTTGGTCAGAAGAAGAAAGAATCAACAGCTTCCTCCATCCAAACTGTCACCCCGGCACTATCACCTATTGAGGCTAAAGTGGCTGGGATGAAAAAATATTCCGGCTATTTCGAGTTTTATTATGATGAGAAGCAGGATAAGATTTTTCTATTGATCGATAAGTTCGATTCCGAATTTTTGTATGTGGAATCACTGACCGCAGGAATTGGCTCTAACGACATAGGATTAGATCGCAATCAATTGGGCAGCGAGCGGGTTGTGAAGTTTGAGCGAAGAGGCCATAAGGTGTTATTAACACAACTCAACTATAGTTACCGAGCTGTTTCCACTAGTGAAGCAGAACGCAGAGCCGTACAAGAGGCATTTGCGCAATCTGTTCTGGGAGGCTTTACAGTGGCGGCAGAAGAGAATGGAAAAGTGTTAGTTGATGCTTCTGATTTTCTGATGCAGGATGCCCACGATGTAACAGGCAGGCTTCGCTCTTCCCAACAAGGAACGTATACGCTGGATAAGACAAGATCTGCTTTTTATTTACCACGCATTAAAAATTTTCCTCAAAATTCTGAGTTTGAAGCGACCCTTACTTTTAGTGGACAGCCCACGGGCGCATACATCCGCAGCGTTACGCCAACACCATCGGTGGTTACAGTAAGAGAGCACCATTCGTTCATTCAATTGCCTGACGCAAATTACAAGCCAAGGGTGTTTGATCCTCGTGCTGGTTATTTCAACACCTCGTATTATGATTATGCTACTCCGATCAGCGAACCTGTCGAGAAAAGATTCATCACACGTCATCGTCTTTATAAAAAGGATCCAACAGCCGCCATCAGCGAACCCGTTGAGCCTATTATTTATTATATGGATCCCGGAGCACCAGAACCGATCCGGTCTGCATTGATGGATGGCGCCCGTTGGTGGAATCAGGCTTATGAGGCAGTTGGTTATAAAGATGCTTTTCGTGTGGAGGTATTGCCCGAAGATGCTGATCCGATGGATGTACGATACAACATGATCAATTGGGTGCACCGCTCCACCAGGGGCTGGTCTTATGGATCTTCAGTAGTCGATCCACGAACAGGAGAAATTATCAAAGGCCATGTCACCCTAGGTTCTCTTCGGGTGCGTCAGGATTATTTAATTGCCGAAGGATTGCTCTCACCGTATGAGGATGGCAAGCCGGCATCAAGGGAAATGGAACAAATGGCGTTGGCACGATTAAGACAATTGGCCGCGCATGAAGTAGGTCATACGCTGGGGCTATCTCATGCTTATTCTTCCAGTGCTGAGAATATGGCTTCGGTGATGGATTATCCACATCCAGTGGTGAAATTAAACGATGGAAAAATAGATTTGAGTGAAGCGTATGATACGAAGATCGCTCCATTTGATAAAGTTACCATCACCTGGGGCTATCAGGATTTCCCAAAGGATACTGATGAAAACAAAGCCTTGAATGACATCATTCAAAAATCACTTAAAGAAGGTTTGACTTTTTTATCGGATCAAGATGCTCGGCCGGTAGGGGGTGCCCATCCTTTTGCTCATCTATGGGATAATGGCAGTGATCCTTCCGATGAGCTCAATCGCATGATGGAGATCAGAAAGGTTGCGTTGAAGAATTTTGGTGAGAATACGATAAAACAAGGCACGCCCTATGCGCTGTTGGAAGAAGCACTCGTGCCCGTCTATTTCTTTCATCGCTACCAGACGGAAGCCGCAGTGAAATTGATTGGAGGATTAAACTATCGTTATGCACTTCGTGGTGATGGACAACCAGTCACTGAATTGTTAACTCCTCAAAAAGAACTAAAAGCACTCGATGCATTATTAAAAACCGTGGAGCCATCGGCACTGACGCTTCCGGAAAGTCTGCTAAAAATAATTCCTCCCCGTCCAATTGGCTACGATCGCCATCGCGAATTAGTGAAGATCAAAACAGAGCTTACGTTTGATCCGATTGCTGTTGCCGAGACAGCTTCGGATTTTACATTCAGTATGATTCTTCATCCTGCCCGCGCCAATCGTGTGTTTGAACATCACTCTCGTGATGCACGGTTGCCGAGTTTAGAAAATGTAATTGATAAGCTGGTGAGCGCTACTTTCAAATCGGCTAGTAAACCGGGCTATGAAGGAGCCGTGCAGATGAGTACCAATTATGCCTTGTTCACCAATCTCTCAAAGCTTGCCTTAAATAAGGAGTCATCGGTGCAAACCAAAGCTATTGTTTTGTTAAAGTTGGATCAGTTGAAGGCATGGCTCACCGCAAAACAAACCACCGATGAATCTTGGAAGGCGCATTATGCTTACCTGGCGAAACAGATATCAACCTTGCAGGAAGATCCGGAAGAATTTGAACAAGATAATTTACTGCCTGCGCCTCCGGGAGCGCCAATAGGTACGACCGAGATGGAGTTTTGTGGTAATTAGTTTTAGGCCATTCATTGCTTCACTCCTCCTCAGGGGCAAGCGAATAATCTAATGAAAATTTAGACCGTTTTTGCTTGAATGTACTGTGAAGTGATAGGGTGCTTATTAGATGTGTAATTATATTTTCTTAAACCCAATCCGCCACAATCCCCTCAATTGATTGACTTGATAACCAACAGCTTTATCTCTTGGATACAAGGCTTGAATCAAGGAGTCATTACTGAACGTAATGTCTTTTCCGGGCACACCATGACAATTGAGGCATAGGGCTTGCGTGATGATGGGCTTATAAAAAATCACAGAATCATCCTTCAACACTAACTTGGGCGACAGATCATTACCTTCACTCAGGTCGATGCCAAATCCTTTCATCATAAAATCACCCATCTTATCGGTTTTATTGCGCAGGTTCCTGTTCTTATCGCTCAGTCGTTTAATCGATACCTGAAAAGATGTTGCCAGCGAGTCAGTAATCGGATAGGCATTTACATTGCAATAACGCAACGCACTTTCAATACTGCCGTTGGCCAATGCCTTTTGTAATTCTCCGCTGATGGTCTCAAATGAAATTTTTACAATTTTATTTCCCTGACTCAGGTAGGTGCTGTCGATTTTTTCAACAGCTTGTTCTTGTGGGGCCTTACTGCATGCCATCAGAAGAAAGATAAAGCTAAGCAAGTACATGATGTATTTCATAATAGTAAGGTTAGTTGGGTTCTAAAATTAATCCCGCCACACGGAAAGGTAATGCATGATACTCCTTAGTGGCTTTGTATTGATAAGGTTTACTGTACTTTAAATTCTCTCTGTCTCATCGCCTCGTAAACAACAACGGCTGCCGCATTCGACACGTTCATGGAATCTATTTTTCCTAGCATCGGAATGATGATGTTGGTAGTAGCATTTTTAACCCATATTTCAGAAAGCCCGGTTGCTTCGGTGCCCATCACAATAGCGGATGAGGGTTTATAGTCAATCTCATGATAAGGATGGGAAGATTTCAGGTAGGTGCAGAAAATGTGAATGCTATTTTTCTTAAGCCAGTCAATTGTTTCTGGCGAAGTGGCTGAAGCGATTTGCTTGGTAAACACACACCCCACACTGGAGCGAATCACATTGGGATTATAAAAATCAGTTTGTGGATCGCAGATGATTACGGCATCCACAGCAGCGGCATCGGCCGTGCGTAAGATGGCGCCCAGGTTACCGGGCTTTTCTACCGCCTCCAATATAAGTATGAGTGGATTATTCCTCAAGGCAATGTCATCCAGGCGATGTGTTTTTT
The DNA here is from genome assembly GCA_947470895.1 of Bacteroidota bacterium. Taxonomy (GTDB): domain Bacteria; phylum Bacteroidota; class Bacteroidia; order Cytophagales; family Cyclobacteriaceae; genus ELB16-189. The sequence goes on from CANIVF010000010.1 coordinate 11,998, forward strand.
GTTCGGCCACAGCCAAAATGCCACCCGTGCTTTCGCGCACAGCAATCTTATCAAACACTTCGCGCGACACAGGTACCAGCAGCTTGTCATCCCGGAATAAATCACCAGATTCTTTCAGATCAATAATTTCTTCGCAAAAAAAGATGTTACTTATTTTATAACCGGCTTCCTGTGCCATACGCACTTCCTGGGCGCCTTCAACGATAAAGCGACATTGCTTTCTGCGTTCGCGCGGTTTTTCAAGCGCCAGAAGACTTTTTATTTTAGGATTTTGTGTGCTGGTGATCTTAACGTGCATGATGATTCAATATTCCGCAATCAAAAATCAATATCAAAGAACATCATGCCAACTTATGTTTGAACCGAGAACGGAGCAAGCTTTATCTACGGTCCTTGTTGCAACCAACCAGCCACGAACATGCAACGCAGTGTGTACTAGGAGTAGACAAAGAGTGCACAATCATGAAGTCAACATCGAAGGATGAAGTGACACACCACGAGCCAACTTGATGGGGTAAGGTCATTGCAATTTTGAATTTCAAGTCCTGTGGCTTAATCTTGACTAAATTTTGAATCTGAAATTTTGAATCTGAAATTATTATATCCGGCTTCCTGGAAAGATTACGAACTTCTTGACAGCGGTGGCTTTGAAAAACTGGAGCGTTTCGGTAACGTCATCCTGATCAGGCCAGAGCCACAAGCAATCTGGGAACGGGTACTAACGGAAGGAGAGTGGCTAAAGCAGGCCCATGCACACTTCCATCGTGAACAAAAAGACAACTTTCGCTTTGCCGAAGAAATAAAAGGAGGCTGGAAAAAACTGAAAGCCGTGCCCGACAGCTGGCATGTGAAGTATCATCATCCGTCTTTTGAGGTAAACTTGCGATTGGCGCTTACCGGTTTTGGCCACGTAGGTATTTTTCCAGAACAAGGTGAAAATTGGAATTTCATTCATGACACTGTTACAAGTTGGAATTCAAATAAATCGCGTGTACTCAATTTGTTTGCTTACACGGGTGCGGCTTCGGTGGTGGCGCGTGCTGCGGGTGCCGAAGTTACGCATGTGGATGCATCACGCCCCGGACTGAATTGGGCTAATCAAAATATGCAGCTCAATCATCTTACGGATATTCGTTGGGTGTATGAAGATGCGTTGAAGTTTGTGAAACGTGAAGTAAAACGTGGAAATAAATATAACGGCATCATTATGGACCCCCCACCTTATGGGCGAGGACCGGAAGGCGAAAAATGGACGCTTCAGGAAAAGCTAAATGAATTGGTATTTCATGCCAGTCAATTGCTGGAGCAAAAGAATTCTTTCTTTATTCTTTCTATGTATGCCGCAGGCCTTTCTCCGTTGGTAGGGATGAATGTGGTAAAAACCCATTTTGATGTTGCTGATCCTGAGTGCGGAGAGTTTTTCCTGAAATCTAGCATGGGACGCGATTTGCCCATGGGTACGTTTCTTAGATTTAGTCGCTAGTATCCATTGCACTGGGTTGCATTTACGCGACCTGTTATTAACGTGCGGCATTGGGCAGATCGTAAAAAGCTCGATAGATTTACATCATCAAGAAAGCAAGCATTTATTTAAAAAATAAACAATGTGCCTTGCCACGGTATAGTAAAAAAGCTCATCGGCAAGCACAGCAAATAATTGGTTTTCAGGTTTTGGTTTAAAGGCTCCGTTACATTGGAGCCTTTTTTATTAGAATTTACCAAGGGTTAAGTGGGTAAGGTTTTGATGACCCAAAATTGTTAATCAGTGGTTATCAGTTGCCATTACAGCTGAATAGATTTGATATGCCAATTCAGCGGATTGAGTCGCTTAATTGGTTTTGGAAAAGAGCCAGCTGGGGAGCTGCCTCTTTTTTATAAGCACAGTTAAGGAATGAGCTGCCCAAAGCTCGTTATTTCAGGACGAGACATATAGCTATTTTAAGACTAGACAGGGTGATCATCCTTCGTACCAAAGCCTGGGTAAAGCCGGTTTTTGGCCGGGTATAAACCGGATATAGGGCGGAGGTATTGCGGAAATACCCCACACCAACCTTTCTATTGAGCAAAACAGCGATCACCGTGTGTTGATTATCAGCATGATCCCTTACTCGTGTTCTTCTAACCGTCAATGTTGCCAGACACCTTAATTCATCATCGGCAAGAATCTTTTGGCATCCTACCTTCCTGCAACTATTCACTAAAGCAGACATTCCGCTAGCAGGTAAACTCCACGCTATGTTTGTGCTTCTCCGAATGAGAGAGCGGTAATCAGATTTCATTCTGTCCATGCCATTCGAAATACTTTTCTTAGTATCATCTTAGTCCTTTCCTTAATTTGCAGACCAAACTCAAACCACCATGAAGCCAATTTACATGTTCATGTTGCTGTGCCTGCCAACGCTCATCCAGGCACAAGCCGATTACTATTACCCATCAGCGAAGAAACTCAATAAAAATATTCCAACCCCCGAGGAGTTTTTAGGATACGCCATCGGCTCGCATCACACCCGGCACGATAAGATCGTAGAGTATATCAAAACATTAGATCGGTTATCCGATCGATTCGTGGTAGAAGAAATCGGAAGTACCATCGAACATCGTGTGCAGGTGGTTGCCAAAGTTACTTCTCCTGCCAATCACAGCCGACTGGAAGAAATCAGAAAGAAAAACCTGGAAGGCGCTACGGATATTCCACTCGTTATTCAATTAGGATATAATGTTCACGGCAATGAACCATCCAGTTCAGAAGCGGCCATGATCACTGCCTATTACCTTGCTGCCAGCGAAGATGAGGAAACAATGAAATGGCTCAACGAAATGGTGATTTTGCTGGATCCAGTTTACAATCCTGATGGCAGAGATCGCCACACTTATTGGGCCAACATGCATAAAGCCTCTCCGATGGTTTCTGATCCGCTGGATCGCGAGCATAATGAAGCCTGGCCGGGTGGTCGCACAAATCACTATTGGTTTGATCTAAATCGCGATTGGTTTTTAGGTGTGCATCCGGAGAGCAGAAACCGAATGAAGTTCTTTCATCAGTGGAGACCGTATGTGATGACCGATCACCATGAACAGGGATCGAATGCTACCTTCTATTTTGATCCTGGAAAATATACCAGTAACAATCCTGTGGTACCAGCTTACTTGTATGATGTGGTGCATCCGAAGTTTGCCGAATATTTTGCGCAGGGCATGAATGCCATCGGCTCCATGTATTTTACGAAAGAGGCATATGATAAATTGTATCCTGGCTATGGTTCCAGCTACGTGAACTTTTATGGTGGCATCGGAATATTGTTTGAGCAGGCCAGCTCGCGTGGGCATGTGCAGGAGACCACGACCATTCCGTTAACATTCGGGTTCACCATCCGCAATCAATTTACCGCTTCGTTAGCCACGATGCGTGCTTCAGTATCCGAAAAGGAGATGCTGCGCAAATTGCGCAAGGATTTTTTCAACAGCGCCATGGCGCAGGCAAAAGCGAGTTCCATCAAAGGGTATGTATTCAGCGAACCGAAAGATGCCACCCGCACTGCTGCATTTATCAATCTCTTATTAATGCACCAGATCGAGGTATATGAGTTAGGACAAAATATTACGACCAGCGGCAAGACCTTTGAAAAAGGAAAATCGTTCATTGTTCCTACTGAGCAAAAAAACTACATCATGGTGCGGTCTGCGTTTGAAAAAGACATTACCTATCGCGACAGCACGTTTTATGACGCCTCTACGTGGTCGTTGGTGCACGCGTTTAACATGCCGCATGCCGAAGTGAAGGCAGCGTTTACAAAAGGTAATCTCGTAGTGGCTCCTTTAAAATCCATGATTTCCGTTGTCAAAAGCAACTATGCTTACCTGTTGGACATCTCGGATTACAATGCACATCAAGCCATCAGCAAATTACAATCCAGCAATGTAATTGTGCGCACGAGTTTCAAACCCTTTAGTGTGATGATCAATGGCAGTGAGAAAAGTTTTCCACATGGCTCTATAGTGATATCGGTGCAGCAGCAAAGAATTAATTCAGATGAATTGTATAATGCGGTGAAGGCGGTAAGCCAATTGGCAGGTGTTGATTTTTATGCAGTAGAGACAGGATTAAATACCAAAGGCGTTGATTTAGGATCAGGGGCAATACGAACCATCAAGAAACCAAAAGTGATTATGCCTATTGGTGTTGGCGTGTCGGGGTACGAGGCTGGCGAAGTATGGCATCTTCTGGATCAACGCATCGGCATGCCAGTTTCCAAAGTGGACGTAGTCAATTTTTCACGTGTAAATCTGAATGACTACAACGTGATGGTGATGGTAGGAGGAACATACCCCACGGATAAAGCCATGACGGATAAAATAAAAAGTTGGGTGCAATCAGGTGGCACCCTGATCACGATGAAGACTGCCTCGGAGTGGGCCATCAAGCAAGGCATTGTCAAAGAAAAGTTGATACCCATAGATACCGTTAAAAATCCAAGGCGAATAAATTTTGAAGAAGCCCCTGATACGGAAGGAGCGAAGCAACTTGGTGGCTCTATCTTCCAGGTTGATTTAGATATTACCAATCCGATAGGTTTTGGTTACACCGATCGCAAGGTATCGGTTTATCGTAATGGACGCACTTTTCTTCAGCCAAGTAAAACACCTTACAACACCATTGCCCAATATACCTCAACCCCATTAATTGGAGGATATATTCACAAAACGGATATTAAGCGAGTGGCCAATTCCGCAGCCATATTAATTTCCACGGAAGGACAGGGGCGGTCGATTATGTTTTCTGATAATCCCAACTTCCGCGGCACGTGGTATGGCACCAATAAATTGTTTTTGAATGCCTTATTTTTCGGATCGTTGATTTCATTGCCATCCAATTTTGGAGAAGAGTAATGGTAGGCAATCTTTCAACTATTTTAAACATTCATTCATCTCCTCAGGAAACCAACTGTGTTGATTCGATTCGTCTTTTTTATAGCCATCATGGTATCAGTCAGTGGGCTCAGCGCTCAGAAGCTTTATACCGGCATTGTGGTAGATTCTGCGAAACTTACCAATTTGCCCGATGTGCATGTTTCTGTAAAGCACACCGGAAAAATTACCAGCTCTTCGGCCAACGGCAGTTTCATGATCTACGCTGCTCCGACTGATACATTAATATTTTCCTCCATTGGCTACATTCCCCTGGAGCTGCCATTATTTTTTGCTGAGGATGCACTTTTTGTTCTGTTGCGCGAGGATCGGATTTTTCTGAACGAAGTGATCATTAAATCCACACGGCTCTATCCTAACAAAATTGAGGGGAGCACGAAGACTGCTCCCCGCACCATGAGTAAACTGAATGGTGTTTTTTCACCATTCGATTACTTCTGGAGTCTAGAGCGTGAAAAAAGGAAACTCACAAAAATTGTGGAGGAAAATAATCGCACCCAAACATACCGGCAGGTAATCACCGATCCTGATGTAAAGGAAATATTAATGAATGAATACGATTTAGGCGAAGATGCCTACTATCAAACCCTGGTTCAGTTCAATCAACAGCAAGGCCATGTTCATTACTTTACCGACCCAGATGCCATCATGGAGGCACTTCATTCTTTCTTTGAAAAGAACCAAACGGCCAGATAGCACTTTTTGTTAATCTTGGAAATCAGATTTCGGGGCCGTAAATCCATAAAATAGAACTATCTTTGCGGCCTCAAACTGAAAAAAGCAGAGGAAATCAAAATTTATGGAAGTTAGCAAGATCAGAAACATCGCGATTATCGCCCACGTTGACCACGGAAAAACCACCCTGGTGGACAAATTATTGCATGCAGGCCACGTTTTTAAAGACCATGAACATCCTGGAGAGTTGATCATGGACAGTAATGACCTGGAACGCGAACGTGGTATCACCATTTTAGCAAAAAACGTATCCGTACGCTATAAGGACTATAAAATCAACGTAATTGACACTCCTGGCCACAGTGACTTTGGTGGAGAGGTTGAGCGCGTACTTAACATGGCTGATGGCTGTTTGCTGTTAGTGGATGCCTTTGAAGGTCCGATGCCCCAAACCCGTTTTGTATTGCAGAAGGCACTTCATTTAGGCTTAAAGCCTATTTTGGTGATTAATAAAGTGGACAAAAAGAACTGTACTCCGGATGAAGTACACGAAAGTGTATTCGACTTGATGTATTCATTGGATGCCACCGAAGACCAATTGAATTTCCCTACATTTTACGGTTCAGCCAAGCAAGGTTGGATGAGTGCGGATTGGAAAACCCCAACGACCGATATCACCGCCCTGATTGAAGGTATTATTGAATTTATTCCTGCTCCTAAGATTGATGAGGGAACCACGCAATTACTGATCACTTCGTTAGAATATTCTTCTTTCGTAGGTCGTATTGCCATCGGAAGAATTCAACGAGGAAGCGTGAAGGCCGGACAGCATATTGCGTTAGTAAAGCGTGAAACGGGAGCGATTGTAAAGACCCGCATCAAAGAAGTGTACGTGTTTGAAGGCTTCAATAAAATAAAGAAGGATGAAGTAAAGGCGGGAGAAATTTGCGCCTTGGTGGGATTGGAAGGTTTTGAAATTGGTGATACCGTTTCTGACGTGGACAAACCAGAAGCACTTAAATCCATTGCGATTGATGAGCCAACGATGAGTATGCTCTTCACGATCAACAACTCTCCGTTTTATGCAAAAGAAGGAAAGTATGTTACCTCGCGTCACATCAAAGACCGCCTTGAAAAAGAATTGGAAAAGAATCTTGCCTTGCGAATGGGTGATACCGGATCAGCCGATAGCTTCATGGTGTTTGGCCGTGGTGTTCTTCACCTTTCTGTATTGATTGAAACCATGCGCAGAGAAGGGTATGAACTTCAGATTGGTCAGCCTCAGGTTATCTTCCGTGAGATTGATGGTCAGAAGTGCGAACCAATTGAAGAGTTGACCATCGACTTACCCGAAGTTGTTGCCGGTAAAGCCATTGAAACCGTTACGCAACGCAAAGGTGAAATGTTGAACATGGAGCCTAAGGCAGATCGTATGATCCTGAAGTTTTTGATTCCTTCAAGAGGAATTATGGGCTTGAGAAACTACTTACTAAACGTAACCGCAGGTGAAGCTGTGGTAACACACCGCTTTAAAGAATATCAGCCATATAAAGGAGAAATTCCTGGTCGTATCAACGGATCATTGATTGTGATGGAGCAAGGTGAGGCAATCCCTTACAGCTTACATAACCTGCAAGACCGTGGTAAATTCTTCATCAACCCGGGAGAACCTGTGTATGAAGGTCAGGTAATCGGTGAACACAGCCGTGGTGGGGATTTGGTGATCAACGTAACCAAAACCAAGAAATTGACCAACATGCGTGCTTCTGGTTCAGATGAAAAAATGAAAATTGCACCTCCTCTCAAGCACACGCTGGAAGAGGCATTGGAATACATTCAGGCAGACGAATATGTAGAGGTAACTCCTAAATCAATTCGTCTTCGCAAGATTTACCTGAACGAAAACGAGCGCAAGCGTTTCGGTAAGCCACAATAATTAAAATCTTTAGGGCGTTCTTTTGACATCGCGACTACACCTCGTTAGTTTGGAAGTGCAGTCGCGATCGTCCATATTTAGCGGTGTAATCTGTCTATTGATGGTTAAAAATTTTATAATTCTTTTAGCGGTAGTGTTTACGTCACTGTCAGCTCACGCACAAAATCCGAAATCGCAGGAGTGGGAGACAGAAGCGGATACACTCATGAGCAGAGAAGATTTTGTAGGTGCTGCAAAACTCTATACGAAAGTGATTGATGCCAGCAAGCTGAAGGAAAAGGCCGATTACAGGGCTCTTTACAAACGAGGCGTAGCGTTTTATAGTCAGGGAGATTTCAAAAGTGCTGTGAGCGACTTGGATCGTTTTATTCCAGAGTATCTGCAAAGTTACCAGGCCAGGATTCTACGGGCACTTTGCTATCGCGAATTGGGCGAAACCGACAAGCAACTCGCTGACGTTGAAGAAGCATTGACGCTGAGTGGTGGCGATCCACAGATTTTAAAATGGCGAGCCGGCCTGTTGATCGAAAAAGAGCAATTTAATCAGGCTATTGAAGACTTGCTGCTGGTAAGACAAATGCAAGACGACCCCGAAGTAGAACTCAATCTTGGCTTTGCTTATTATTCAACCGATAAGCTTGACAGTGCCCTGATCGCCATCAATAAAGCGATTGAGCTGGAAGCAACTTTTCTACCCGCATATTTATATGGAGGTTCCTTTTCATTAGAACAAGGACAATATGAAATGACAGTTAAGTATATCAACATTGCGCTAATGCTCGATCCTGCGAATGTGAATGCATGGTTTTATAAAGGGGTTGCCCTAATCGAGCTGCAGAAAGAGGATGAGGGATGTAGTTGTTTGCGCAAAGCTTTCTATGCCGGACAGGATGATGCCGGTGATTATCTGAAACAGTATTGCTACGGGATTGAGGATTAACCTTTTATGTTTTTCTTAAAACCTTCGCCCGCGATCCTAACTCTGAAGGGTTTTTGTATTTTTGCGCATGCCAGAACAAATACTAATTCTCGATTTCGGATCCCAATACACGCAGTTGATTGCCCGAAGAGTACGCGAACTGAATGTGTACTGTGAAATCCATCCGTACAATCATATACCCAAAATCAATTCATCGATTAAAGGTGTTATTCTTTCCGGAAGCCCTTGTTCCGTGCGCGATGCCGGAGCGCCTGATGTAGATCTTGCTCTTTTTGAAAAAATCCCAGTCTTAGGAGTTTGCTATGGAGCTCAGCTCATGGCCCATAAATGTGGAGGCACCGTGCTACCGTCACAGATCAGGGAATACGGCCGTGCCAAGCTTACTACGGTAGACCATCATAATGAATTATTGAAAGAAATTTCGCTCGATTCTCAGGTGTGGATGTCTCATGCTGATACCATTGCGAGCATACCGGATACGTATGAAATCATTGCCAGCACACCTTCTGTAAAAGTGGCTGCGTTTAGAAAAAAAGGAGAACAGGTATACGGCATTCAATTTCATCCTGAAGTAACACACTCACTCGAAGGAAAAAATCTTTTAAGGAATTTTGTGGTTCACATCTCCGGCTGTTCACAGGATTGGACTCCCGATCTTTTTGTTGAATCCACCATAGAGGAACTCAAGAAAAAATTAGTTCAGGATAAAGTAGTCATGGCATTATCGGGCGGAGTTGATTCTACGGTGGCAGCCATGCTTATACATAAAGCCATTGGAAAAAATCTGTATTGCATTTTTGTTGATAATGGACTGCTGCGCAAGAATGAATTTGAGCAAGTGCTTGCTTCCTATAAAGGAATGGGCTTAAACATAAAAGGAGTTGATTCAAAAGATAAATTTTATGCTGCTCTGAAAAATCTATCTGAACCAGAAGCAAAGCGCAAGGCCATCGGCCGCACATTCATCGAAGTATTTGATGAGGAAGCGCATCACCTTGAACACGTGAAATGGTTAGGGCAAGGCACTATTTATCCGGATGTGATTGAGTCAGTATCTGTGAAAGGTCCATCGGCAACCATTAAATCGCACCATAATGTGGGCGGTTTGCCTGCGAAAATGAAAATGCGAGTGGTGGAGCCATTGAATACGTTATTCAAAGATGAAGTGCGTCAGGTAGGCAAAACACTGGGCATCGATCCATTGATATTGGGACGACATCCTTTTCCTGGTCCTGGTCTGGGCATTCGCATTTTAGGCGAAATCACACCCGATAAAGTCCAAGTGCTTCAGGATGCCGATGATATTTTTATATCAGGATTACGAAAACATAATTTGTATGAAAAAGTGTGGCAGGCAGGAACAATATTGCTGCCTGTTTATTCAGTAGGTGTAATGGGTGATGAACGAACTTATGAGAAAGCGGTAGCATTGCGTGCGGTGGTGAGTGTGGATGGTATGACCGCTGATTGGGCGCATCTGCCTCATGAGTTTCTTAGTGAAATATCTTCTGATATAATAAATAAGGTAAAGGGCGTTAATCGTGTGGTATATGATATCAGCTCTAAACCACCGGCCACCATCGAGTGGGAATAGCGGCTTAATTTTTGATTTACTTATATTACATATCTCTTAGCTCTTATGTTTGAATTGAATTCAAAGAAAATATCGCCCTGGCTTTTAGCTTTCATCCTCACGCTTGCGGTGCTCACGGCATCAGCACAGGATTATAAAAGGCAATATCGCACCGCCAAAGATTTGTTCACCGAGGGCAAATACAGCGAGGCTATGATTGCCTTTAAATCACTCACGGTTTATGACAAGAATAATCCATTCAGGGAGTATGCTTCTTACTACTATGGCATGTCGGCCTACCGATTGGGTTATGTTACGGTGGCAAAAGACATGCTTATTCAAATCAAGAAGCTCTATCCGCAATGGGACCAGATGGATGAAGTAAATTATCTGCTTTGTAAAACCTATTTCGATCAGAAGGAATATTTTCAAGCGCTAACCATCACAGACCAGATAAAAGATCCAACATTCGTGAGCGATCTTAAAAATCTAAAACGCTTTTATATCGCGCAAATAGAAGATCCGGAAATACTTCGCATGATGCTGGAAGATCACCCGGATGATCTGGAGATTGCAAAAATCATGGTAAGTCGCCTCAGTCAAAAGCCACATCATTTGCAAGACACCACGTTGATTAATTCATTGATCATAAAGTATGCCTTGGTGAAAAGTGAACTCGCAGGTCAGCCAGCTATTCACCCAATAAAAAAAGATACCCTACGTGTTGCATTGGTTATGCCTTTTCTGGCTGCAACCCTTGATCCATCGCCCGTAAAAAAGCGAAATCAAATCATTCTGGAATTGTATCAGGGAATGAAATTAGCGACTGATTCACTTTCCAATGCAGGCATCCAACTTTCTTTATTAGCGTACGATAATGAGCGCAACCTGGATGCTACCAGAAAAATTTTTAAAGAGAATGAGTTGAAGAGTATGGATTTGATCGTAGGCCCTTTCTTTCAGGAGGAGGCTAAACCGGTTTTAGAATTTTCGATGAACAATCAAATCAGTGTGGTAGTAAATCCTCTTTCGAATAATTCTGATCTTGTAAAACAGAATCCGTATAGTTTTCTATTTCAACCGAGCCATGAGACCATCGCCAGAAGTTCGGCAGAAATAGCATCCAGCCTGGCTAAAAAGAATAATTGCTTTGTGTATTACGGGGAAACGGCCAAAGATTCTTTGATGGCGGCAACTTTTGTGGCGAGGGCAAAAGATCTTAATATTAAAGTACTTCACTCGCAAAGGATCAGTTCAGAAAACTCGGCTACAATTCTCTCAAAGTTGGCTACAGCTACCCAGTATGACGAATGGAAAAATCCGCTTCAGTTTTCATTGAAAAAAGATAGTATAGGATGTATTTTCGTAGCGTCCTCAAACGAACTCATCTATTCCAAAGTAATCAACAGTGTGGAAACTCGTGGTGATTCTATTTTAGTAATAGGGCAGGAGGGTTGGCTCGATGATAGTTCGGTGGATTACACTAGATTTGAGCGTATTAAGATAGCCTTGGCGGCTCCTAATTTTAAATCAGTAATAAGTCCCGCCTTTCTTGGTTTCAGGAAAAAATACATGAACAAACATGGTGTTTTACCGAGTGACTATGCTGGTGTCGGTTATGAGTTTATCATGGTGATGGGGCAGATGATGGATCAATACGGAGTCAATTTTTTGCAGACTCTAAGCGAAGAAACCTTGGTGCAGGGATTGCTCAGTTCAGGATTATCCCTCTCTGCACAGCGAGATAATCGTGTCGTACCTTTCGTTTCTTTAAAAGGAGGCCAGTTGGTACGACTGAATTAACCTATGCACTGAAGGAAGTGGTTCACCAGATAAAACGAGCTTCTTGGATGGGAACGCAGAGCTTTCAACTTCTTTTACTATTTTTAGGTAATACTATAAAGACATGCGGATAGCCCTCTTCATTCTACTGTTTAGCCACCTCTTAGGACTTCCATTGCTGGCTCAGGATAATAAGCACGTTCAGGATACAGTTACTGCGCCTGCTACCTATGCAGAAATGTATGATGAGCCCTACAACATAAATAAATTGTTCGTAGCCTTTCAGCCATTTTATGGAGAGATATTCGCCACTAACATAAATGCAGGATTCGGATTTGAGGCCCACTATTTTTACGAGAATAAGTTTGATGTTAAAGCGCACTTCAGAAAAACGTACAGCAGCAAGTTTTATGATTTTAACCGGGAGTTGGCAAAGGAAAACAGCATGTCGGATAATAAGCCTGAAGTATTCAACTACTATGAATTGGGAGGCACGTATCATATCAAGGACTTTCAAGCTAACTCCACGACCCGATTAGTTTTGCGCGCCAGGAAAATTTCGGCAAACCGATGGGCATCTACCGTGCCGATGACTACCGAAGTTCCTGCTAAAGTGAGAAAAATTTATGGAGCACGGGCTGGGTTGATTATCTGGAACAGTTCCGCAGATATAAGCAGGGCACTGGAGAAACAAGGTCTTTCCAATGCGGATCTTCTTAGTTCGGAGAATATTTCATTACCAGAAACCTATGTGGATGGCAATGGAGAAACGCAAGATTTTAATGCATTCAGTAATATTTACTCTTCTAATATTTATTTAGGAGGTTCCTTCACCTGGATTCACAACATGGCAGTAAGTTTTGATAACTATGAGGAAGCCATGGATGATGGTATGTTCACCGTATTTTTTGATATCATGATGGCTCCTTCTCTTAAACTCGATCCGGTAGTATATACTAACACAGAATTTTCTACCAGTGCCATAAAGCTAAATAATGTAGGTGCGCGCGTTGGTATTGATGGAAAGTTCAATAGGAAAATGGCTTGGGCTTATGGAGGTGAATTAGGTTATAGACCCTCTATTCAAGGCCGGGGCTTTTTTGCATTGCTGAAAATATCATTCCCGGTCTTCAGCACGAATCTCAAAAAGAATGGCGAGAATAATCAAGACGAATAAAAATCCGCTCTCGTGGTGCATGATATTCTGATCACCAATATCAAGGGACTTGTACAGGTAAGGGATCAGCATCCGGCTATGCTTACAGGTAAACTGATGAGCGAATTACCCATTCTTTCAAACGCATTTTTAGGTATCTCGAATGGGCTTATTCATTCCTATGGATTGATGGAGCAACGGCCTTCCGGGATAAAGGCAATTCAAACAATCGATGCTGCGGGGAAATTTGTGCTGCCTTCTTTCATTGATTCTCATACACATCTTGTCTTTGCCACCACGCGAGAGGAGGAATTTGTTATGAAAATAAAGGGCGCCACCTATGAAGAAATTGCAGCTCAAGGTGGCGGCATCCTCAACTCCGCGGAAAAGCTTCAAGCTATTTCGGAAGATGAATTATTTCATAAATCTGTATCGCGCGCATGGGAGATTATTCGCACGGGTACCGGAGCAGTTGAAATAAAAAGCGGTTACGGGCTTACCACCCAAGATGAAATAAAAATGCTTCGCGTAGCTCGCAGAATAGGAAGAGAAACTCCACTGATGGTAAAGACTACCTTTTTAGGAGCTCATGCGATACCCCGCAATATAGAAAAGGCGACCTACATTGATCAAATCATCAATGAAATGATGCCGGCAATAGCCGAAGAGAATTTGGCCGATTACATCGATGTATTTTGTGAACACGGTTTTTTTTCCATGGATGAAACAGAACGAATTGTAGAGCATGGAAAGAAATACGGAATGATTCCACGTATTCACGCGAATCAATTAAACAGGTCGGGGGGAGTACAAATAGGTGTGAAAACCGGAGCCATTAGTGTGGATCATCTTGAAAATATTGGAGAGGAAGAAATTCAAATGTTGATGAACAGTGCTACTATGCCTGTGACGCTTCCGGGTGCTGCGTTCTTTTTGAATTTACCGTTTACACCGGCACGTAAAATGATTGATGCAGGATTGCCTATTGCTATTGCATCGGATTACAATCCAGGAAGTGCACCAAGCGGTAACATGCCTCTGATGATTTCTCTGGCATGCATTAAAATGAAGATGACTCCTGAGGAGGCCATCAATGCAGCTACCATTAACACAGCTTACACACTTGGCCTATCTGCAACACATGGAACAATTACCCTTGGGAAGATCGCCAACGTGTTTATTACAGAATCCATTTCGTCTCTGGCTTCTATTCCTTACCGCTTTGGAAGCAATCCAGTTGGGCAGGTTGTTTTGAATGGTAAATTAATTGACCTATAATGCCTGCAATTTTAATCCTAATTCATGGCTGCTGAAAATTACATTCAATCATTACTTCGCGATGTTCCGGATTTTCCTAAACCAGGCATCGTCTTTAAAGATATTACTCCTTTACTGGCCAATCCAATAGCACGTAAAAAAGTAGTAGAAGAGATAGCGCTTCATTTCAGCACTCAAGGAGTAGAAGCGGTGGCAGCAGTGGAGGCGCGTGGATTTATTTTTGGGTCGTTGCTTGCTGAGGCATTAGGTGTTCCATTTATCCCAGTAAGGAAATCGGGTAAGTTGCCTTTTCATAAAATTCATGAGGAGTATGCATTGGAGTATGGAACTGCTTCTATTGAAATGCATGTGGATGCTTTTGAGCCGGGCACGCGTGTACTTATTCATGATGACTTACTGGCCACGGGGGGTACAGCTACTGCGGCTGGGAATATGATCGAACGACTTGGCGGCATCGTTGTGGGCTATTCATTTATAATAAATCTTGCTTTTCTGCCTGGGGAGAAAATGCTTTCTCAGCGATTTGGAGTGAAACCACATTATTTGGTTAGCGACCAATAAACGAAAGATATTTCAGTGTAACAATTGGAGTAAATATCTGTTTAAAATTTAATATGAGTGAACTCATCAAAATACCCATGTTTCCATTATCCATTTTTCCCTTACCAGGAGAAATGGTACCCCTTCATATTTTTGAACCACGTTACAGACAATTACTTGAAGATGCTGAGACCAAAGATGTGTCCTTTGGTATTTATTTTAATCATACAACCAATACTGAGAAGTTTGGATCTTTGGTTAAGTTAGAGAGTGTTCTTAAGCGATATAAAACAGGAGAGTCAGACATCATTGTGAAGTGTGTTGACCTGTTTAATATAGATAAACTTTATAAAACGTATAAAGATAAATTGTATCCAGGTGGTGATGTTAGTTTGTGGAAAGTAGATCGTTTTAAGCCGATGAGTAGTTCTATTCAAGAGTATTTTGATCAGTATCATGCTTGGCTCAAAATCACTCATTCCGATAAAGTGGTATCTATTTTTGATGTTGCAAACGAACTTAGTCTTGGTTTTGATGAACGACTTAAATTCGTCACTCTTTCTGCAGATAAGCAAGAATCTCACCTGATCAATCAAATCAAATATCAAATCCAATTGATGCGCCAGGCTGAGAATGCCAAAGACATATTTCATTTGAATTAGATTGAATTAATTTATTTCTTCTCTTTTCTGAATCTCTTTTACACGTGTTGCCGTTAACTGCGCACTTCATCTCTTGAAAGAGATATTTACCTGCAAGGAAATATTTTTTCATGCTTTGATTCAAAGCATGAAACATTACATGTGTAGGTATCGTCCTAAGAACAAACATTAAACCCATATGAAAAAAATTAGCATGTTATTTGTTGGTTTACTTTTTTGTACACTCGTGTTCGCAAACGGAACAGATGAGCCTATCGCATCAACTTCATCTGTAGCAGTGACCAATATTTCGGGGTCATCATTATTCAAATTGTATTATAAAGGGTATACCTCTGCTAATGTTACGGTCTCAATTATGGATCAGTCTGGCAAAGTGGTCTACACAGAGCAGGTGAAAAAGACAAACGGCTTTATTCGTCCCTATAACTTTGAAGGCCTGAACGCTGGTGATTATACTATTCAGATTGTGAATGGAGACAGTAAGCGTGTAGAGAAAGTGCATTACAGTGCAGGTAAAGTTGATAAGCTAGTCAACATGGTTAAGCTTGCTGATGATGGAAAGTATTTGCTTTCGGTAGCATCAAACGGTGTGGATCATATAAACATAAATATTTATGATGCTAAGGGTGTGTCACTTCATACCCAGGAAAGTTTAGTGAATAAGGAGTTTGCTGAGGTAATCAACTTAAAAGGCATCAGTGTATTTACCATCGAGATCACTGACGGTAGTGGTTGGTTAAAGACTTTAAAATATCAATAAGGAATTATTGAACCGAAGTGATCGCAGCGCAAACGTTATAGTTTTTTATTGATCCTTCGCTAGAAGCAAACCGAGTCTTTAACTGCAATTTTTGATTACCCTGATGAATATATCAACACAACAACAACGCAAACGATTTTTCAGATAAATAATTAGGTTTACTTACAGCAAACGTTCATTTTGTTTTAAGCTCCCGTTATTTGTATCGAAAACAAAAAAAATAACTATGAAAACTAAACTAATGTTAAGTGCTCTTTTAGTAGCATGGATAACCGGTTCAACTTTAGCAGCTGATCCTGTTGGTCCTAAGGTGGTGGTAGTGAACCAGAAAGAGTCGGGAATGTTTAAGGTAATCTATGAAGGTGCAAAAGCCGGAAGAGTTAACTTAAAAATTACAAACCAGGATGGTGTAATAGTATTCAACGAGAGTGTGGCAGGAGTAAATGCTTTCATTCGCCCTCTAAACTTCAACGGGATGGATGCTGGCGAATACAACATCGAAGTTTCGGATGCTTCTGGTAAGCAAGTTACGATGGTAAATTATCAAATTGAACAAACGGTTGGTGCGATTCATGTTTCCAAAATTGCTGGTGGTAACAAATATCTTTTTGCAGTTGCCAGTGGTGCTAATGAGGCCATCAATGTTAAGATTTTTGATGGATCAAGCAATCTTGTTCACAACGAGAATTTCCTCGTAAATGGAAGTTTTGGCCTTGTCTACAACCTTAAGGATGTCGTTGGTGTACCCACTTTTGAGGTTACTGATAAGACAGGAACGACTAAGGTGATTAAATACTAATTGATGTATTAACCTTAAAACAGAAAAGACTTGCTTGCAGCAGGTCTTTTTTTTGTTACGAGGTTAGTGTTTTTCTTTCTTCTTCTCTTTTGCCTTTTCCTTGAAGTATTTCTTTGTCAGAAAACTATGTTTTAGTGCTTCCATGTTTTCATCGAACTTGGCTGTTCCTTTATTTAAATTGGAAATTGTTTCTTTCACGTTTCTTGCCATAGTAGTGTCTGAGATTAGTGCACCTAAACTTCCTTTCTGAGTATTTACACGTTGAATAAACAGCTTAAGACTATCTGTACTCTGCTGTATGTTTTCGGATGCAAGCTGTAGGTCTGTCATGGTTTGGATCAGTTTAACGGTCACGATGGTATCGCGTAACAGATATCCGGCCAAACCCTTTCCACGTTCTATGTCTTTTGCCATACCTTGTACGTCACTCAACAGCTGATTGGTTTTATGGGTTACTCGTTGGAGATTGCTGATCGACTGGAACAGATTGACACGTAGCATCGTATCATAGACCAGGTATGATAACGTTCCTTTACCATGCTGTATGCTTTCAACGACCTCCAAAAGACTACGAGTAAGCATGGCAGCATTTTCGTTGGTCATGTTGAGCGTTTTCAATATATCATCTGTTTTCACACGACTATAGGACTGCAGCACTGCATTGTCTTCTACTATGGATGCACTTCCTTTTCCGGGATTGATATTGATAATCATGTTACCCATTAATCCATCAGTGCCAATGGAAACCAGCGCATCGGATTTAATAAACTTGTGAA
This sequence comes from Bacteroidota bacterium, assembly GCA_947470895.1. Classification (GTDB taxonomy): domain Bacteria; phylum Bacteroidota; class Bacteroidia; order Cytophagales; family Cyclobacteriaceae; genus ELB16-189. The sequence goes on from CANIVF010000010.1 coordinate 29,801, forward strand.
CATTCTCACGTACACGCATAACGACTTCAATCGTAGAGTCATTTTGGATATTCACATACATGACAGACCCCACATTGATGCCGGAGAAGCGAACATTGTTTCCCGACTGTAGTCCGTTAACATTATTGAAAATCACCCGCAGATTGAACGTATTGCTGAACATATCTTGTTTTTGACCGATGAGATAAACAGCTACGGTGAACAGGATTATGCCGGTGATCACCATGATCCCTAATCGTATCGTTCTTCCTGTTGACTTTTCCATATCGTATATCGTAAAGGTTAAGTAAAAAATGCTTTAACAGGCGGGTCGTCATTCACAGCGAGTCGATCAAAGGTATCTTCTGTATAATTTTTTCCTTCATGAAGAATGACCATACGGTTGCTCGTGATTCGAGCACAAGCCAGATCGTGTGTGATGATGATTGATGCGGTGTTATAGCGTTTTTGTATTTCATTAATCAGCAGACAGATTTCTTTTCCTGTAATCGGATCCAATCCGCTGGTTGGTTCGTCATACAAAATAATTTTAGGCCGCAAGATAAGTGTGCGAGCCAGGGCAATCCGCTTCCTCATTCCTCCGGAGAGTTCGGAGGGCATCATATCTTTGGCGTATAAAAGGCCAACATCCTCAAGTGCTTCTTTTACCAATCGATCTGGGTTATAATCTTCCCCTAGTTTTTCAGGGTGTCTTCTTAGTGGAAATTCTAAATTCTCACGCACCGTCATGGAATCATACAAAGCACTACCTTGAAACTGAAATCCAATATCGCAGCGTAATACATCCAATTGTTTTTGAGTCAGGTCAGGAAGGTTATGGCCCAAAACGTGAAGACTTCCTTGGTCAATATTCACCAAACCAATAATGCATTTTATCAATACTGATTTTCCTGAACCAGATTTTCCCATCACGGCTGTGTTTTCTCCTTGCCATAAGGATAAATTAAATCCTGTCAACACTTGATTGGAACCAAATGACTTAAACAAATTTTTGATTTGAATGATGGGTGGGGCACTATAGTCAATGGTTGGTGGCATAACTATAATTCATAAAAGATGTCACTGACCAATACAGCAATAAAGTCGATAATAAATACGAGCATTGAACTAACCACCACTGCCTGGTTGGCAGTCCGGCCAACACCTTCGGTTCCTTTGGTTGAGGTATACCCTTTATAGCAACCCACGATACCGATGGCAAAGCCAAAGAAAAAGGATTTGATTACAGAAGGAAGCAGGTCTCCGAAGTTGAGGTATTCAAAGACCCGACTGAAATATAGCTGAAAGGTAACACCTCCTTTTAGGGACTCCACTAAGGCAGATCCTCCCAGCGAAATGATATCCGAAATGATGACCAGAGTAGGCACCATCAGGGTAGTAGCGGTGACGCGTGTGATCACGAGATATTTAAATGGGTTGGTGCCCGAAACTTCCATGGCATCAATTTGCTCAGTCACTTTCATGGAGGCGAGTTCCGCTCCAATCCCTGATCCAATCTTACCGGCACATATCAGAGCAGTGATCACAGGCCCGATTTCGCGAACAATGGCAATGCCCACCATGGAAGGTATCCATGACGCGGCACCAAATTCTACCAGCGTAGGTCTAGTTTGAAGTGTGATCACAATGCCCATGATAAAACCTGTGGTGGCCACCAGGGTAAACGATTTATTGCCAATGAAATAACATTGCTTGAGCAATTCTTGAAATTCGTAGGGTGAGAAGATAACTTCCTTAAAGTACCTTCCGGCAAAATGACTCATTTCGCCCGTGTTGAGAAATAATTTTTTTAGCCCTTTGATCATATCTTTTGTTCATAAAAGATAGAAAAAAAACGGTAATGTTCAGAATGACTTTTGTCATCTAATTACCTTGCAATGATCATAGCATGAAGGGCCGGTCATTCAACCTGTCGGGTGTATTCAACAAAAGAAAAACTCAACCAATTAAGCCGTTGAGTTTATTCAAACACGATGATGGAAATAAAGCTATACTAGAGACCAAAAACTAATGATATGATGATCATCACCAGCGCCACCACAATGGCAAATAATTGCGTGGTGTAAGCAACATAAAAATTATTCAGTGCATTCATCAGATTAGAGATGTCATTGCCTTTTGACTTTACAATATTCTTTAAAAACACGGCTGCGTAAATGGTGGAAAAGCCAATCACAAGAAAAAGGGTACTGGAAAATAATTGAATAATATCAATCGGGTTGAATGACTTAGACAAAGCCACCAGGGCAACGAGTACAGATAAATAACCCAATAGGCTCATAACCCGAGATAGTTTCATGATTAAACTATTTTGTTCGGTCGTGAATTCGTAATTAGAGATAGTTGTTTCCTTGCTGGCCATAATCTTTTAGTTAACCCCTAAAAGTCTTAAAATCAAAACAATTACACCGTAATACTTTTACTACAGCAGCAAAAAATGTTAGTGGTACTTTTATACATCATTTACTAAAATTTTTCTAATGTATTCCATTTTTGGCTTCGAGATATCCCTGAATCTTCTCATTTATATTCTCATCGCAAATTCTGTTTTACTTCTTTTAGCCTTTGTAGGATTCACAAATCTCAGAATTCAGATTCGTGAACTGAAAGCGATGCTTGGTAAAATGGAGGAGCGTAAAAATGAATTGCGCGGCTGATTACATTTTGTACTAGTCGTACAGGTTGAACACTACTTCTGGAGTAGTGATACACTGATCCATCGATAGTAATGTGATTGGCACCTTTAAACGAGCACAAAAAATCTTCGGTGTGTATTTATTTGCGATTCATTGATCCTGAAATCAAACGAAAAGTAAAGTTTAATAATTTTTTGTTGTCAATGAGGTTCTGAAACGAACCAAAATTTAGTGTTAATTTTTAAGACTCCACACTTTTTCGCATTCACCGATCGTTACCTCTTTCGGTTTGGTCAGTACAAGTGTTTTTTTAGTGCAGCATCGAACGTATCTACCTTAATGAGTTTGGCGAATTCTGCTTCAGTGAATATTGTTTTATTTTTTATTTCATAAGGCTTACGATCAATTTGTAAAGTAAAGTATTTGGTATTGCCAGTTTGTGAGCGGAAACCTCTGTTGGATGCTCCATCCATTTCAACAATCAGGTTAGATATAATGGCTGGGTTTCCTTCATACGATAGCTGAAGGGCTAAACTCACCTAACGTAAGCCATCTGCATGATCGGCATCCATCTTGCTGAAACAATGAATCTTCTTGCTGGTCGTAGTCTTTATGCTCGCGTGAAGCCGCACGAAAATTTTGTCGACCTTCTTCAATGGTAGATAATTTCAGATTAGCATCCATGATCAGCTTCCGGACATCAATCGATTCTGCTATAGCCAATGCACGATTGGCAGCGTGATAAGCTTGCGGGCAGTCGTTTTATTTCGGTATAGTGCTGAAAGATTGATCAATACTTCCAAAAGATCGAATTTGTTATCAAACTGTTCATGGAGTTTTTGTGCTTCCAATAGACTTTGCTTAGCTTCTTGGGTGCGAGCTAGTTTGCTATAGGCTTGTGCGGCATTGCTGAGGGTAGTAGGTAAGAACTGAAGATTATGTTGTTTTCTAAATTCTTCTGTACCCAGTAGTGTATATGTAAAGTGTACTGTCATAGTACTGCGTGAAGTAATACACCGAACCCAGATTCGTGTGGCAGGCCGCTATACCGATATCATTTTTTAGTTCTTTAAAGATTCCAAGCGCTTCATGATAAGGTATCACCTTTGTGTATTCCCATGGTGCTTTCAGTACAATACCAATATTGCTGATCACCATCGCAATCTTCACGTTATCACCAGCATGTTTGCGTATTTTACGTGCCCGGTAATAATATTCCAATGATCGTTTAGGATCACCCTTTCATCGTAAATGATGCCGGGTTTGTTTAACGTATTGGCCGTTCTGGCAACATTCCCGATTTTAGTTGCAACTCCAACGCTGGTAACTCGTACGACAAAGCTGCTTTGTCATTGCATTGCGATTTGATGGTAATGCCTATGTTGTGCAAGGCCGCGTCCTCCAGGCTATCGATTTTGCGCGCAAGAGCAAGTCCTTCCAATCCGTAGCTGCGTGCGTAGTCCGCATTGATTGCACGATATTCCCAACACAGGTCAATTAGGATTTTTATTTTAGCCGTTCCTTTCGAAGTCGGCAAAATGGATTGTAGGCTATCGATTTCCTTGGTTTGAGTACATTAGGCAAGCGTAATGAGTGACCGAAAAATAATAGCAAATGGTCTCATAAGGTATTTGATTATAAGCAAATTAGTATTTCTGCTACAAGTCAGCCAAAGTTCAAAAGATAAACTTTAGAACAATTATCAATGTTATCAATACATATTTCTACGTTAGGGGTCGACCATATTGAGTAAAGCTTTTTCATTTGTCCAATGAACGCGCTTTGGTTCATGTAAGGCATCTTCAATATGGCAAGACCAAGAAGTCTGCTTCTATGTATAACACAGTCTACTACCCGATGTTTTAGTTTGAATCGATCGCTTACTAACAGTTGGAAGGCATTGTGATAACCAGCCGGTATTTTCTTGCAGCTGAGCACTATTCTTCAGTTTTTTTATTTTAGTCATAGTATGATTTATATATTTGCAGATTCAACTAGTAGGAAAGTCAATATTGTAAACCTTAAAGCAATCTTTAAAGCTATTTCTTATGAATTTTATTTACTCAATTTTAACCTCGCGAATGCTCAGTAAGCGTGTTGTTCCACTTTATGTGGTACTAAGCATGCTGATGAGTTTTGCCGGTGAAACTACCCACGCAGCTTCAAGAGCCGATGCTGTAGAAATAACTGTGAAAGGTAATGTGAAAGATGAAACCGGGGCGCCCATTCCTGGTGCCAATGTGTTGATAAAAGGAACCACTAATGGAACTGTTACTGACAGCAATGGAAATTATGTGATTGCTGTTCCGTCAAACGAATCTATTCTGATCTTTTCTTTTATAGGCTATGTTACTCAGGAAATTCAGGTCAATGGATTAACAGCTATAAACGTTAATCTTCTTCAGGATGCAAAACTTCTTGAAGATGTAGTGGTGGTGGGTTATGGAACGCAGGAAAAGAAGGATGTCACCGGGGCGATTTCAACGGTGAAAGGTTCCGCTATCGAAAACCTTCCTGTCTCATCAGCTCAGCTTTCATTGCAGGCCGTGCTGCGGGTGTAAACATTATTCGTAATGGTGGTGCACCAGGCAACGGAGGTGAAATTCGTATTCGAGGTATTGGAACCATAAACAATGCAAGCCCGCTGATCGTTATTGATGGGGTGCCGGCAGGAGGTCTATCGGATGTAAATCCTAATGACATTGAGTCAATGGAAATACTAAAGGATGCATCGGCTTCTGCTATTTATGGAACACGTGCCGCAAACGGAGTTGTAATCGTAACCACCAAGAGAGGTAAACTCGGACAGGGCGTAAGGTTAAATGTAAATGCCTACGGTGGTGTTTCTAACCGCATCAAGTCCATTGATGTATTGGATGCAAAAAATTTAGCAATGCTAAAAGCGGAGCGTTACACAAACGATGGACTGGCCGTTGATCCCATCTGGTTAAATCCTCAATATCAAACACAGAAAACGGATTGGCAAAAGGAAGTTTTGGGACAAGGGTCAACAAAGAATCTTGATTTATCAATTAGTGGAGGAGGTGAAAAATCTACCTTCTCTATTTCAGGCGGCAAGTATGATGAACAAGGTTTGATCCGGAACTCATTCTTTAAGCGATATAGCATGCGCATAAATTCGGATCATCAAATCAACAAGAAAATTAAAATTGGTCAAAGTTTACAAATCACCAGTCAATCCGGAACAACGCCAAATACAACCTCTTCACAAGATGGATTGATTTGGAGTGCTATCCGCTTTCATCCTGGTTTACCTGTAAAAAATAGTGATGGAACATACAGCACTAACCAGATTAGCTCTCAATTTGGTGATATTAACAATCCAATATTTACGATCGATACTCAAGACAGACAATCGACTCGCACCCGAATCCTGGGCAGCGTAAATGGTGATTGGGAGATATTGCCAGGATTGCACGCTAAGGCTAATGTTGCCGTAGATGCCAATTTTGCCGATTCTCATGAGTTTAATATTCAGGTACTTGATCAAATACGCACATCAACACAAAACTCCCGATCCGTTAGCTCTTCTAAAGCACATTCATTGTTGCAGGAGTATTTTTTATCGTATAACAAAAAATTTGGCAATCATGATATAGGAGTAGTCGCTGGTTATTCTCAGCAGACTTTTGATTATACAGACATGGGTGCAACAAAAAGGAATCTGGATAGTGAAGACCCCGCACAACGCTATCTAAATGCCAATGGAGGAACCATTACTAACGCCTTTGAAGGCCGTAGCTATGATGCCTTTCAATCCTATTTTGGAAGAGGTACTTACAGTTTAAATAATAAGTACATGGCTACAGTTACTTTCAGATCTGATGCATCTTCAAGATTTGGTCCTAATAACCGCTGGGGATATTTTCCGGCATTTTCGTTGGGCTGGAGAGTTTCTGAAGAACCCTTCTTTCAAACTTTAACGAAGGCGATTTCAAGTCTTAAAATTACTGGTGGTTATGGTGAATTAGGAAACTCCAATATTCCGTCACTTCAATATCTGTCGCTAATGGGTGGTGGAGCCCGCTATTCATTTACTGGAAATCCAGTCAACGGGGTATCGCAAACCTTGATTGGTAATTCCAACATTGCGTGGGAGAGAGCTGTAATGACCAATATAGGACTAGAAGCTGGTCTGCTTCAAAACCAGATTCTGATTACGATGGCCTACTTTAATAAACAGACCAGAGATATGTTACTCTCACCTCCATCGCTTGGCTCACTAGGTAATGCCGCGGTGCCTTTTCAAAATGTAGGGCAATTGGAAAACAAGGGATTTGAACTTGAACTGAGTTATCGCAAAACAATGGGAGATTTTTCTTATTCATTGGGCGGCAATGCAACCTATATTGCCAACAAGGTAACTGAACTGTATAATGGTACCTTTTTAGGTTCCCAATTTTATGGTCGAAGCAGTTCTGAAATCTCACGCACTTATGTTGGCCAATCAGTGGCTTCATTTTACGGCTGGAAAACAAACGGGTTATATCAAACACAAGCTGATATTGATGGAGACGCAAATATCACTGATGATCCACGTAATCTAAATGGTCAGATTAAACCAGGCGATGTTAAGTTCCTAGATTTAAACGGAGATCATATTATTGATGATAAAGACAGAACGATCATTGGCAATCCTACACCTAAAATAACCTATGGTTTCAATGCCACGGCAACCTATAAGAATTTCGACCTGGCCATGTTTTTTTTAGGTGCAGCCAAGGTGGATATTTATAATGCTGACCGTATGCAGGGACTGGATCCCACTTACCCTTTTAACATGTATGCTGAAGTGCTCAACCGGTGGAATGGAGCTGGAACCAGTAATTCAATTCCAAGAATGACCACTGCCAGGGACAATTTAAATCACAGAACATCTGATCTGTTTGTAGAATCCGGAGCATTTTTCCGTTTGAAAAATTTAACTCTTGGCTATTCATTATCTCAAAATGTTATAAAATCTCTGCATATCTCCAGAGCACGTTTTTATCTAACAGGCCAGAATATTTTTGTAATCACCAAGTATAAGGGTATGGATCCTGAACTTGGAATTGTGGATGGTAACAGACAAATCAATGTTGATTATGCTCAATATCCTCAATCACGCACCTGGACTGTTGGTGCTCAACTATCATTTTAATAACGTAAAGGATGACAACTATGAAACGAATAATCAAAATCACAGGATCATTTCTAGCTATCATGATGATCTTTTCACAATGCAGTGATGATCTGCTGGAAACTACCTCGTATGCACAAGTTACAAGTCAGGGGTTTTGGCGAAACGGTGATGACGTGGTTTCGGCAGTTAATGCCATCTATGAGCCACTGTTACAAGAAAATTATTTTGGCCATTACGAGCGGACGTGGGATATTCAATCTGATGATATGTGGCGCGCTGGCGACCATGGAGAAGATCAGTCCATTGAATTTTTCACCTACGATGCTAGTAATCCTAAATTAATTGATACCTGGAAATGGCGTTATGAAATGATCTCACGCGCCAATGCGGTATTGATTAATGCGCCAAACGTGAACATGGACGTGGCTATAAAAGATAGAAGCTTGGGTGAAGCGTACTTTCTGCGGGGGTTCAGCTATTGGAGACACTACCTTATCCATGGTGAAGTTCCGATTTTTGTGGAAGAGGATATACGTGCTGGTAAGCTCAATAAACCGAAGGCACCAAAGGCGGAAGTAGAAGCGCAAATTGAATCTGATTTTCTTAAAGCGTTAGATCTTCTTCCTGCATCATATCAATCCGACCCGGATAATCTGGGTCGCGCATCAAAAGGTACAGTCTATGGATTTCTGACCAAGTTCTATGTGACAACAGGGCAATTGCAAAAAGGAATTGATGCCGGTAAGCACATCACCGAAAACGCATTGTATGCTTTGGCTCCCAGCTTTAATGATAATTTTTTGATTGCTACTGAAAATAATTCAGAAATTCTTTTCTCTATGCAGTATTTGCGGAATTGGACAATGGATAACACGCCTGAAATATATACTACTCCACGCCCTTGGGGTGGATGGGATTTTCGTGAACCGATTCAGGATTTAGTAGATGAATTTGAACCTGGTGATCCACGCCTTGGGTATACCGTGTTTAAAGTTGGAGATATGGTAGATCTTGGTGGAGATGCCGGACTAACGGAATACACAGCTGATCTTTCAACATCAGGGTATCATTTCAGGAAATTCTCTTCGTGGACGGATGGTGGATTGAATTCTGATCAAAACGCACCTATATTACGCTCATCAGACGTTTACCTACTTGTTGCCGAAGCTAAAGTACGGTTAAGCCAGAATGGCGATGTTGAACTAAATGCTGTTCGTAATAGAAATGGACTCGCAGCCATCTCTGGTGCTACCATGGAAGAAATCATTCACGAAAGAAGGGTAGAACTTGCTGGTGAGAACGAACGTCAACAAGACCTTCTACGATGGGATAAGGCAGGTATCATTGATATTGTGAACTTGTATAATAAGAGTCGCGGACCTCTTAAACCTGCCAGAACATTCAATCGTCCTAAACATTACTACTTCCCAATTCCTCAACGTGAAATAGATCTCAGTAATGGCGTTCTGGAACAGAACACATATTACAAGTAATTAACAGAGTTAATAAGTGCATTTCGAGTCGTGAACCACCATTCACGACTCGATTTTTTTTTCAATGCATTAAATGAGCAAACAGACCATTAACTTTAAGAGAAAATGTTCCTTTATTTTAAACCGCACAATGAAAGCAAAACTTGTTCTTATCGTACTTGCCTTTCTGTTATTTCAATGCAGTAGTCGAACGAATAGTGAATTGCTCGTAGGTGATTGGCAGGTGGATTCGATTTCCACCTATTATAACGGATTTACTTTTATGCGTAAAGATGTTGCAGATCAACCACTGCTAGGCTACCAACCCGATGGAAAGCTAATGATGACGAAGAGTAATGAATCTCGCTTCTTCACTTACGAATTGTCAACACTGGATACCTTAATTCATCGCAATAAAGAGGATAGAATTCTGGATAAGTTTATTTTACTAAAACTGGATGAGCATCAATTGATATTACGCAAAGAAACTCCGCCACTTTTCAAAGGCAATAATCAGGTGAGATATGAAGTTCGCTATTTATCAAAGCAGAAAAGTAAATAACGGTCATTGAGGAAGGGTAGTCATTCTTACTCTTTTATTCAGAAAGTAATAGTGCGAGCATTGCCTTGTCTTTTATAGATGGTCACCTGCTTCACATCTTTTGAAATTTTTAGTCTTCGGGTAGATTGAGATTGATAACCACTCCCAAAATAAAATTCATGTTTTGAGTTTTTACCATTGGTGTAGGTGATAATAGCCATTACATCCTGATGACTTATAGGAAGAAACTGAAATGTTGTCTTGGCATTTTCAAATACTTTTATTGAGTCATTATTCTGTGTAGCGATTATTAACTCGCGTCCTTTTACATCGATCAACTCAGCTAACCCCTTGGCATCTCCGTCAATTAAAATACCACTTTGTTGTGTGGATATCGGTTTAAATTCACCAGTCCCATCTCCCTGAAGCAATAGTCCTTTCAAAGCATCATAGCGACCGGTTAAAACCTCGGTAGCATACGAGTTTCCACACAGCATGATGTCGGTATGCCCATCGCCATTGTAATCGTCCGTGATTATTCCAAACACAGGCCCGAATTGTGCTTCTGTTGGAAGCGAAGATAGCTGCCATTCTTCTTGCATTCTATTTTCCAGATAACTGGTTTGGAAAGTCTGGATCTGAAAAATGGTGGGATGAGTATTTGTTTCTGCGATCAGAGTTTCTATTGTTGCTTCAGAGTATGATTTATAACTCGGATATTTTTTTTTGAACTGGGTAATTTGTTGCAGTAAATCATCGCGCGAATGTGCCGGTCTATTTATCCCTTGTATGTAGTAAGCCATGATTGGGTCTTGAGTTCCATCATGATTATAGTCATCTAGATAAAGGCTAACGGGTTGCCGGGCAGAGGTTTTATATTTCGTATTGAGGCCAAGGTTGCCCAGAATGTAATCGGTGTCTCCGTCTTTATCAAAATCTGCTCCTTCAATACTATTCCACCAGCCGCTTGAATTAGCTATGGCAAAGGGTTTAGCAAATTTACCGTGCTCATTTTTAAAAATGGTTACGGGCATCCATTCCCCAACCACAATCAAATCTTCGTAATTGTCATTATTAGTATCTGTCCATAATGCAGCAGTTACTAAACCAATATGGCGCAAACCAGGGGCAACCTGATCGGTTACGTCATAGAATTTTCCATTTCTATTTTCCAGCAGATAACTCTCTCCGGGTTGTGGATAATGTTGAGGCACCAGCCTGCTTCCTATAAACAGATCCAGGTCACCATCGTGATCATAATCGGCAGCGATCACGCATGAACCACTCGAACTAAAACGAGGAAGTGCTAAGGCATCGTAAGTGAAATTTCCGTTCCCATCGTTCAAGTAAAGTCTGTCTTGATAATAGACAGAGCCGGCTGAAAATTCATTTCCACCACTTACAACATATAAGTCCTGATCCTGATCTCCATCGGCATCAAAAAGCAACACACCCATATCTTCTTCATATTTTGTCTTATTCATTAATTGCTTGGATGTAAATTTCCCATCCTTATGTTGAATAAAGAATTGTCCGGATTGGTTGTAAGCACCACCTACAAAAAAATCTTCAAGTCCATCGTTATTCACATCAGCAACAGCTATGCCCGGGCCATTCTCTGAATATTTGTGAGGTAGCAAGGGCAGAATTTTAAAATCAGCATATTCAGTTTCCTGGTGGCGGTAAAAAATGTTTCGGTCTTTATTTACCTGAACAAAAAGAGGATCGGGATTCTTATTACGATTTATTGAATTTGAAGTGCCAGGTTCAGCATCATAGTACGAAATATAAATAGTTTGATTGGCCTTTACATTCTTCAGTACTTGTTGTTTATCATCCGGCCAGCGAATCAGGATTGAATCCACCTTATTTTTTTTCCCTAACCCAAAATGAAGCCCTTCTTCTATGGTGGATTGATAGCCGCGATAGGGTGAATTTTCCTGATACTGCACAGTATCAGAGGCGGTGTATAGCAAAACTTTAGTTCCATAACCCTGTCGGTTTGAAGCGGAACCGTTGAGCATGATTTTCAGAAAAGTATTCTTGAGAATTTCGTTGCTATGATTTTCAAAAACGAATGCAGGTGAGTTGATGTTGTTAGTGACATAATCCAGATCACCATCATTATCCAGATCGCTGTAGGCTGCTCCTGTCGAATAGGCAGGTTTTGTAAAACCCCAATAGGCCGATTGATCGGAAAATGTGTAATCACCATTATTCCGTAACGCAAAAATGGGAAGGTACGCACCTTCAATAGATTGAATTGATTTCAAAAGTTTCTTCTTCACTGATTCATTATACCCTTGCTGTAAAAACTCCTGCATTTTGAAGTTTGCAAAATCCCGGTTGGTAATATCCCGTGCATAACCATTCGTGATCAGTAAATCTTTCCATCCGTCATTGTCGATATCTGCAAATAATGGGCTCCAGCTCCAGTCGGTTGCTTCAATGCCGGCCAGCTGTCCTATCTCGCTAAACTGGGGTTGTCCTGATATACTTTCCCCAACGTTAAGTTGAAGTGTGTTGCGCATGAATTGCGGTGTGTATCCATACTGCAACTCAGACTGGTAACGATCATAGTTGATAGATCCGAACATCATCTTCTGTCGTTTGTTGTCTGGCGGCAGCATGTCTACCGCTATTATATCCAGCAATCCGTCATTGTTGAAATCGGAAACATCATTGCCCATGGCCGAGTAGCTGGTGTGTTTGAAATACTCTGACATACGATTCGTGAATGTGCCGTCATGATTATTGATGTACAACAAATCATTTGATAGATAATCATTAGTGACATAAACATCAGGCCAGCTGTCACGATTGATGTCGCAGATGGAAATCCCTAAACCATATCCCTCAATGGTAATGCCGGCTTCAACGGAAATGTTAGTGAATGTTTTATTACCATTATTCCTATACAAGCGATCGGTGTTTATCATTTCGCCTTTCATTTGTTTGGGCCTTATCACATTAGGGCCTGTTTGATTTGTTGTATTGGTGAGTATATAAACATCAAGATCTCCATCACGGTCAAAATCAAAAAAAGCCGCTTGAACGGAATGGCCGGTGTCGGCCAGGCCGTATTCTTGTGCCTGATCAATAAATACATTGTTACCCAGGTTGATGTATAACTCATTGGCGCGCTTACGGGCATCTGAAAACGGGCCCGCATAGCAGACATAAATATCCATCAGGCTATCTTGATTGATATCGACTATAGATACCCCTGTTGCCCACTTTCCGCTGAATGTTATGCCAGCGTTGTCGGTAATATCTTCGAAATGAAGGTCTCCTTTATTGAGATAGAGTCGGTTTTTCGACATGTTGGCTGCAAAGAAAATATCGTTTAACCCATCGTTGTTAAAATCTCCAATGCCTACACCAGCTCCATTATAGAAATATTCAAACGTAATTATATTTAGGTTTTCATCTTCGTTGAGTTGATTGGAAAATTCGATGCCAGTATATTCTGCAGGAAGTAATTCCATCAAACGAGGTTGTTCTTTTTGTGGAGAACAATAAAACAACAATCCGGATAGGAGGGATAAGAAGAAAACCAGAGCATGGTTTTTAGCGGATTGCGTTAAAAAGTACAATAGGAATGAGTTTATTTTCATCGATGAAGTAATAGCACCGGACTTTAATGGGTGGAGGTAGCAGTTATTCGGTTTCAAATAGATATCAGATCTGTAACGTTAAAAAAAATCAGGATGATTACATGTTTCTCCTATACTGTCCACCTACTTCAAACAAGGCTCTCGTAATCTGCCCCAGCGAACACACTTTGGTCGCATTCATCAGATCAGTAAAAATGTTTTTGTTTTGTATGGCCGATAGTCGCACTTTATCCAGTTCGATAGCAGCTTTTTCGCCTTGAAACTGATGAAGGTTGCGTAGCATCTTGATCTGGTATTCTTTTTCTTCTGGGGTAGCACGAATAACTTCCTGCGGTAGAATGGTGGGTGATCCCTTCGAACTTAAGAATGTATTCACTCCGATAATTGGATATTCACCGGTGTGCTTTCGTGTTTCATAATACAAACTCTCCTCTTGGATTTTTCCGCGTTGATACATCGTTTCCATCGCTCCTAATACGCCACCGCGCTCGGTGATCCGATCGAATTCAGTAAGCACCGCATCTTCTACCAGCTCGGTAAGCTCTTCGATGATGAATGATCCTTGTGTTGGATTTTCATTTTTCGCTAAACCTAATTCTTTGTTGATGATCAATTGAATGGCCATTGCCCTGCGCACACTTTCCTCTGTAGGCGTGGTGATTGCTTCATCATAGGCATTGGTATGCAATGAATTACAATTATCATAAATCGCATACAAGGCTTGAAGTGTGGTGCGAATGTCGTTGAAGTCAATTTCCTGTGCGTGCAATGATCTTCCGGATGTTTGAATGTGATACTTCAACATCTGGCTGCGGGCATTGGCACGGTATTTATTCTTCATCGCCTTCGCCCAGATTCTTCTGGCTACGCGACCAATGACCGAATACTCAGGATCAATACCATTTGAAAAGAAGAAGGACAGGTTAGGAGCAAACTCATTGATGTCCATTCCGCGGCTCAAATAGTATTCCACGTAAGTAAAGCCATTGGACAATGTGAAGGCAAGTTGGGTGATCGGGTTGGCTCCAGCTTCCGCAATATGATAACCAGAAATGGATACCGAATAAAAGTTTCTGATCTTTTGATCGATGAAGTATTGCTGCACATCACCCATCAGCCGTAAAGCAAATTCGGTAGAGAAGATACAGGTATTCTGTGCCTGGTCTTCTTTTAAAATATCAGCTTGTACCGTACCACGTACTTGTGATAATGTTTCGGCTTTTATTTTTTCATACACATCGTGTTGCAACACCTGATCTCCGGTTACACCCAGCAACATCAATCCAAGACCATCGTTACCCTTTGGAAGTGGCCCTTGATATGAGGGACGTTCAATTTCCTGATTTTTATAGATCTCGTTGATTTTGTTTTTTACTTCGGGTTCCAGTCCGTTTTGTTTGATGTATAATTCACACTGCTGATCAATGGCTGCGTTCATGAAATATCCCAACAGCATCGGTGCAGGACCATTGATCGTCATCGACACCGAAGTTTTCGGATCGATTAAGTTAAATCCGCTGTATAATTTCTTTGCATCATCTAGGCAGCAGATGCTCACACCTGAGTTACCAATCTTTCCATAAACATCAGGACGATAATCAGGATCATTTCCGTAAAGTGTTACGGAATCAAACGCGGTTGATAGGCGCTTGGCGGGCATGGCCAAACTCACATAATGAAACCTCCGGTTTGTTCTTTCTGGTCCACCTTCACCGGCAAACATGCGGGTCGGATCTTCACCTTCACGCTTGAATGGATAGATGCCTGATGTATATGGAAATTCACCAGGCACGTTTTCCTGTAAGTTCCATTGCAGCAAATCGCCCCACGCCTCAAATTTGGGAAGTGCAATTTTTGGTATTTGTAAATGCGACAGTGACTCCGAGTGAGTTTGTATTCCGAGTTCTTTATCGCGCACTTTAAATTTAAACAGAGGACCTTTGTATTGCGCTACTTTGTTGGGCCACTCTTCAAGTAGCTTCCAGTTTTTGGGATCGAGATTGAGTTTCAATCGATCATATTCGGCTTGTAAAATTTTGGTGGTGCTGGCATTGTTGGCAAACAACTCCATGGTTTTTTGCATGGCGTATAATTGCTGCGCCACTTCTTTTTGCTCCATCACCCACGCATCATACTTTCTGTTGCCTTCCGAAATTTCGCTGAGATAACGTGTACGATGTGGTGGAATCACAAACACTTTCTCCGACATCTCGCGTGTGATCTCAAAGGTAGATTTCAGGTTGGTGTTGGTCTTTTCTACAATCTTATCCATCAGATGTTTGTAGAGTTGGTTCGTGCCGGGATCGTTGAACTGCGAAGCAATGGTTCCATAAACCGGCATATCTTCCACCTTCTTATCCCACAACTGATGATTGCGCTGATATTGTTTCTTCACATCGCGCAAAGCATCTAGGGCACCACGTTTGTCGAACTTGTTGAGTGCAATCACATCGGCAAAATCGAGCATGTCAATTTTTTCGAGTTGTGTAGCTGCACCATATTCAGGTGTCATTACATAAAGCGACACATCACTGTGATCCAGAATTTCGGTATCACTTTGACCAATACCCGAAGTTTCAAGTATAATCGTATCAAAGCCAGCCGCCTTCATAACTTGTATCGCTTCTTTCACATAAGCCGACAAAGCAAGATTGGACTGACGCGTTGCCAGTGAGCGCATAAACACCCGCGCGTTGTTAATCGCATTCATGCGGATGCGATCGCCCAGCAAAGCACCACCGGTTTTTCTTTTCGATGGGTCAACGGAAACAATCCCTAATTTTTTATCCTTGAAGTCAATCAAAAAGCGTCTTACTATTTCATCCACCATCGAAGACTTTCCTGAACCACCCGTTCCCGTAATACCCAGCACCGGAATATTTGATGTTGCCGCCTTCTTATTAATTTCTTCAAAAATGTCTTTATGCTTATCGTAATAATTCTCAGCCCCTGAAATCAACTGAGCAATCTTCACATAATTGTCCACTGTCAATTGCCCATTGTCAATTCTCTCCCCAGTCGGATAATCACTCTTCTCCACCAAATCATTAATCATCCCCTGCAAACCCATCGCGCGACCGTCATCCGGTGAGTAAATGCGCGTGATACCATAGTCCATCAGTTCTTTGATTTCTTCAGGAAGGATGACACCGCCACCACCACCAAAAATTTTAATATGACCGGCACCTTTTTCCTGCAGCAAGTCAAACATGTATTTGAAATATTCATTGTGCCCACCCTGGTAGCTCGTCATCGCAATAGCCTGGGCATCTTCCTGAATGGCGGTGTTCACCACTTCTTCCACACTGCGGTCGTGGCCAAGATGGATCACTTCCACACCCGTTGCCTGAATGATTCTGCGCATGATGTTGATGGCAGCGTCATGTCCGTCAAACAAACTGGCAGCAGTAACAATGCGGACTTTGTTTTTCGGCTTATAAGGGGCCGGTGCCTGATGGCCTCCCAGGGTAGTGTTTGCTATGGAGGTAGAAACGGTTTCGGTACTCATGAGAATGATTTAAACAGGCTCAAAAATACAGATAAAAAGGTTAAGCTAACAGATGGTAGCCTTCTTAAAATGAATTTATTAGGTAGCGCTTTGCCATGGTTAGTTTTAACTTAACGTCACCTTTGCAGGACACCTTCCGTTAAACTTTCATTTACCAAAGAAATTTGACTACCAATGAAAAGACGTATTACCGAAAAATTTGCCACCAATGCTTTACTCATCATTTTTATTTTGGTGATGGTATTTCATGCGCTGGTCTTAATTGGCATTGTCCCATTTGAGATGGTGTGGGGTGGACGATTGGAAAGTAAAGAGGATATGATTCCTTTTGAAATTACTTCCATCGCGTTGAATTCGGTCATGCTGGGTATTGTGATGATGCAGGCAGGCTTATTGAAAGTGAATGTAAAGCCCATCGTGTTAAAGGTTGCTTTCTGGTGCATGTTTCTGCTCTTCGCCATCAATACGGTCGGAAATATTTTTTCAAACAATGAGCTGGAGCGATTGATCTTTACACCTTTGACACTTTTACTTGCTGTATTCAGTTTACTTTTAGCGATTAAGTAATGATCAGAAAACAAAAACCGAAGTTGCCAGCGATCTTGAAGTATGATTTAATCTTAGCGAACGTAGGCAAGCACATCACCCTGGATGAAAAAGAAATTTCATTTTTTACTTCCTTATTAAAGGAGAAGCATATTGATAAAAAAGATTTTGTTTTGAAAGAAGGTCAACTTTGTCAATACATCAGCTTTGTGAATAGCGGTTTATTACGAGCGTACTACCTCGACAAAGAAGACAAAGAATCTACCATCATGTTCGCTGTCGCGGATTGGTGGATCACCGACATGTATTGCTACATCAATCGTAAGCCAGCCATGCTCACTATTCAGGCGGTAGAAGATAGTCAAATCTTAAATCTCAAAAAAGATGATCTCGAAAAGCTGTATGTAGAGGTACCGAAGTTTGAAAAGTTTTTCCGCATCATCATGCAGAATGCGTACATCCGCGAGCAATTGCGCATCATACAGAACTTATCGCTTTCTGCCGAAGAACGCTATCATCAGTTTCTTACTAAATATCCGCAGGTTGCTAAGCAAGTCACTCAAAAACAGATTGCTTCTTACCTCGGAGTCACTCCTGAGTTTCTAAGTGCGCTGCGTGCAAATAAAAGTAAGCGCTGATTTCTTAAGGTACATTAATTTTCTTTTGATCAGCTTCTTCGTCCTTTGTAAAAAAACAAAACAACTATGCTTATACTCATTGCAGGTCCGTATCGCAGTGGCACGAACGATGATCCGATTTTAATTCAACAAAACATGGATCGACTGGAGTCAGTCGCATTGCCACTCTTTCGCATGGGTCATATTCCTATGATTGGTGAGTGGGTGGCGTTGCCCTTGCTTCAGCTTGCTGGCTCAAAGAAACCGGGCGATGCAGCCTTCGAGGAAATTCAATATCCTGTGGCACATAGATTATTGACGAAATGTGACGCTGTACTTCGGTTGGAAGGCGCATCAACAGGGGCTGATGAAGATGTGCGAATTGCTCTGGAAAGAGGATTGAAAGTATACTATCGGTTGGAGGATGTGCCTCGGGCCGATACTCTTCCATACTGACAACCAATCAAGGATTAATTTGATGATCTTATAAAATAACCAAAGTCAGGTTATCACAGCAAAGTTCTTTTTGCTAACTTTTCATAAACCTACGCCTATGAAAAGCAGCCGATTCCATTTTTATTATTCATCGTTCATCATTTTTTGTCTCATTTTGTTTCTATCGGGTTGCCAAAGCACCAATAAAGAGGAGAGTAAGGATGAGTTGCGTGCTAAACTGATCGAGCGCGCTAAGAAATTGGAACTTGGCACAGTGTATAATGCTCCACCGGGTGAGGCGCTATCCCATCACACCGCGGGTTTTGCAAAGATCATGTGTTCGGCTGTTTTTGTTACAGGCTTACAGCCTGAGTTTGCGGCAGAGCATGTCGGATACTTTACAAGCCCTTATGCGGAGCGCGCTAAAGTGGGTAAGCCTGTTGTTGATTACGAAAAAAAATCTGTTTCCATCACATTACCCAACGGTGTAATCCGAACCGCAGTTTATACCGGAGACCAAGGGTGTGTATGCCTGACGGAAGGCGTTGACTCGTTATATTTTAAACCTGTAAAAGTTGCCCGTAATCTTCCTGATGCCAATACAACGCCATGGCCCATGGGTGATGTGTTAGGTAATGAACCGGCTCCATCCGAAGTGGATATGGATAAAGTAAAGCAAGCCGTGAATGCTGCCTTTGAGCCTGCCGATGCATTGACTGCAGCCTTTGTGGTTACCTATAAAGGAAAGATTATTGGGGAACGCTATGCAGATGGAATCACTAAAGATACGCCACTGGAAAGTTGGTCGATGGGTAAAAGTGTTTCGGCTACCTTATTGGGTACACTGATCAATAAGGGTGTGTATACCTTGGACCAACCAGCGCCATTTCCGCAATGGCAGGGTGAAGGTGATCAACGTGCCAAGATCAAAATCATGGATATCCTGCACATGTCAAGTGGATTGTTTTGTCGTGCGCCACAAGATCCGGGTTATGATCCATCGCTCGGTTATCCCGATCATTTATATTTATACACCGGTGGAGTAAACTCGTTCGAATATGCAGCGTCATTGCCGCAGCAGTGGCTTCCCAACACGGTCGGTCGATATAGAAATATAGACCCAGTTCTCACGAATTACCTTGTGCGGTTAGGTGTGGAAGGAAGGGGCGAGGTTTATCATACCTATCCGCAGCGCGCGCTCTTTGATAAGATTGGTGTACGTAGCATGATCATGGAAACGGATCCTTATGGAAATTTCTTAACACAAGGATATGAATTTGCATCAGGAAGAGATTGGGCGCGGTTAGGAAATTTATATTTGCAGGATGGTGTTTGGAATGGCGAACGTATTTTGCCGGAAGGCTTTACAAAATTTGTAAGTACGCTGGCTCCTGCCTGGATTGAAGATGGACGACCCATCTATGGTGGATTGTTTTGGATCAATGGAGATGGCGCGCGTCCGATTCCAAAAGACGCGTATATGATGCTGGGTGCCGGTGGTCAATCCACAACGATCATCCCTTCTCATGATTTGGTCATTGTTCGCCTTGGTCATTACAAAGGATCCAAGGCTGGTGGCGAGGCCCTTGATAAGTCGTATGCATTGTTGATGGAGGCTATACCTTCAACCGCTAAATGGAAATCTATTGCATGGAATAAAAAGTCAAACTATCTTACAAGGCATAATTAATACTACCATGCTTACGAAAAACATGCAGGATATTTTAGACGAACCATTTCAGATCACGCCTGATCAAATCAGCTTATTTAGAAAGAATGCATTTATCAAAATCAAAAATGTATTATCTCCTGAAGTAGTTCACTACATGAACGAAACCATTTCGGCAGAGGTGAAGCGATTGAATACACAACATCTTCCTATGGAGCAGCGTGATACCTATGGTAAAGCTTTCCTCCAGATTTTTAATTTATGGACAAAATCCGAAGCCGTTAAAGAAATTGTATTTGGCAAACGACTTGCTAAAATAGCTTCTGACTTATTAGGTGTTGATGGTGTACGCATGTATCACGATCAGGCTTTATTTAAAGAGCCTAGTGGCGGCCATACTCCCTGGCATGCCGATCAATATTATTGGCCATTGAGTTCTGATAAAACGGTAACCGTTTGGATACCATTGCAGAAGACTGGCCTTGAATTGGGTCCTTTGGAATTTAGTGCTGGTAGTCATCAATTAACAGAAGGAAGAAATCTGAAGATCAGTGATGAAAGTGAAAAAGAACTACAAAAGAAATTAACATTACGCGATTTTCAGCAAGTGGTTCAACCCTTTGATATTGGTGAAGTAAGTTTCCACAGCGGTTGGATTTTTCACCGTGCTGGTCCTAATAAAACAGATGCCATGCGCAGGGTGATGACGGTGATCTACATGGACAAAGACATGCGCTTGAAAGAGCCCATCAATGATAACCAAATTGCCGATTGGGAAACTTGGTGCCCTGGCGTAAAGATTGGTGATGTGATTGATAGTCCGCTCAATCCCATTCTCTACTCTAAATAGAATATTTCATTCGAAACGATTTATTCTCTTCAGTCGAAGTCTTCCAAACTAGATTTTAGAAGAATCAATTTCCCTTTAATGCAGGAAGTGATGATGGGACGGAATTTGTGAAATGAAATTTCATTTTTTTTAATTCAGATCTCCATATAAATTGTATTGTATGAGGCATTCGTATTTGCTACATTTCAATTCAGTATGCTCATCACATTAAGCAGATGCAGAAATCTCTTTTGTTAAAATTACTCTTTGTCGGGTTTACTTGCATGGCACTGTTAAATTGCAAACAGGCTATTGAGTTGCCAGCAAGCGATGCTGATAATGGCGGTTTGATTCTTCCTGTAAATTTTGAGGCATTGGTGGTTACCGATAGCATCGGCCGGGCAAGACATATTGCGGTCAACGACAATGGAGATATTTATGTGAAGTTAACCTACAACGATGCCATGCATGGTGCAGGTGGCACAGTAGCACTTCGCGATACTAATCAAGATGGCAAAGCGGATACCATCGCCTACTTTGGTGAATATAAAGATGTGGGAGGTCTTGCCGTTGGTGTAACAATTCATGATGGTTTTCTTTACACCAGCTCAGTACGACAAGTGTTGCGGAATAAATTAACTCATGGAAAATTGGTTCCTGAAAGTGCAACAGAAGTTGTGCTTACCGATGAGGAAGAAAATGTGGCCACTAACTGGCATACCACGAAGCCGCTGGCTTTTGATAGTAAAGGTAATATGTATGTTCCGTTTGGTTCTCCCAACGATGCGTGTCAGGATATGAAGCAATTCGGCCCTGCAGGAATTCCTAATGGAAAAGGACTGGACCCTTGCCCCGATCTTGAAAATCATGCCGGCATCTGGAGATTCGATGCTAACAAAACTGGGCTCACACAAAAGGATGGCTATAAATTTTCCACTGGCCTCAGGAGTATTGTAGGCTTGCAATGGAATCCGGAAGATGAAAGCTTATACGCGGTTGTCAATGGCATCGACAATTTTCATACGATATATCCGGATCTGTTTTCTTCCTGGCAAGCAGCCCTGTTGCCGTCTGAGTTACTGGTGAAAGCAACCGATGGATCAAACTTTGGATGGCCGTATGCTTACTACGATCAGATGCAGGCGAAAAATGTTTTGCAACCGGGGTACGGTGGCGATGGAAAAATAGTAGGAAGAGCCAGTGAGTTTGATACACCCGTCATGGGCTTCCCGGGCCATTGGGCACCGATGGATGTTTTATTCTACCAAGGGAATCAATTTCCTGAACGCTATAAGCAAGGTGCATTCATTGCTTTTCATGGATCAACCGATCGGTCACCTTATCCGCAAGCTGGTTACATGGTATGTTTTATACCCTTTGAGAATGGAAAAGCAACAGGGAAATGGGAAGTTTTTGCAGATGGTTTCACTGGAGTGGATACGGTAGTAAGTACAAGCGATGCAGAGTACAGACCTATGGGGCTTGCCACAGGACCGGATGGTTCATTATATATCAGCGAATCGAATAAAGGAAAAATCTGGCGGGTGATGTACAAGGGTGATAAAGATAATTTTGGTGATACAGAATTAGCACAGATGGAAAAACGTAAATCAAGATCTTACATTAAAACTCCCGATGAGGAGCTCGATAATTTGCACATGGGCGATCAACTCGAAGGTAGTATATTGTATGACACCTATTGCACAAGCTGTCATCAACAGGATGGTAAAGGCGACAACAATCGCTTCCCACCGCTGGTTGATTCAGAATGGGTAGCCGGTGATGAAGAAAAATTGATTAATATCGTGCTGAATGGTTATCAGGGAGAAATTACTGTGAAAGGCAAGCGGTATAATGGCATCATGCCAAAGAACACGCATTTGGATGACCATGCGATAGCTTCTATCTTAACCTATATACGATCCAGGTTTGCAAAGAAACGAAATCCAGTGAGTGAGTTTCAAGTAAACCATGTTCGGAACACTACTGCAAAATAAATTTCAAGTGTAAGAGTATAGCGTGTCAATATTTTAAAATTTAAATAATCATGATTGTGAAATCGATTCTATTCCTACTAATGAGTTGTTCTATGGTAAATGCGCAAACACCTTCCAGCCCGGTTCTTAATCTATTGGTGGGCACTTATTCTTCGGCCGACAAAAGTCAGGGTATTTATGTCTACTCGTTTAACACAGAGACTGGTGAATTTACTTATAAGTCTGAAGCTACCGGAATTAAAAATCCATCGTATCTCGCCATTACACAAGATCGAAAGCATGTGTATTCCGTGAGTGAGGGAGATCAAGGTACCATTAGTGCTTTTTCATTTAATGCAGTAACAGGTAAACTTACTTTTTTAAACAACGCACCTGCAGGAGGCGCGGGCCCATGTTATGTTTCGGTGGATGATAAAAACAAGTTTGTATTTGCCGGAAATTATACGGGAGGAAGTATAACGGCTATTCCGATCAAAGCGGATGGATCATTAAGTTCGGATATACAAAACATCCAACATGAAGGAAAGAGCATTAAACCCAATCAGGAAATGCCCCATGTGCATGCGGCTGTGTTATCCAAAGACAATAAATTTTTATTTGTTCCTGATTTAGGTACGGATAAGGTAAACATCTACAGCGTTGATATTACCAAAGCCAAACCATTAGCTCCGGCAAATCCAGCATTCGCCAGTATTGCTATTGGTGGCGGCCCACGTCATTTCGTATTTCATCCCAATGGAAAACATGCATACGTCATCCATGAAAATACAGGCGAGGTTACAGCCTTTGATTATGCGAATGGAAAACTAAAAGAAAAACAAAAAGTCTCGATGGCTGTCGCTGGTTATGCCGGAGATATTCATGCTGCTGATATCCACATTTCCCCTGATGGAAAATTTCTTTATGGTTCAATGCGGGCTAACATAAATGAACTGGGAATTTTTTCCATTGCTAAAGATGGTAAGTTGACTTTCGTGGGCCGACAATCAACACTTGGAAAAATTCCTCGCAATTTTGAGATCGATCCAACCGGTAATTTTCTGTTGGTGGGAAATCAAAACAGTGACGAGATCGTCATTTTTAAGAGAGATAAGAAAACCGGATTACTTACTGATACCGGAAAAAGAATTTCAGTGGGTAAGCCGGTGTGTTTGAAGTTTGTGTCAGCGAATTAAATCATTGATCTAGATGTCAGCAAAAATACGTGTATTGGTGGTAGGATGTGGAAACATGGGTGCTTCACATGCCACAGCATATCATAACATGGATGGGTTTCAGATTTGCGGAATCATGTCTTCGGGAAAGAGCAAAGATGTATTGAATGTAAAACTCGGTGGTGGCTATGATGTGTATAGCAACTATGAAGAAGCCTTGGAGAAAACCAATCCCGATGCTGTTTGTATTTCTACATATCCGGATACCCATGAAGGTTTTGCGATCAAAGCTTTTGAAAAAGGATGTCACGTGTTTATCGAAAAACCAGTGGCGGATACAGTCGCTGGAGCTGAGCGTGTGATGGCCGCAGCGATAAAAGCCAATAAGAAATTGGTGGTGGGGTATATTTTGCGTCATCACCCATCCTGGGAGAAATTTATAGAGTTGTCGCATCAATTAGGTAAACCATTAGTGATGCGCATGAACCTTAATCAGCAGAGCCACGGATATATGTGGGACGTTCACCGCAGTTTGATGAAGAGCTTGAGTCCAATTGTAGACTGTGGTGTGCACTACATTGATGTGATGTGCCAGATGACACGCAGTAAACCAATTCAAGTAAGTGCCATCGGTGCACGACTCACTGAAGAAATTCCGGTAGGAAATTACAACTATGGACAACTTCAAATTCGGTTTGAAGATGGATCGGTAGGATGGTATGAAGCAGGGTGGGGACCGATGATTAGCGAGACAGCGTTTTTTGTGAAAGATGTCATTGGTCCAAAAGGGTGTGTTTCGATCGTAGCCAAAGATGCGGGTGGAAGTGGTAAATCAGATTCCATTGACGCACATACTAAAACAGAGTCCTTACGGTTTCATCATGCTGAGCTCAATAAAGATAATCAGTTTGTAAAAGAAGATACGTGGATCAACCTGAAGGACGAACCGAATCATCAGGAGTTGTGTAATCGTGAGCAGCGGTATTTTTTAAAATCAATTCACGAGAACATTGATCTGATGGATCACATGCAGGATGCCGTGAATAGTTTAAGAATTGCTTTCGCTTGTGATGAGTCGGTTCGAACAGGAAATGTAGTATCTCTTCTGTAATTTTTTTAAAGGAACCATGTCTGCAACAACTATAAAAAATTACCGCTGGATTATTGTCTCTCTCTTGTTCTTTGGAACCACCATTAATTATCTCGACCGGCAAATCATTGGTTTACTCAAACCTATTTTGGAAACGGAATTTGAATGGACCGAAACGGATTTTGCTCACATTGTCATGGCTTTCTCCGCTGCTTATGCCATAGGGCTTTTAGTTACCGGATGGTTTATCGATAAAGTGGGAACTAAGATTGGTTATTCCATTTCAGTGGTGGTGTGGAGTGTGGCAGGCATGCTTCATGCGGTTGCGAAAAGCGTTACTGGTTTTAGTATTGCACGATTGGGTTTAGGAATAGGAGAGGCTGGTAATTACCCAGCTGCGATGAAAGCCGTAGCAGAATGGTTTCCAAAAAAGGAGCGTGGCCTCGCCACTGGAATATTTAATGCAGGAACAAGCGTAGGCGTAGTGGTTGCGTTGTTAATTGCTCCGTGGATATTAGTAAACTATGGATGGCAATCTGTTTTTTGGATCACCGGTGCGGTGGGTTTTGTGTGGCTGATATTTTGGTGGTGGCTTTATGAGATTCCTTCAAAACAAAAATATTTAACTCATAACGAGAGAGATTACATCGCGCAAGGACAAGACACTCATTCGCATGTGTTGAGCGGCACTACTTCTGTCAAGTGGTATAAATTATTTTCCCTTCCCCAGACGTGGGCTTACATCACCGGAAAATTTTTTATTGATCCTATCTTCTGGTTTTTTCTGTTTTGGTTGCCATCGTATTTCTCATCCATCTTTAGTTTGGATTTGCGCAAGCCCAGTCTTCCATTAATGATTATTTATGCATCCACCACACTGGGTAGCATTGCCGGTGGACATATTTCATCCTGGTTCATCAAGCGTGGCATGCCCACGTTGAAGGCTCGTAAAATGGCTATGCTGATTTTTGCTGTACTAGAGCTCTCCATTATCGCGGCACAATTTGTTACTGATGTTTGGGTGGCGGTAGCGCTGATCAGTCTTGCTGTAGCGGTGCATCAGGCCTGGGCAACGAATGTGTTTACAACCGCATCCGATATGTTTCCCAAAGAAGCAGTGAGTTCTGTAGTAGGCATTGGTGGAATGGCAGGTGCCGTGGGTGGTATTCTTTTTCCAATGCTGGTTGGATATTTATTAGATACATATAAAGCAGCAGGAAATTTAGTCGGAGGATATCATGTGATCTTCACATTATGTGGATCAACCTACCTGGTCGCATGGATCATTATTCATCTATTGACGAGGAAAGTTCATCAGGGATAGGTATTCGTTTTAATTTCAATCGAAGGAATCAACATTGGTAAACAGCTTAGTTTTTCCGATCAGGAAAGTGAACGGCCACTTCGGGGTGCATGGTATAAAGCCGATATTGAATTCCATCATGCACCAATATGCCACTTGATTTGTTTTCTTTCATAATCGGATTGGATGCATATTTTGTCCAGTGAATTAAATCGGTTGATGCCGCTACGTTTGTACTCCATTCATGCCAGTCTTCGAAAGCTGTGCCATGATAATAGCCATAGTACACGCCTTCATGTTTTATAATCTGATTCAGCGCCACTCCGAATTGATCATACGCTTCCGGACCTTTGGGAAGAACCGGCTCATCCTGAACATTCACCCAGGTTTTTAAATCAGTCGAAGTAGCCAACCAAATTCCTTCATCATTTCTCTCATAGAATAGATACCATAGATTGTTTTCATGCCAGGCGGTAGGTGTGCCATAAGGGCCAGCATTTAGTTTCTCTCCATTAGTCGTTCGGACATCCAACGAGCCATGATCAGACCAATGAATGCGATCTGGTGACGTCATTAGGTGAGCGACATCATTTTTACCTTCAGCAAACATATAATACAAACTGTCCGCCTTCACCACCATCATATCCTCAACCCAGCTTTCGGCAAAGATTGGATTTCCTTCATAGCGGGTAAATGAGATACCATCTTTAGATGTGGCATAGCCCAGGTGCAATGTTGTTTCAGCGGTATCGCGAAATCCTGTGTACCAAAGATGGTACGTTGAATCTTCGCGCAAGATGTATCCGCGCTCACGAATGTGTTCGTCCCAGGTTTCAGTGCCGGTTCCAGTAAACACCGGGTTTTTCGGGTATGAAGAAAAGTTAGAGATAGCAGAAGGAAAAATGATCTCTGAATTCTTTGTTTGATCTGATGTGCATGACGCCATAGTGATGACGATCAGCACAAAAATATATTTCATAATAATCAGCTTATAAATAATAAATCAACGCATTAGACTAACAGTGAAACGTCATCGTATGTTGTTCAAAGAATCAACAAACCTTAAAGAAGGTCTTATTTTGAACTTCTTCATTCCCGGCCAGCATCGCTTCAATCTTCTTGGCGGTTTTGGTGATGGCTAGTCCACCCAAGCCTGTGCAGCGCAATGTGTTGGGTATGGCATCACCTACTTTTTTCATGGTCTCAATAACTTCATCCAGTGGGATCACTTGATTGTAATCGGCCAGTGCCATGTTCGCACATGATAACGCTGTAGAAGCAGCCATCACATTTCGGTTGAGACAGGGAGCTTCCACGCGATCGGCAATCATATCGCAAATCATTCCCAGTGATGCCTGCAACGTCATCGATGCAGCTGCGAGCGATTGTTCCAGTGTTCCATTTTTTAATACGACAATTCCGGCAGCAGCCATTCCGGAGCCTGAACCACATTCTGCCATGCAACCGCCCACTTCTGCTGCGAATGTAGCATGCGCGGCAATGAAAACACCGATCATCCCAGCGGCCAGCATCGCTTTCACCACTTCGTCTTCTGATAACTTCAAAGTATTAGCGGTTCCCATCACTGCCCCTGGCAATGCCCCACATGAACCGGCTGTGGGAGCAGCCACTATCACACCCATCGAACTTTTTACTTCCATCATGGCAGAAGTATACATGATGATGTGATTGAGCACATCACCTTCTACCAGCGTTTTATTTTTCATCTGCTGATGGAAGTTGACCGACTGTGGCCCCAGAATACGATCGGCATAGGTGGTTCCTTTCAGGCCGATTTGAATCGCGTTTTGCATGATGTGAACGATGGTGCGCATCTTCTCAAAAACTTCTTCATGCGAAATATTTCCCCGGGCGCTTTCATAATGAATGGCTAATTCCCACAGCGAAAGATTTTTGCCTTCATTGTAAGTCAGCATTTCGTCACAGGTGATGAAGGGAACTGCAAGATTCTTACGAGATAACACCGGGAGGACAGGAGATAATTTTTTGATACACAATACGTCATCAAGATTCATCAGTTCTTCAATAATTCCAGATGACAGATGTTGATTTGATTTTACTTCGATATAGATGAGATCTCCATGATGAACATTGATTTCATCGTAGGTAACAGCCTCTTTTAAAAAATCAACAACAGCTTCAGGAGAGTTTACATAGATCAAAGTTTCAAAGAAATCTCCGGCCATAAAAACGCTGGCACCGTCAATTTCAATTACTTGAATCATTCCTCCACCGGTAGAAAGAGCGGTGAGCGTTCTTGTTTCACTGTTATTTCTTAATGTGATTTTGTAGGTGTTGGGGTGCGTGGCTCCTATGGGGTGGATGTCAATGGTGATTTTAATACCGGCAGCATCCACGGCTTGCAGATAATTTGGTAGTCGTTCGTCATACGCTTCCCAACCCAAAAATCCACCGAACAATCCCATGTCCGAACCCTGACCTTTGTGTGTGGTGGCCAGCGAACCATTGGGGTCAAACTCAATGCGCACTTCCTTAATATCTCCATCCATCAGATCGCGGCAGAGCCTACCAATGCGCAATGAAGCTGCACAATGCGAACTGGAAGGGCCTCTCATGACCGGGCCAATAACATCGTTGAAAATACTTGGGTAACTTTCCATGCTTCAAAATTTTATTAAGAACCTATTTTATTACGAAGAAAAACGAAGGCAACTACGACACCCATCGAGCAATATTTTTATGATTTGTATACGAACGGCTATTAAAGATATTGAATTTATACCATTCTTTGTAGCTTGACAAATTGAATCAACAATGATGGTAACTATTATTTGGGTTGTATTTGTAATACTGGCGCTTTGGATTGGCGTTGTGTTGGTGCGAGATTTTTTAAAACACCGCCACAACCTGGAAAATAATAGTTGGACGAAGACCGGCTTCATCGGCTTTGTAGGAAATTTTTTCGATACACTGGGTATCGGTTCATTCGCCATAGAAACCGCACTCTTTAAATTTATGAAACAGTCTGAGGACAGATTGATTCCGGGAACGCTCAATGTTGCCAATGCAATACCCACGGTAGCGCAGGCCATCATATTTATACAGATTGTTGAAGTAGAACCGATCACCTTAGTGCTGATGTTAGCAGCTGCCGGTGCTGGCGCTGTGTTAGGTGCCGGTATCGTATCTAAATTTTCTGAGGGTAGAATCCGGCTGGTGATGGGCATTGCTCTTTTTATTACCGCCATGTTTATGACGGCCACAAAATTAAATTTGATAGAAGGCGGTGGCGATGCCATCGGGCTGGAAGGTTATAAACTAGCCATTGCTGTAGTCGTCAACTTTATTCTGGGTGCCTTAATGACCGCTGGTATCGGGCTTTATGCTCCTTGTATGGCGTTGGTATTTGCTTTGGGCATGTCACCTACCGTTGCTTTTCCTATTATGATGGGTTCTTGTGCGGTGCTGATGCCCATGGCCTCTTTTAAATTTATTAAAGAAGGATTTTATAATCGCAGGGCTTCATTCATGATTATGATTACTGGCGTGATTGGCGTATTGATCGCGGCATTTTTCGTAAAGTCTCTGCCGATGGATACGTTGCGATGGCTCGTGATCGCGGTGATCATTTACACTGCAATTGTGATGCTACGTGCAGCATCTAAATCTAATGATGAAACTTCACAAGCGAAGTAATTAGCGTTTTCGGTGTGCTCATTGCAGCACCTTAAACATATCGGTACTACGATGCGAACGTAGCCAGTTATTCATCTTATACTATACATGAAAACAGAGAGGATATTCTCCTCTCTGTTGTGTGATCTCTTTTTGGAATTACTACTTCGAAGTGGAAATTATAAACTCAGAAACATCTTTTCTGAATTTCTCCAGTGAAGGCTGATGGGTATACATCATGTGCCCGGCTTCATAATATTTCATGATGATATTATTACGCAATTCGTTGGTGAGCCCCAGATGGTCAATCGTATATTCAACGCCATAGAACACCGTGGCGATATCATAGTAACCGTTTAAGATCAGCACTTTTACATTAGGGTCCAAGGTCATGGCCTGGGCCATATCGATTCCTGTATTGATCGCTGCAGAGGTTCCCCAACGCATATTGCCCTCGTGTTTCCAATCCCATTTAAAACCTTCTCTGCCACCCGCACTCGTCATGTAGTTGAGTTTCTTGTTTACCTTAAGGTCATTATAATAGTAATGCATGAACCCTGCCGTATAAGCCGGGCTTATCGCAGAACTCTGAGGATCGTAATCAGCAAACTGGGATAGCAGATCCTGATTGCCGCCTTTAAATCTTGAATCCAATCTTCCTACCGTATTGCCTTCGTTGCGCAGTAGCTCAGCAAAAAATTCTCCGGCCTGTACGCGTAAGTCTGCCTTCTTCCAGAAGTCAACGCTGCAGCCTGAATAGTTCGCTAACTTATTCGCTAACGCATTGCGTTCTTCCACAGTAAGTTTGTTGCCTTTAAAAAGAGCAGGTACATATTCTTTTTCAGTAAAATTTCTGACCTCGGTGATAAATGCTTCAAGGCTTGCCGGCTTGTTTGCTATTTTATTGTGATACCAGGCTGTGGCAGCATAAGTTGGGAAATGAACGATGTAAGACATATCGTCATTCGGTGGGAATAATAGGGTACGCAAATCAAAAACGGCAGATACCATCACTACACCATTTAAGGCAATGCCATCATTCAATAACTTATTCATGACACCTGCATTACGGAACGTGCCATAGCTCTCGCCCAGCAAATATTTGGCTGAATTCATCCTTCCATTTTCAATAAGATATTGTTTAATGAACAGGCTTATGCTTCGAATATCCTGATCCACACCCCAGAAATCTTCAAATTTCGACTTGCCAATAGGAACACTCAACCCTGTACCGATGGGATCCATCATCACTAGGTCAGCGATATCCAGCAATGAGAATTCATTATTTACTATTTTATAAGGTGCGGCAGGCGTGTTGGTTGGATCATTGACCGCAATTCGCTTTGGCCCCATCACGCCCATATGCAGCCAATAGCTGGATGATCCCGGGCCACCATTGTATGAAAAAATGATGGGGCGATTTACAGGGGCTGCATCTTTTGCCACCTCTTTGGTATAGCTCGTAAACCCAAACAATGCAATAGGATTGTTGTTCTCATCGCGCAATTGCATGGTTCCCGCCCTGGCAGTGAGTGGGATAGTGGCACCATTGATCTTTACCGACTGTTGGGTGGTGGAAACTTCCCCTTCCGGGATCGGTTTCTTGTCTTCTTTATCAGTATCTGTCTGGCCCCAACTGGTATAACAAATGATGCCAACGAGGAGGATTACTAAGGTTGATTTTTTCATAGGGCTAGTATATAAGGAATGGAAATTAAACAATTTAAGTGAATGGCAAATTACCAATGGGATTAGCATTTTTTTGAGCTGGTCTAGTCCACATGATGAAATCTACTATTTCATCGTCATCAAATACTCCACAATGTCTGCCAGGTTCTGATCAGTCAATCCAAGTGAAGAAGGTTCGGGCATCAGGCTACTGGTTTGTTTCTGACGAGAAGCAATGGTCGAAGTGTCAATGGTATGTTTAATGCCACTGAGATCTTTAACCACCACAGTCTGAGTTCCATCCGCCACGAGAAATCCAAAGAATGAATCTCCGCTTTTGGTTGTGATGAGCCATGCTTCATAACCAAACACGATGCCTGCATTGGGATTGATCATAGCATCAAGTAATGCTTCGCGTTGAAATTTATTTTTTATTTCTGTGAGATTAGGTCCGACATCCATTCCTTTATTTTTTATGCGATGGCATGAACTGCAATTCTTAGTAAAAATGGAATCACCCGAAAATGCATTACCTTTCATATTGGAGATCGAAGTAATTGAATATGTTTTTCCTGAACCTGGTTTCTTAAAGTAGTTTGCCGCCCGTACTCTTACACTTAAATCCGGGTTTTTAAAAATCAATGCTTCCACTTCGGGAAATAATTCTGATGGTAATATATTTTCCGCACGCATACTCAAAAGCATCTGTCCTCCGATAGCGTTCGCTGCCATTGCTTGGGCGTTCCATTTTTTCTCATCGAACGATTGTCGCTTATCCAGAATAATTCCTCGCTTCACTTTCATGGCGCTCAATACGCGGGCATGTTCCAGATCAATACCAACACCTGCTTGGTTCCAGTTAATCAAGTCAAACCAATCATTGCTTTGCCGGAAGGCCAGCCAATAATTGGCCTGTTCGGAAATTAATGAGTCTTTGCTTTTTGTGAGATCAATCATTGCAAACACAGATTCTTTTTTAGATGTAAAGGCGAGCGCTGTAACGGATGCCATTCTTTCCTTCGATGAAAGTTTGGAAGACATTGCCCTTGCTTCAAAATCAGGAATGGCAGCAGCCGGATGTAATCGCCACATGATCGATGCGAGTGGTGCATTCCATTCTTCAGGCTTTTGTTGATCACCACGAAAAAGTATTTTTATTTCCGGATACAGTTCTTCTGCATGACCATCGGCAACGGCACCAATGGCTTCGAGGTACCAGCGATCCTGGCCATCATACTTTTCCACCAGCTTCAACAGAACGGGTTTTGCTTTTTCAAACGGAAGATCGCGCAAAGCAATTGCTACTTCTCTCCGAACAAATGCAGATGAGTCATCAGAAAGCCTTTCCGCTAACGGAATGATATCTTCTTCGATTTGCCGAAGTGCTCGGAATGCTACAGCTCTGATTTCGGCATTATCGTGTTCAAGAAGTTTCATGGTTTCTGCCTTTCCTTTTTCACCCAATTGCGAAAGCAACCAAACGGCACGAGCCTGATGATATGGATTAGCACTGTTCAATAAACTCTTTACATTCTCGACTGCACCTTCACCTTGTGCTTTTAATTTTTCAAAACCTTGGTAGCGAACATTGATTGCTGGATTTTTCAATGCTTCAAGTTGTCCTTCAGTGGTTGTCAGATCAAGGGTAGGAAATTTCGGGTTTTTGTTTTTTGCGGTGATACGGTAAATTCTTCCATAGCCAATGGAATCTTGCATCTGATGGCCTCCGACTACTGGGTCATGCCAGTCGGCAAGGTAAATAGCACCATCGGTGCCGATGGTCACATCGCTGGGGCGGAACCAATTATTATTCATCGTATTTTGTGCAGAGTCATTCCATACATAGCGCTCATTATCCTGCGGAAGTGTTGTAATCAAATTCCTTCGCTTGCCGATGTCGTAGCCGGAGTTTTTGATGCTTGGCTGGTATCCAAAAATCACATTTCGCCCCGCTTCAGCACTGAGCACCATACCGAGGTATTGATCACCTAATGCATCACTTTCATTTACAGCCACACCAGTAGGTGAGCCTGCGCCTGTCTGATCTCCTGCAGGCATTATTCCAGGATTATCCTGATGCCAGTGTGCTTCAAAAATATCCTGACCGGGTCGTTGATCGGCTTGCCAATAGCGTGTGCCATCGCTACTGAAGTAGCCGGCATTTCCGCCTTCCATCAACCATGATGTACGACAAGCAACCACCTGATCATCGTTATCATTCTGCCACAGGTTTCCATACGAATCTACCATCACTTCATACGAGTTTCTGAAGTTATGCCCCAGTACTTTTAATTCTGTTCCATCAGGATTTACTCGTAATGCAAGTCCGCCCACCCACACGCGCCCATCATCACTTTTCATGTTTCCCTGGTTCTTGAGATTATAAGGTGTTCCACCAGTATACACACTCCCCGATCGAAGTGTCCATCCTGATTTATCAGCAACAACATGAGGCCCTGCATTGCCTGTATTAAAATAAAAATTTCCATCAGGTCCGGCCACTAACGAATGAAGTGAATGATCATGATCCTTACCACCAAAACCCGTTAGAAAAATTTCTTTTGAATCCGGTTTATCGTCACCATCGACATCGGTGTAAACAATTAAATGAGGAGCGCACGAGACAAATACTTTATTCCCAATCACAGCAATGCCCATGGGTGAAATCAAATCTTTATCTTCTACGAAAAGTTTTGAGACATCGGCTTCGCCATCACCATCGATGTCTTGCAAGATCATGACGCGGTCTCCCTTCGGATGATGTAAAAAATGGGTTGAATCGTTGTTGAAGTTACGATAGTTGACAGCTTCCGTTATCCAGATGCGACCTTTGATGTCGACATCCATATTGGTTGGATTATAAAATAGGGGCGACTGCGCCCATAAGGTAGCTTCGAGGTCATCTGGCAAAAACAAATCATTGCTGATCTTTTTTTGATGGCATGACATTAACAATGGAAACAAGGCGATGAACAGAACGGATAGAATTCGCATAACGTTTTATGGGGTAGTATTCAATCAGGCAGATCAACTTTTTATAACAATGTCATAAAAAGTAAATCGCCTGCAGGAAAGTGTTATTTTTGAGTAACCTTCATTTCCAGACAAGATAATTAATTATGATCAAATCAAAGAGCGCCATTGCTGACGGAAACGGAAATTTTGTCATTCAACAAATAGAAATCGGTGATCCTCAAGGTGATGAAGTGCTGGTACAGATAAAGGCAGCAGGTATTTGTCATACCGATTGGGATTCTCAATCATGGGGAAAGCCATTAATTATGGGGCATGAAGGTGCCGGTATTGTTAAAAAAGTTGGCCCCAACGTATCTGATCTGGAAGAAGGTGATTCTGTTATTCTCAACTGGGCAGTTCCATGCTACCAATGTTTTCAATGCCAGGAAGGAAACCAACATTTATGCGAAGTCAATTCTGCTGTAGTAGTTGGCAATGGAGTGAGTGGCGGTCATGTACGTTTACAAGCCAGTACATTAAACGGTGTTCCAATAGAGCGTTCTTTTAGTCTTGGCACCATGTCTGAATACGCACTCGTGCGAGAGTCAGCTTGTGTTAAAATTGCAGTGGATATACCATTTGCTTCGGCTGCCATTATCAGTTGTGGAGTAATGACGGGCTATGGATCGGTGGTGAATGTAGCGAAAGTAAAGGCTGGATCATCCGTAGTGGTGTTAGGCACGGGTGGGGTTGGACTTAATGTAATTCAAGGTGCAAGAATATCCGGAGCTTCAAAAATTATTGCCATTGATATAAATCGTTCACGACTTGAAATGGCGAAGCAGTATGGAGCTACCCATACAATCCTGGCTTCGAAGGATGATGCAGGTTTACTGGAAGCCGCAAAGCAAGTAAAGAACCTTACTGATCGCGGAGCTGATTACTCTTTCGAATGCACGGCCATACCAGCCTTGGGAGCCGCTCCATTAGCGATGATTAGAAATGGAGGAACAGCGGTGCAGGTCAGTGGGATTGAGCAGGAAATTAAAATAGATATGCGCCTCTTCGAATGGGATAAGGTTTATATCAATCCGCTCTATGGAAAGGCAAGACCGCAAATTGATTTTAGAATCTTACAGGAGCTTTATGCCAGCGGCCAATTGCAACTGGATAATATGGTAACCCGAACGTATCCACTTGATCAACTTCAAAAGGCTTTTTCAGATATGCACCATGGACTCAATGCAAAAGGAGTCATTATCTTTTAATTCATAAATCCATGTCTAAATTTTTCACCACGGAGATTTCCAATCCTGAAAATGAATTTGATCACCTCCGTTTTATTACTGTAAAGAGTAACGCGTTGCTACGAAGAGCTGACATCACAGTGTATATTCCACCAGTGTCGAATAGTGTTCATTCACTGGATGTAGTTATCCTGCTTCATGGTGTCTATGGTTCCCATTGGGCATGGGCTATGAATGCTGGAGTTCATAAATCAGCGGATCGGTTAATTCAACAAGGTAAGATACGACCAATGGTTTTGGTTATGCCTTCTGATGGTCTTTATGGTGATGGTAGCGGCTACTTGCCTCATCAAACTGAAAATTACGAAAAGTGGATTGTTGAAGATGTGATTGCAGCAGTGCGAGAACAAATCACCGTGATAAGTAATAATTCAAATTTCTTCATCACAGGCCTTTCCATGGGCGGGTATGGTGCCTTGCGATTAGGGGCAAAGTATCCAAATGTATTTCGTTCATTCTCGGGTCTTTCATCCATCACAGAATTTTCGCAGATGAAAATCTTTCTGGAAGAAGGTGAATATGATAAGCTAAGCAGTTTGGTATCGAAGCAAGAAAATGTATTCGATTGCATCCTTGCCAGCAAAGGGAAGATTCCTGATTTCTACTTCGATTGTGGATCAGAAGATATTTTGATAGAATACAACAGGAAACTTCATCAGAGTTTACTGGAGAATGGCATCAAGCATACCTATAATGAAAACCCCGGGGCCCATCAATGGAATTATTGGAAAACCCATATCGAAGATTCACTTTTATTCTTTAACACAGTCAACTCAAAAGACTAATGGATGAGGTTTATTATCTTCAACTATTCTTGTAATAATCACACACCGTATTCATTACGCAGTCACTGCATTTAGGATTGGTGGGTCGGCATATTTTCCTGCCTAAAAATGAAATCGCCATTCCTGCTTCACTCCAGTCTTTGGGTTCTAATAATTCCATCATTTGCTTTTCCAATTTCTTGGGATCGGTGCCTTGTGCGATGCCAAGCCTGGGAGCAACACGCACTACATGAAGATCAACAATAATTCCTTCTGGCTTTAAACCCGACTCACGCATAATCACATTGGCCGACTTCCTTCCAATGCCTGGTAGTTCAGTTAATGTTTCTAAAGTAGTGGGTATGTTTTTATCTTCTTTAATACGGGAAGCCAATTCGAGTAACCACTTTGTTTTGTTGCCGAAGTTCCTGACATCGTTGATAAGAGGAAACAGCGATTCGGTAGTGGCTTTGGATAGCGCTTTCATATCTGGGAATACTTTGAAAAAGGCCGGAGCAATTTTGTTAATATGCCGATCTGAGTCCTGTGCCGAAAGGATGATGGCCACCAGTAGTTCATAGGTATTCGTATAATCCAGCGGATGTTTTTTGCCTTTATACGTGTTGATTAACGGCTGAATTTCCTGTTGCCAATTGTGGGTTGCCATGCGATTGAAATTTATGGTTATAAAAATACTGATTAAGACAATATAGCGATAACGATTTAATATCTTCGGGGCGTGTGAATACAGAAGGGGCTAATAATCAACTTGATCTAACAAACAAAATCTTCTAATGAAATAAAATGACGGTTGATCAATTCAAAGAACAAATCAAGAGAAAAGATCCATTGGCCAATCTTTCGAATTACCTGATGTGTATTGGCTTCATCATGGCAGGATTTTATTTTTATAATCTGATTCTCACCACGGCAAAATCGGATGTCGCTTATGGTTTATTAATTATTCCAACAACGATTTTGGCCATGGGGTTATATGGTTTTTGGCGAATCCCCAGAACGCATGATGTAGTGATGATTCAATCTAAACTGGATACCAGCGAAAAATTGAAAATAGTTCAAGCCTTTCTTTCTTTAACGAAGTCGGAAGCGAAGCCCAATAAGAATAAATTTTTCGAAGCCTCTTACTGTAACGAATTCGAAAACAAGGTTGAACTTCTGTTTTATGTAGACAGTCAAAAAATTTTGTTCAACGTGCAAAAGGGAAATCAATTCCGGGCTGGCCGAATGTTCGACTTCGGTGTCTCAAAACGCGCAGCGGAAAAGATTGAAGAGTACCTTACTGAAAATTTTACTGCAGCATCACAACGAAAGTAGGGTGTAACACTGTCTGGCTATTTCCAGTTCTTCATTAGTGGGTATGACCAGAATTTTCACAGGCCCTGTTTCTTCATTAATTTCATATATGCCTTTTCTTCTCGAACTATTTTTTTCTTCATCCAAGCGAATGCCCAGATAATCCATATCCCTTGTAGCTAATTTTCTGGTGAGTGCATCATTTTCGCCAACGCCTGCAGTAAACACCAAAGCATCAACACCATTGAGTGTAGCTGCGAAGGCTCCAATATATTTTTTTATGTGATACGCGTACATGTCATAAGCCAGCTTGGCCTCATCGTTGCCTTTATTGATTTCTGATTGTACATCGCGCATGTCGCTGAATCCCGTAAGGCCAAGCATACCGCTTTTTTTATTGAGGATGTTATTCACATCATCTAAGGAATAGCCTAATTGTTTTACCAGATGAAAAATAACTGATTGATCAATGTCTCCGGTGCGTGTGCCCATGATCAATCCATTCATGGGACCGAGGCCCATACTCGTATCCATACATTGGCCGTTGCGAATAGCCGTCATGCTACAACCGTTGCCTAAGTGTATGGTGATGATCTTTGCTTCTTTGTTTTTTAGGTAGTCCACGGCTTGTTCAGAAACATACTTATGACTCGTGCCGTGAAATCCATAGTTGCGGATACCATGTTCATAATAAAACGCTTTGGGTATCGCAATGCGATAAGCAACCGGAGCCATCGTTTGATGAAAAGCCGTATCGAACACGGCAACCTGTGTGGCTGATTTAAAAATTTCTTCGGCCACTTCAATTCCCAAGTAGTTGGGTGGATTGTGTAAGGGCGCAAGGGAGAATAATTTTTTAACTTCTTTCTTGACTTCCTCATTAATGATCATGGTGCTGGAAAAACTTTCACCACCATGAACGACACGATGACCAACCACATCAATTTCTTCGGGCTGACTAATAACGCCAATCTCTTTGTCGGTGAGCAAACGAGCCGCTTCTCTCAATCCGGTAGCATGATCTGGAACGGAAACAGTTTCTTTACGTGATTGTTCAATGCTTTTTGAAAAAGTCTTGTGAGTAATGGCCGATCCTTCTAAACCAATACGCTCAATCAAGCCAGAGCAAACAGTTTTAGCTTCGGGCATTTGAATGAGTTGATATTTGATGGAACTACTTCCGGAGTTAATGACAAAAACATTCATCTTTATAAAATATAAAACCAATACTTCCTTTGTTGCCTACTACAATTGCTGAGCCTGAATGGCTGTAATCACCACCGTATTAAATACATCGTCCACGGTACATCCGCGACTTAAATCATTCACTGGCTTATTCAAGCCCTGTAGCATCGGGCCTATAGCAAGCGCTCCAGTTTCGCGTTGCACTGCTTTGTAGGTGTTGTTACCTGTATTCAAGTCAGGGAAAATGAGCACACTGGCCTGACCTGCCACTTCAGAGTTGGGCATTTTCTTTTGGCCTACGCTTGGATCAACGGCTGCATCGTACTGAATGGGACCTTCGACTTTTATATCTGGTCTGCGTTGTCTTACAATCTCGGTAGCCTTACGAACTTTATCAACGTCCTCGCCTTCACCGGATGTGCCAGACGAATAGGAGAGCATTGCTACTTTAGGTTCAATACCAAACATCTTACTGGTCTCCGCGGATGATATCGCAATATCAGCCAGTTGTTCTGAAGTTGGATTAGGATTGACGGCACAGTCACCAAAAATAGAAACACGATTAGGTAAACACATAAAGAATACGGATGATACCGTATGGATACCCGGTTTGGTTTTCACAAAC
Organism: Bacteroidota bacterium; assembly: GCA_947470895.1. Lineage (GTDB taxonomy): Bacteria > Bacteroidota > Bacteroidia > Cytophagales > Cyclobacteriaceae > ELB16-189. The sequence goes on from CANIVF010000010.1 coordinate 69,833, forward strand.
TGTAAGGCAGGACGGATGGTATGTTGTGTGGTATGTGCAGCTCCGGATACCATACCATCGGCTTCGTTCTTAAACACCATCATCGTACCGAAGTAAGAAACATCGTGCATCAAGTCTCTCGCCATTTCCAATGATAAACCTTTTGCTTTGCGCAGATCGCATAGGGTTTGTGCATATCCTTCTAACTTCTCAGACGTAGCAGGGTTGATGATTCTAATTTTTTCGTAATCCAAGGTAATATTCAAACGCTTGGCTGCAGCTTCAATATTTTCTTTCACTCCCAGAATAGTTAAGTCAACCACATTTTGTTTGATCAATAAATCAGCAGCCAGGAGAATGCGATCATCATCACCTTCGGGAAGTACAATGTGTTTTTTTACTTCCTTTGCGCGTTTCACTATTTGATATTGGAACATGCGTGGTGTGATACTTTGTGTTCGGAAAGCAAAGATTTTACGTTCAATTGTTTTGGTATCAATGTGCTTATCAAACATACTGATGGCTAGCGCGATTTTCTCTTTATTATCCGGAGAGATTCTGGATTGTGTGTTGGCCACGTTGGTCACCGTTTTAAAGGTGCCGGTCTTTACTGCGATGATCGGCACCACGGTATCCAATCCTTCAATCAATTTTGAAATGCTGGGTTCAGGCTCAAGTCCACCGGTTAATACTATACCTGAAACTTTCGGATAATTTTTTGAGATGTTCGCCTGCAACGCTCCGATAATAATATCGCCTCGGTCACCCGGGGTTACGATCAGGGTGTTTTTATTTAAACGGGTAAGACAATTATGCAATTGCATGGCGCCTACAATGGAAGTGTCTACCTGGTTGCTTAATTGATTTTCACCAAATAGAATTTTGCCGCCTACAGATTCAAAGATTTCCTTCATGGTAGGGCTACCCAGATCTTTGTTTTGAGGAATGGTAGTCGCGAGGATTCCTTTTGGTAATAGTTTTTCGAGTTGTGCTTTGACTTCTACTTCTTTGTCAGGATCAATTTTATTAGCCACTACGGTAAGTATCTGAACACCTTCGTCAGTGAAACTTTTTGATGTAGTCACCGCAGTATCGGTAATCTCCTTAGCTGATTTGCCTTCGCTCTTGATGATCAACACAACAGGTAGTCCTAAGTTTTTAGCAATCGAAATGTTACCATCAAACTCGAGGTTGGTGGTTCCACCCATAAAGTCGCTACCTTCAACCACCACGAAATCGTTTTTCTCCTGAAGTTTTTTAAACTTCTCAATCACTGTATCGATGATGTACGCTTCCTTGCCTGCGTTTCGATACTTCACTACTTCATCGCGGGTGAAAGCAAACATTTCTTCATACGGTGTGGTTAGTCCAAAGTGTTTGGCGATGGTATCGAGGTGATTATCAATTTGCGTGCGTTGCTTGCTGATTACCGGTTTGAAATAAGCAATCTTTTCTGTTTTGCCAGCCAGCAAATTCATGAGCCCTAATGCGATAATGGATTTGCCGGAAAAAGGCTCGGTAGTGGTAAGGTATATGGCGTTTGTCATACTGGAATCGATTTATTTAAAGTACTAGAACAAAGCTATGTATTTGGATAATGGTTTCACTGATTTACAAGGGCATTTGAAACGCCCTCATGAAAATATAGTTACGCGATTTTAAATCATACCAAAATTCTATGACATCTGTCATTGTATTGAATTTTTTGTACCTTTTAGAAATCGATTGAAATAATTACACTATGATATCACGTAGAAAAGTACTCAAATCACTTGGCCTTACAGCCTTATCATTGCCGTCACTTACAGGCAACTCGATAGCATCCGATTTATCAGCATCACCTTCATTTCCGGCTGTCGATGATCCGACATTTTGGAAAGGCGTGCGCAATCAATATATGCTTTCAAAAGATCAGGTGTTCTTTAATACCGGTACGGTAGGAGCAATGCCTCGTGTTGTTGCAGAGCGTATGAATCATCATGTGAACTACATGGCCAGCAACGTGGCCGACTGGGCCTATAAAGATGACAATGCCGAACGATTCATTGCCGGCTATCAGCATTTGCTATTCATCAGAAATAAGGTTGCAAAGTTGCTCAATTGTGATGCAAAGTATATTGCACTCACCGATAATACAACCAACGCCATGAGTTACATTGCTCAAGGCATGGAGTTGAAAGCAGGGGATGAGATTATCACAAGCAATCAGGAACATGGCGGTGGAATATCTTCCTGGAAAGTGCGCGAGAAGCGTGATGGGGCTGTTGTAAAAATGCTGGAGATACCCAAGCCGATCCAAAGCAAAGAAGAAGTCATCGATATCATCGTAAAGGCATTCACTCCTAAAACCCGGGTGTTGATGTTATCACACATCATATCCGGCAGTGGTGCAATTCTTCCTGCCAGGGAAATTTGTGCTGAAGCAAAGAAGCGTGGAATTTTTACGGTGTTGGATGGAGCGCAGACAACTGGGCATATTAAATTGGATTTGACCGATATTGATTGTGATGCTTATGTAGGTTGCTTTCATAAATGGATTGGTGCGCCTGCCGGTACTGGTTATATGTATGTAAAACCCGAATACATCAAAGACCTCTGGACAACCGTAGCGAGCTATCGTTGGGATAATCATGAAGATGAAGGATTTCGTTTTACACAGCGCGGCACCGGTAATTTTTCTGTGCTCGAAGGATTAGATGCAGCCTTAGATTTTTATTTTCAGATTGGTCCGGATAAGGCTTTTGAGCGCATCAAGTTTTTGGGTGATCGCCTGCGCGAAGGGTTAAGAATGATAAACAAAGTGAAAATTTATTCCCCGGTGGATAATGCGATGTGTGCTGGCATTACGGTGTATAATATCGATGGCTTTACGGGCACCAGACTTCAGGATACCTTTTGGGAAAAGGCAAAGATGAGACCTCGTGCTTCGGGTGATGTATTTGGCGTGCGTCACTGCACGCACATCTTCAATAGCGTGGAAGAAATTGACAAAGCATTAAGTATTATTAAGCAACTAGCATCTTAACATGATTTATCACATCGCTACGTCAGAAGAATGGAATATGCATCTCACCAACTCCGCGTATGAGCCGAACGCATTTCCGAAAGAAGGTTTTATTCATTGCAGCACCAAAGAACAAGTGCCTGGTGTACTGCAAAGGTACTATGCAGGTGTAAAGAATTTGATTTTACTTCATATTGATGAAAGTAAACTCAAAGCTTTGTTGAAGTTTGAAAAGGCAACGAACGGAGAATTATTTCCTCACGTCTTTGGCCCGATCAATAAAGATGCCATTGTAACGGTTGAAAACCTGTGATAGTTAACTCAGCCGTGAAGGATGATTGTTATTTTTTTGATTTAGCAGCTAATCGTTTCATGAGCGCCCAGTACTCTCTTCCATAGCTGGCATAAATTTCTTCACCCGCTTTGATCTTGCGCGTGGCTTCAATGAAGCATCGGCTTCCCTCACTTACAAACTCTGAATTATTTCGAATGCCTTCGATGCGCACTAACCCACTGGCATCATTGGTATAGCGGGCCAATGTCTTTAAAGCCCTCAATCCATTGATCACCACATTTCGATTGATGTACATCAGGTAACCATTGATTCCATCTTCATCTTTTACTTCGCGCCACGGTTGTACGCGCCCTTTGTATTCGGCAATGCGGCTGCCTTTGTGGATATCCACTTTTGTAAACAGTCCTTTACCCGCATCTGGTAGTCTTGACTTTTTCACCATCAGGTGTTTTTCAAAAAGTGCCACTCAATTATGATTGAACAGGTGGTGTTGTTGATGTTTCGGTGAGTGGAGGCAAGGCATCCAATTCCTGATACAGCATGGGAAGACGGTGCACGCATTCAGCAATGTCTTTAAACTCCAGGAGCAATCTTGTTTGGAGCAAACCCATGCGGTTTCCGATGTCATCCTTCTGTACATCCGTGATCAGGTTGTCTAATGATTGATTGAGCAACGAAATCAGCGCATGATATTTACCTTCAAGTTCTGGTGAGATGGCCCTTCCCGTTTCGATATATTGAATAACTAATCCAATGTATTCATGGGTTGATTTCTCCAGCATGTTCATCAGCTCAGCATATTTTTTCTTAGGTGCCGAGTGGTGGTTGGTGACGTGCGTGAAAATAATATCGCTGACCAGTTGAACGCTTTGGTATAAGTCCTGCATTTTGTCGAATACCAGAATGTAAAGTCGGCCGGTAGGTAAGTTGCCTTTGTTCATCTTGCGCACGAGCTTGATGATTTTGGTATCCACTTTATCGTTTTGCTCTTTCAATTTTTTCAGCTCTTCGCGCGACTTCTGCAACAGATCTGGTTTCTCATTCATCAACGCCTTTAAACTATGCGCAACGGCCAGCTGCACGGTCTTCAACGCCTTTGCGGTATTGAATTTACTTTCACTTAAGGCAAGTTGTATACTAAACTGCTTTACTTCCAGTAATTTATTTTCATCTTTTGCTTTGGCTTCATCGCGGTTAAATACAATGTGACTGCGGATGAGTAAGAATGCAGCAACGGCAGAAAGTACTAGCGGGCCTGCCACATCGGTTTTATACATGATGAATGCTAGAAGTCCGCTGGCAACCAGGGCAACCACAGCAGTGATAAGCCAACCTACTATAACATTGATTACACCGGCCACACGATACACGGCACTTTCGCGGCCCCAGGCCTGATCGGCAAATGAAGAACCCATCGATACCATGAAGGTAACAAACGTGGTGCTCAACGGAAGTTTGTTTGAAGTACCATACGCAATCAATGCACTGGACACAATGAGATTAATACTGGCACGTATCAGGTCAAATGAAGCCATATCCGATTCTGTTGGGGACGCACCGGTTGCCTCTTTCTCAAAACGGTTACTCAATTTTTTAGATAGACTTTTTGGAATAATTTTTTCAAATGAACTTCCAAACCAGATGACTCCGCCCACCAGGGCTTTTGAGATCATGTTTGACTTGAAGCGTTCGTCACCTTCATCCTGGCGGCCCAATGAAACTTCGGTCTCTGTTACTTTGCGACTCTTGGCGTTGAACCATAATGTGAGAATCATCACCAAACCTCCGGTGAGTAGCAGCCAATACGGTGTTACAATCTTGGTGCTGAGAATCTCCATCGTGTATTCATTCGCGGGCACGCCCGAAGCGGCCCAGGATTGAAAGGAAATTAAACCGGCCACCGGCACCCCAATAAAATTAACAAGGTCGTTTCCGGCAAAAGCCATCGCCAATGAAAACGTGCCCATCAATACAATTACTTTCAGTGGATTGATGTCTTTCCACCACATCATTATCTGAATGAGAATCGACCAGAATAAAATCGACACTACCATGATCTGCCCGGTGTTACCGATGATCCACTTGATCTGATCATCACTTACAATAGAGCTTCCTTTTACTCCTTTGATCAACAAAAAATAGACGATGGAAGAAATCGCAAGTCCACTGAAGATGGCACCGAATTTCTTTAATGTTTTCTTTAACTTGAATGAGAAGATTAGCCGTGTAATGTGCTGAATGATGGAACCTATGATGAACGATAAGAACACAGAAAGAAAAATTCCTGATATGATGGTGACGGCACTTGAATAATTGATGATTTCCGACCAGGTTTCAAAACCCTGACCGCGATCATACGCAATGAGCAATCCTGTTACCAATGCAGCGCCTAACAATTCAAACACTAATGAAACCGTAGTAGAAGTAGGTAGGCCGAGTGTGTTATAAAAATCCAACAAAATGATGTCTGTGAGCATCACCGCCAGAAAGACAATAATAATTTTGTCGAAGGTGAAGAACCCCGGATTAAAAATTCCACTTCGGGCAATTTCCATCATTCCACTGGAAAAGAGTGATCCCATCACGATACCTAATGACGCTACAGTAAGGATTATGTGAAAAGGAGCTACGCGCGAACCAATTGCTGAGTTTAGAAAGTTTACTGCATCATTGCTGACACCTACAATCAAATCAACAACGGCCGTGGCCATCAGAATGACAACAATAACCACATAGAAATCCATAAATTCAGGTCAGCTAGAAAGCCTCAAAAGTACCCTTAATATTGGATTTTGTAAAAGAACTACCTTTACGGGATTATGAAGGATTTCAAGAAGTATTACATCATTGCAGCCCCGCCCGATCAGGTATATCTTGCCCTGACCAACGAGGCCACGTTTCAACTTTGGTCTGGCGAGCAGGCTGATATTCAGGCAGTACCAGGAGGTGATTTTTCACTTTGGGATGGCAGCATCGTAGGGAAGTTTATTGAGTTGGAAGCTCCCGGCAAGATTGTGCAGCAGTGGTATTTTGGAGAGCAACCAGAAGAATCAATTGTTACCATCAAGCTACATCCGCATGCGCAAGGCACTTCCGCGGAATTGCGCCATACCAACATACCCGATTCTGATTATCAGGACATTATTGATGGCTGGAACGATGTCTATTTCGGATCGCTGATTGAATTTTACGAAGACTAAGAAAGAATTGATCTTTCAATGGAAGTGATATAGAAAAACAAGGAGCCCATTAAAGGCAGGCTTTGCCTGGTCTTTAATCTCAAGCGCCACTTCTACTTCAAACTTGGTGATGCCGCGCAAGTTGGCAATGGAATGAAGTTTAGCGCGCAAGCGCACTTCATGATTTACCAACACAGGCTGATTGAACTTTAGTTTTTCTATGCCATAGTTGATCATCATTTTGATGTTCTTAAACTCTGCAATCTGATCCCACAAATGGGGCACTAACGAAAGGGTTAGATATCCATGCGCGATGGTACTTTTAAATGCAGTCTCTGCTTCTGCACGCTTAGGATCGGTGTGAATCCACTGATGGTCCAGCGTGGCATCGGCAAACATATTGATTTGTTCCTGTGTGATTTTGAGATATTCCGATACACCGAGTTCTTTGCCCCGGTAGGTCTCAAATTCTTCAAAACTACTGATCACCAAAGCGGCCATAAAGCGATAATTTCTTTTGAACTTCGTACAATATAAAGAAAATCGACAATCAAAAGATAATGGATAAATGACAGGAGGTTCAAACCATTTTGGTTCACAGCCTGTTAATCAACACTAGCTATGGAATATCAATCGATTTATTTGAAAGGTTTACTATTGATAATGAGCCTGATGACCGTGCTGTGGATCGTCAGTGTCATACTCAAGAAAGCCAGTATTGTCGATCCCTTCTGGGGCTTCGGTTTTGTGGTAGCAGCGGTGTATTACTACTTTATTACAACAGGCGATGGATTGCGAAAAGATGTGGTGCTGCCATTGGCTTGCGTCTGGGGCTTGCGACTTTTTATATATCTCTTCTGGAGAAACTATGGAAAGCCCGAAGACTACCGCTACGCACAATTCAGAAAAGACTATGGCCCCCATAGGTATTGGTGGGTGAGCTTCTTCCAGGTGTTTGTGTTGCAGGGAATTTTATTGTGGATGATTTCTGCTCCATTATTAGCTGTTCAATTTTACAGCGATCATCCTTTCGGATTTTTGGATGTGATCGCCATGATGGTTTGGGTGATTGGGTTTGCGTTCGAAGCGGGTGGCGATTACCAGTTAACAAAATTCAAAAACAATCCGGGCAACAAAGGCAAAGTATTGAACACGGGTTTTTGGAAGTACACGCGACATCCAAATTATTTTGGTGATGCTTGTGTGTGGTGGGGCTTCGCATTGTTTAGTGTGGCTGCAGGAAGCTATGTGCCCGTGTTGAGCAGCGCGCTGATGACTTTATTGTTGTTAAAAATTTCTGGTGTTGCCTTGCTGGAGAAAACATTAAAGACCACAAAGCCCGAATACGCATCGTATATTCGCAACACGAATTCTTTCTTTCCATGGTTTCCAAAAAAGTCCTGAGCAGTGTTTGATAATCGTTTTGAAATAATAGGAGTAAGGGCAGGAGGCATACAAGACCCTCCGGTGAAAACAAAACCAGAGATCGATGGAGAAGTGTTGGCGTCAATTGATCCATCCACTCTGGAAGATTCATTTGTGTATGTGCATTGCTATTTTGAAAATCAATCGGATGACATGCTCATCCGAATCTGGCGATCAACCTATCTCATTGATCGTGCATCAGGCTCACGCTCCAAACTAGTTCATGTCGAAAATATATCTTACGCTCCCCTGTGGACGATGATTCCTAAAAAAGGAACATTTTCTTTCCTCTTGATTTTTTCAGCACTTCCCAAAGATTGCTTGGTGTTTGATCTGCTGGAAGACATTTCACAAGCCGGTGGATTTTCTGTTCAGGCTATTAAACGAAATGAACTGGATGTGTATCATGTAAATATTTAGAGATGCGAGCCACGAGATATCTACTCGCAGCTCAAAGCGCGTAACTCGGAACTAGTTAACAGATTTAGTTTCATCTTTGCCCCAGTGACCAACCAGTATCCCGTATTAGAAATCATTCCTGCGCTGAAGCAGGCGTTGCAACAAAGTCCTGTCGTGATTTTACAGGCTCCACCCGGTGCTGGAAAAAGTACCGTACTTCCATTACAACTATTGAATGAGCCCTGGTTGAAAAACAAAAAGATGATCATGCTGGAGCCGCGAAGATTGGCAGCACGATCGGTTGCTTTGCGGATGGCAGAAGAGTTGAATGAAGATGCAGGAGCCACCATCGGTTATCGTGTGCGCTTCGAAAGTGTGGTGACCAAACAAACGCGCATTGAAGTAGTGACGGAAGGAATTCTCACCCGCATGATTCAGCAAGACAGTTCATTGGAAGATGTAGGCCTGGTGATCTTCGATGAATTTCATGAGCGTAGTTTGCAAGCTGATCTTGCTTTAGCATTATGTTATCAAGCCCAACAACTTTTGCGCGATGATTTGCGCATTCTCATGATGTCAGCAACGTTGGATGGAGAAAAAATTTCTTCGCTGTTCAATCGTGCTCCCATCATCACAAGCATAGGAAAACAGTATCCGGTAACGTTTTACTATGTAGCGCCAGAAAAAGATGTTCACATCGCAGTAGCTACAAGTCGTGTAATCAGAAAAGCGTGGCGTGAGCAGTCGGGTGATATGTTGGTATTTCTTCCAGGTGCTGGCGAAATACAACGTGTACTCACCTCACTCGAAGAGGAAAATGTTTCTGCGCTCGTAGTCCCTTTGTATGGCGATCTTCCATTCAAAAAACAACAAGAAGCTATTCTGCCACATCCGCAAGGTTTGCGCAAAATTGTATTGTCTACTTCTATTGCAGAAACTTCGTTAACCATTGAAGGCATCACTACCGTAGTAGATTCCGGTTATGCGCGTGTTCCGCGATTCGATCCACGCAGCGGACTCACCCGATTGGAAACGGTGCGCGCTACCCGTGATGCAGCGGATCAACGTGCCGGCCGTGCCGGAAGATTAGGTCCCGGAGTTTGTTATCGCCTATGGTCAGAAGCAACGCACCACATGTTGCAACCAGCGCGACAACCAGAAATCCTTGAAGCCGATCTGGCATCACTCATGTTGGAGTTAGCGAATTGGGGAATACAAAACCTCAATGAACTTACGTGGATTACATCTCCACCCGAAGGAGCCGTAAAACAAGCACGCGAATTATTGCACAATCTTGAAGCGTTAGAAAATAACAGAATCACACTGCGCGGCAAAGACATGTTGAAGTTGCCCACGCATCCGCGCATAGCACACATGTTGCTTTCGGTAACTACACCATCGGAAGTATGTTTGGCTGCCGACATTGCATCGATCTTAGAAGAGCGTGATCCACTTCCGAAAGAATCCGGGGCCGATTTAAGTTTGCGCGTTGAAGTGTTAAGAAAATGGCGAAGAGGTGATCGTGTCTCTGGGGAGCGAAATGTATTAGAGCGTATCGAGCGACTCGCATCGTCATGGCGAAGAATTTTTAAACTCCAGGTGGATAACTCCAATCCAGTTGATGCTGAAGTAGGAAAGTTAGTTGCTGAAGCCTATCCCGAACGCATCGCGCGACAGCAAGACAAACAAAGTGTGCGCTATAAACTAGCCAATGGAAGAATTGTTCGGCTACCCGATCATGATCCGCTCATGCGTGAAACCTGGTTAGCTGTTGCTCAACTCGATGCGGGAAGCGGTGAAGGAAAAATATTTTTAGCTGCGCCATTGAATGAAGATGATTTACTTCATCGTGCAGTCGAAACGGAAATCGTAAAATGGGATGCCGAACGAGGCATGATCACCGCCAATCTTGAAAAGCGCATTGGCAATGTGGTGCTCTCCAGTAAATCGATTTCAAAGGTTTCTGAAGAGCAGCGGATCAGAATTTTATGCGAGACCGTTCGCGAAGAAGGATTAAAACTACTTGGTTGGGATGATCCGCAACGCGAATGGCAGGCACGCGTATTAAGCATCCGCACCTGGCGACCCGAAGAAAGCTGGACCGATGTCAGCGATGAACATTTATTGAACACCACCGAAGAATGGCTGGCTCCCTATCTCACCAACGTTTCCAAGCGCATCGAATTTCAACGATTGGAATTACACAACATCGTTGCCGGATTAATCCCCTGGGAACTCAACACCAAACTCGACAAACTTGCGCCCGCGCGATTGCAAGTGCCCAGTGGTTCGTTCATCAAGCTAAATTATTTCAATGATGGTCGCCCACCCGTCATGGAAGTACGCTTACAGGAAATGTTTGGTTTACTCGAAACGCCCACCGTGAATGATGGCCGCACAAAAATTTTATTGCACTTGCTTTCACCCGGCTACAAACCCGTACAGGTCACCCAGGATTTAAAAAGCTTCTGGCAAACCACTTACCATGAAGTGCGCAAGGAGCTTCGTATGCGCTACCCTCGACATCATTGGCCCGAAGATCCATGGACTGCGGAAGCGGTGAGAGGTGCGAAAAAGAGAACCCCTCATCCCTAATCCCTCTCCCCCCCGGGAGAGGGGCCAGGGGTGAGAGCGAGCTGCTTTCTGATCTCCATCAATACTCCAGACATATTTCTCAAAACATCTTCATTCCTAAACCGAATTACTTTCAATCCCAATAATTCCAACTCTTCAGTTCTAAATTGGTCATACTGAATATTCTCAGGTGTAAAATGAATTCCGCCATCCACTTCAATAACTAGTTTTGCTTCATGACACTAGAAATCGACAATATATCTTGCTATCGGATGTTGCCTTCTGAATTTCTTATTGCTCACTTTTCTATTCCTCAAATTTTGCCACAATAGGTTTTCCGCAGGCGTCATTACTTTCTTCAACGACCGCGCATTCTCAAATATCTTCCACGAAGCATCCGCATGAAAAGGCAACCCCATAAACCAAATTAACCAATTCTACTTGATTTTCCCTCGAAGTACAAAACATTCCCCTCTCCCCCCGGGAGAGGGCCAGGGTGAGGGCACCACTCGTCAATTTAAACTTCCATATAAACCCAAAAATTCCTACCTTACCTTTCTAAATTTCCCGATCTCATTTTTAAACAATAAACATCATTTCATATGGCATCCTATTCAATCAATGTAAATGGAGAGAAGCGCACCGTTGATGTATCACCCGATACACCTTTGTTGTGGGTGCTTCGTGATAGTCTCGGTTTGGTGGGCACCAAGTACGGTTGTGGCATTGCGCAGTGTGGAGCGTGCACTGTGCATTTGAATGGCACTGCAGTGCGTTCCTGTTCATTACCTATTTCTGTGGTGAAAGAAGGAAAAGTTACCACCATTGAAGGCCTTTCGAAAGAAGGAGATCATCCTGTACAACAGGCGTGGATGGAAGTGGATGTGCCACAGTGTGGCTATTGCCAGGCGGGGCAGATTATGACGGCCACTGCATTGCTTGCAAAAACTCCCAAGCCTACGGATGAACAAATCGAGACTGCGATGAATGGTAATATTTGCCGTTGCGGCACCTACCATCGTGTGAAGGAAGCAATTGTGTTGGCGTCAGCAAAAATTAATAAATAATCAACCCTCATGGAGACGATAGCAAAAACGAACAGACGTGATTTTCTAAAGTTGGGCCTCGTGGCCAGTGGTGGATTGGTGTTGGGATTTCAGTCGAGCAGTTCATCGGCATTGGGCATGGAAGTGATCAACGGATCTGCGTTGCCTGCTGGCGATGTTAACTTCAACAGCTACTTATCGATTTCTTCGGATGATCTGGTTACTATATTTTCTCCCAATCCTGAATTAGGGCAGAACATCAAAACTTCTTTCCCGATGGTGGTGGCCGAAGAGCTCGAGGCCGACTGGAAGAAAGTGAAAGTAGTGCAGGCACATCTCGATACAAAAAAATATGATCGTCAGCTTACCGGTGGCAGTGGTGCTGTTCCCCATTCATGGGAACGCTTGCGCAAAGCAGGTGCTACAGCAAAATATATGTTGACGGAAGCCGCTGCGAAAAAATGGAGCGTATCGGCTTCAGCATTGAAAGCAGAAAATGGAAAAGTGATCAATCCCGCCAATGGAAAATCATTTACCTATGGAGAACTCGCGAATGATGCTGCGCTGATTCCCGTGCCAACGGATGTAAAGTTGAAAGACAAAAAAGATTTCAAACTCATCGGCACTGCGGTAAGCAATGTTGATAACAAAGAGATGATTACCGGCAAGCCACTGTATGGTTTGGATTTTTATCGTGAAGGTATGTTGTATGCCGTAATTACTCGCCCGGAGTCATTCGGTATGAAATTGAAATCAGTGGATAGCGCTGCCGCGAAAGCTTTGCCTGGCATTGTGGATGTGGTGACGTTTAAAAATAATGTGGCCGTGGTAGGTAAATCTACCTGGGAAGTATTGAAGGCGCGCAAGGCGTTGAAGATTGAATATGAGAAAGAAGGAAACATTGAAAGTACTTCAGATCACGATCGCATCTTCAAAGAATTATTGGACAAACCCGAAGCTACCGTAAGACGCAAAGACGGTGATGTAGAGGCAGCGTTTAAAGGTGCAGCACAAGTGATCAAACGTGAGTATCAATGCCCGTTCTTATCACACGCACCGATGGAGCCGATGAACTTCTTTGCGCACGTGCGTGCCGATGGTGTTGAGTTGGTTGGGCCTTCGCAAACTCCGGACAGAGCAAGAATGGCAACCGCAACGTTGTTAGGTGTTGCTCCTGAAAAAATAACATTAGAATTAACACGCCTGGGTGGAGGCTTCGGTCGCAGGTTGCAGGCCGACTATGCGTTGGAAGCCGCAGAACTTTCCAGCATGATCAAAGCACCCGTGAAAGTAACGTGGACACGCGAAGATGATATGATGGGTGGAAGCTATCGCCCGGCTGTGCGTTATCGCTTTGAAGCAGCACTGGATCCAACAGGAAAATTAGTAGGATATAAATTACGTGGCGTTGGAATTAACTCTGGTAATCCTACACGTGAAGACAATTTCCCGTCAGGTTCAGTAGATAATTTATTGATTGATTCCGTAGAGCATCAATCACCGATTACCACAGGCGCATGGCGTGCACCGATTACCAACTTCCTTGCTTTTGCTGAGCAGGCATTTTTAGATGAAGTAGCCTTGGCTGCAGGCAAAGATCCGGTGAAGTTCAGATTAGAATTATTGGATCGTGCCAAAACAACTCCGGTGGGTGCTATCAAATATGATATTGATCGCATGAAGAAGGTGATCGAAACCGTGGCGGAGAAATCAGGTTGGGGCACCAAGAAAAACCTGGCGCAAGGCTTCAGTGTTTATTTCTCACACCGCTCGTATGTAGCGCAGGTGGCTGAAGTAGAAATGAAGAAAGGCCAACCCGTGTTGAAGAAAATTTATGCTGTATCGGATTGCGGAATTGTTATCAACATGAGTGGCGCGAAGCAACAAGTGACCGGAGGTATTGTGGATGGGCTGGGCCACTCGTTATACGGACAAGTTACCTTCAAAGATGGAGCAGCCGTGCAACGTAACTTCAACAACTACCGCCTCATCCGCTTCAAAGAAGTGCCCGAAGTAGAAGTGCATTTCATTGATAACGGCATCGATCCAACTGGCTTAGGGGAACCTGCATTGCCACCAACAGGAGGTGCTGTTGCTAATGCAATCTTTAAAGCAACCGGTAAGCGTTTATACAACCAGCCCTTCAACCAGGTGGAAGAAATGAAAGCGGTGAAGTTGGGAGAGAAGATTTAAATAGAATTTTTGTCACCATTCCCCGAAATTATCGGCAAAGGATGATCATCTGGAATCTAATGAAAAACCTCAACAGTTGTACCGTTGAGGTTTTTCATTAATGATCTTGTTGGGATGGAGGAATCGAATTTGTAAGAATAAAAGGGAAATGGCTTTAAATGTAAAAAAACATGATATTGAAATTTGATGAATTAGATTGGATAATGGATTTTTTTGATAATGGAATTGAGTTAAGAATAGAGGGTATTGATAGAGTGAGAAATTTTTCTTTTTTATGGAATTTATTTGAAACATATGCATGTAATAAGAGGGCAAGTATAACTACTATTTCACTTGCGGTGGATAAAATAAACCAAGTAGAAACAATAAAATTTGAATTACTTAGAGAGTATATTGAATATTTTAGGGATAGGTATATTAGTCAAGATGGCTCACAAAATGAAATTTTTAAAGGATTGAAATTTAGATCAACGGAGAAAATAGCCGAACAAGAGGTTATTGATACACTAGTCGGTACACGAAAAGCACCGGTTGATAGCTTGAAATCATTACTTTATATCGTCTATCGGCTAAGGAATAATTTATTTCACGGGGAAAAGAATATTATTAAGCTGAATAATCAAATCGAGAATTTTATTGTAGCAAATGATTTATTAGCTAAAGTATTATCTATTATGAAGAGGCGATATTTAATTCTTGAAATTATTAAATGAATTATTATCCTAGTGTAGGTACTTAAAATTATATAAATCTGCAATGAAGTTTCCAAGTCGATTAGAACGGACAGCTTATCATGAAGCTGGACATGCAGTTATGTTGTTAACTCTTAATCAAAAATTTATTTTTGTTTCAATTGGTCCTGAAGGAAATCCTAAGGGAAGTATAGACCCAAGGAATTTTGAAGAAAAATGGACATCGCCTAGAACTGAACTTGGAATTCTCCAAACCAATTTAGTGAAATTGCCTAAAGGTGAGATTGAGAAGCAAATACTAATTTGCTATGCTGGTGTCGTAGCTGAAAAACTAAAATTTGAAGATTTTCAAGGTGAGGGTGAGAATAGATTACTTGACATGGATTCTGATTATCGCTCAATAAAATTATGTTTGAAGGAGCTCAATGAAAAAGATACTTATTTTGAAAAATGTAAGGAGTTATTAATAGCCAATCAAAGCATTATAGATACCATTGCTTTGACCCTCCTAGAGAAAAAACATTGACTTTCAATGATTGCAAGATATGTGTGAAAAAGTCTTCGGCTGAAGAAAGAAAGAGAGTCTTAATAAATCGAGTAATAAAATACTTAGTCTTTTCAGTATTATTCTATTGTATGTATGAGATGGCAAGATTCGGTTTTGAATTATTTCAATCTGATGAACTCTTCTCACAAATTGGTAGCATTTTTTTATTTATTATTTCAATTAGTGTAGTGATATTACTTCTATTTAGCTTTTTTAACGTGCCTAATTGGCTATCAAAAGTATATTTTTGGATCTTCACAGTTCCAATAGCTGCTTTTGCGCTTTCAATTGTTTTTATTGTCTGGGGTTTCATTACAATCGGTATTATGATCCTGCCTTTTAGCGATGTTGATTTGTCGATAGATTTAGGAATAATTTTTTTGCAATCTGCATCTATTAAATTTGTTCTAATAATTTTGGATGGTTTTAATATTTATTACTTAATTAAATCATTTAGAGATTGGGTTCATAAATTATATAAATAGTCATCGAATTCTCCATCTCAATTGATAGACTTTATTATTGTTGCATTCCGTCATGGTGTTGATTTTTTACCATGTTTGTATTCTTGACCTAAAAAGTATTTTTGTTTAATCCACTTATCATAATTCCCAGAGGAGTCTTACGCCTCGGAGACTCCGCGTAGAGTGAAAGACAAAATTCATAATTTGAGAATACTCTTTGAAACAGAGCAATGAGGTAGATAAAAGTATTTGAGCCCAATACGAATTTCAGAAATAGATGAAATGTATTTTATCACATTCACTTTACAGTAGACGTGGAGTCCCGAGGCGGAGACTCCACTGAGAAGATGTGGTGCAGAAATCTTGAATTAGTATACCCACTCTGTTGCATAGTACTTAAACCTCAAACCCCGCCTCCCTTAAATCTACCAAGGCTTGTTGCGCTATAAAACCAAGCATGTCACTTTCTGTCATGAGATAGGTATTGGAGAAACTGCCTACAATCACATCAAACTCATGGCGTGAATAACTTTGCTTTTCTTTGTCGTACGAATAGGTGGTACTTGTTCCGGTCAGGTATTCGTCCATCATGTTCCAGTATGATTTTCCTTCTTCGCGCATTTGCCGTAATACCTCTCTGGCGATGGCTGTGCCCGGCTGGTCTTTAGCTACCTTTTCGCCAATGAATTTCCGATAGATATCTTCCTGATTAAGTCCTTCACTTCTACCTACTGGTAAGGCATTTTCCCAATCGCTGTCTTCGGTATCCTGTCTTTTATGTTGTTCATACTCATTCAGAATGACATTAATATTTCGTTGCGATCGTATGTTCTCGCGCAGAAGCACATCAGCGCCCTGGTTGATGGCAACATAAATGTGCGTTTCATGAAAGTCCGTTTTTCGTCTGTATAAGATCCACACCAGCATGTTAAAGACCAATGTAAAAACTAATCGTACTGATTGATTCAAGGTGCTATCCCATTTTGGATTTTGCAACGGCTGCATACACGTGGCCAACATGGGCGAAAGCGTGGCATCACTTTTCATCATCGGTATGGGCCTGTCTGCAGATTTCTCTTTCGCTGCGGCAAGACTCCGTTCAATTTTTTCGATGGACCGTTTTGGAAAATGAATATCGATTTTTTCTATGCCGCCATTCACCCGGTTGGCTTCACTGATCAGTGCATTCACCTGATCAATGGCTGCAGGATTTTTGGTGAGGAAATCTTCCCACACAGGAAGAGCAAGTTTACCGAAGGTGAGGGAAATCCTTAATTGTGCTTCATCGGATATAGAATTGCAGAATGTGTCGAGCATACGTAGAAATTTACTTTATCTAAAGTATTGAATGGATTTGGGATTAACAATTTGCTAG
>CANIVF010000011.1 GCA_947470895.1 Bacteroidota bacterium
AAATTCGATTTTGTAGTCCATGTTCTTTGTCAGAAAATCAGACCGAATTTAAACCTTCCTATTACAACTTAAAACGCTGATTATCTTATCCTTTCGATCCCTTATTCCTAATGGCCGCCATTAGAACTTTTTCTAATGACAATTCTGGGTTTAAATCTCTTAGGTATATTGCTCAAAGCAACTTTTCAAACACAGGAGTAATCTTATTCGAAATGATCTGGTGGCCTTCAACATTAGGATGGATGCCATCGGGTTGGTTTAGTTTTTCAATACCCCCCACGGCATCCAAAATAAAGGGTATAAGCGTGGCTTTATTTTTTGTGGCGAGTTCTGGATACACACGCTTAAAGGCTTCGGTGTATTCGTTGCCCATATTCGGAGGCACCATCATGCCAGCCATTACGATTTTACAGGTAGGATATTTAGCTTTCACTTTATCGATAATGCCTTGAAGGTTTTTACGGGTCTGATCAATGGGAAGACCTCGAAGTCCATCATTACCACCCAATTCAAGCACAAAAATATCCACCGGCTGGCGTAGTACCCAATCAATCCGGCTCAGTCCACCGGCTGTGGTTTCACCGCTCAGGCCGGCATTCACTACCTTCACTTTTTTATCTGTTTTGTTCAGCTTTTTCTCCACCAGCGCAGGAAATGCCTCTTCGGGTGAAAGCCCGTAGCCAGCCGTGAGACTATCGCCATAAAACAGAATCACTTTGGGGGGGGTAGATGCCTGAAAAAACAAGACACATGCAATAAACAATACTTTTTTAGCGACTATCATATTACTAAGTTGGGGCTTATTACAAACCTTGAAACAATTTTACTCATTAATCGATTTATATCTGTATTCATTAACTGAAATATCATGCCAGAAACCGTTTTGCTTGCAGAAGGCCTAACCAAAATATACAAATCAGCCGATCATGATCTCACCGTGCTGGACCACGTATCATTCCAGGTTGCAAAGGGTGAGAGCTTATCCATCATCGGGCCTTCCGGAAGTGGAAAGACAACGTTGCTCGGTTTATGTGCCGGCCTCGATGTACCTTCTGGTGGATCGATATCCCTCATGGGGTTAAAACTAAATCTGATGAGTGAAGATGACCGTGCCTATGTGCGCAATCAGTTTGTAGGATTTGTGTTTCAAAACTTTCAGTTGCTGTCCACCCTCACGGCACTTGAAAATGTGATGGTGCCACTTGAACTTCGGGGCGAAAAAAATGTAGCAACCAAGGCAAAAGATTTGTTAGCCCGCGTGGGTTTGTCAGAAAGGTTTAATCATTATCCCTCGCAACTCTCGGGCGGAGAGCAACAACGGGTTGCCATGGCGCGTGCCTTCATCACATCGCCCCGTATACTGTTTGCCGATGAGCCCACAGGAAACCTAGACGAAGATAACGCAAGGCAAATTACCGATCTGCTTTTTAGCATGAACCGTGAGGAAAAAACGACACTGATCTTAGTGACGCATAACCTGGAGCTGGCTGAGAAGACCGCACGTATCCTTCAGATGAAGGGAGGCAAATTAATTAACGAACGGATTCTGACCCCAGCATGATCGAGTATATCATTAAATTAAAAAGAAAGACCCGTTCCATCTTTCAGGACAAATGGGTTTGGAAAATGGCGTGGCGCGATGGCAGGCATAATTTCTCGCGCTTGTTTCTTTTTGTTGCTTCCCTCATCACGGGCATCGCGGCATTGGTTGCAATTGGTTCGTTGAACTATTCGATGCAGGAAGAACTCAACAAGAATGCAAAAGAATTATTGGGGGCCGATCTGGTTGTTAAGAGCAACAAGAAGTTTGAAGGAGACTTCGTTAAATCCATCGACACGGTAAAGAGAAAAATTGCTTACGAGGCCGACATGGCATCCATGGTCATGTTTATGAACACACGCCAATCCAGGCTAGTGAAGTTAACCGCCATGCAGGGCGAGTTTCCCTTTTATGGTAAATTGATTACACAGCCGTCTAATGCTTACAGTCTTACCCAATCAGGAGATTATATCATGCTCGATGAATTGCTCGCCCGTCAGTTTGAAGTGAGTTCAGAGGATTCCATGAAAGTGGGCAACCGAATGTTTAAGGTAGCCGGTGTGGTTGAAAAGATACCGGGTGGAGGAGGCCTGGCATCAACGCTGGCACCGGCTGTCTATATTTCCATGGCGGCACTGGATTCTACTGGGCTTGTTCAGTTTGGTAGCCGAATCAATTATAACCTCTTTATTAAAACGACCACTGAACGGGAGACCGAAAACTTACTGGAGCGATTGAAAGCGTCCATGGACAAACTTGGCTATTCATACGACACCGTAGAGGAGAGTAAAAAGAATCTTGGTGATGGATTTCAATCCGTATATCGATTCTTTTCCTTGCTCGCATTCATAGCCTTGATCATGGGTTGCATTGGCGTAGCCAGTTCGGTGCATATTTATGCCCGTGAGAAACGAGAAGAAGTGGCTGTATTGCGGTGTGTGGGCTCATCCGGATGGCAAGCCTTCAATATATTCTTTATACAGATTTTTGTTCTTGGAGTGATTGGTAGTTTGGTGGGTGCTTCCTTAGGTGTTGGCATTCATCAGATGCTTCTCATTGCCTTTAAAGAATACCTACCTGTTGAATTGCAATTTGGAGTTTCCTGGGCTGCCGTGGGCGAAGGTATTTTATTGGGATGTATCGTCACCGTGTTGTTTTCTATCCTTCCCTTAGTAGCGGTTCGTTTTGTGCCTCCATTATCAGTATTGCGTGCCGATTTTAATCCGGTAGTAACCTTTTCAAAAACTAGGTGGACAGTAATCCTGTTGATTATCCTATTCCCCATACTAGTAGCCGCCTACCAGACTTCCAGTTTTCTTTCTGGTTTGATGTTTACCGTTGGATTGTTGTTGGCACTGGGTGGCTTGACCGGTGTTGCCATTTTATTGTTGTTCTTATTGAGAAAGTATTTTCCAAAGAATGGCTCTTTCATACTCAGGCATGCCATGTCTAATTTATTCAGACCCAACAATCAGACCAGAGTGCTTGTGATTACCATTGGCCTTGGTGCATTCATCATCACCACGCTCAACATTACCCAGCATAGTTTATTAAACCAGGTGGAGTTTCGTGGAAATGAAAATGAATCCAACACCATTTTGTTTGACATACAACCATCACAGAAGGACGGTGTGGTTAAATTGATTGACGATCATAAGCTACCCCTCAATCAGATTGTTCCGATTATCACTTGTCGATTGACTGAAATAAAAGGTCAGTCCGTTGAGGCATTGCAAGACAATGATTCTATTCGCATTCCAAACTGGGCACTGCGCAGGGAGTATCGTGTTACTTACCGTGATAGCTTACATCTTTCTGAAGAACTGATCAAAGGGGATATTCATTCATTGAAAAAGAACCAGAAAGATTCAGTGTGGGTCACCATATCCGAAGGCATGCACGAAACACTCCAGGTAGATGTAGGCGATTCTCTGGTGTTTGATATTCAAGGTGTTCCTGTCAAAACGTTTATCTCAGGCATACGAAAAGTAGATTGGCCTAATGATCCACCGAATTTCATTTTCGTCTTTCCTACAGGAGTATTGGAAGAGGCTCCACAGATTTGGGTAGCTGCCACGCGTGTGGATGACATACAGAAATCAAATCGTTTTCAACAAGAGCTCGTGATGAATTTTGCGAATGTATCGCTAATTGATCTGCGTCTGATTCTGAGCACCGTCAACCAACTCTTTGATAAGGTAAGCGTAGTGATCCGCTTTCTGGCTTTATTCAGCATCGTTACTGGACTTATTGTTTTGGCCGGAGCCGTTTTAAATAGCAAGTTTGCCCGCATGAAGGAAAATATTTTATTAAGAACCATCGGTGCCCGTTCGAGACAGATATTAAGCATTACCTTGATTGAATACAGCTACATCGGCATCATTGCCTCTTTGACCGGATTGGTTTTTTCTTTAGGTGGAGGGTACCTATTAACCCGGTTTTTCTTCGATATTCAGTTTTCAGTAGATTGGATTGAATTGACGTATATATCATCCGGAGTTGTTTTTCTTACTATTTTAATTGGTTGGTTCAATTCACGGGAAGTAATCAATACGCCACCATTGCAAGTATTGCGCAAAGAGAATTAACTTTAGTGTAATGACGCGCTTCGTAGTTTTTCATTATAGATTGTTAGCCCTGCTCTGGCTAGCGACTATTTCTGTGATGGCACAAGCTCAACAGATAAAGTTCATCGAGAATAAATGTCAGTGGCCTGAGCAGGTTCAATTTGGTGCTTCAGTTCAACAGGTATTTTTCTCCATCAATCCAACCGGATTTGCTTACACTTTTATAGATCGTGAGGCGGTGGATGAATTGCACCAGAAAGGTCATGAGCAAGATCAGGAGTCATCCGCTCAGGCAGGCACCGATGTTTTAATATCGGGCCATCACGTTACCACTACCTTTGTCGGGGCGAACAGGAATGCCAAGGCAGTGCCGTTCGGTAAGCTTCCGGACTATTACAATTATTTTTTGGGAAGTGATGAATCGCGATGGAGTTCTGGTGTCTCAGCATTTGAGGGAGTTTTATATCCATCGTATTATTCAGGAATTGATCTGAAAGTTTATTCACAAAATGAAAATCTGAAATATGAGTTTATCGTAGCACCGGGTGTGGATCCTTCTCAAATCTTATTTCAATATTCTGGTGCAGATCAGGTTAAGTTGATAGAAGGGGACTTGGTGGTGAAGGCTTCACAATTTTCGTTCATTGAGAAAAAACCCATCGTATATCAAATCATTCATGATGAGATGGTATATGTAAGCAGTGAATATCACCTACAGGATGGCAAAGTAAGTTTTGATTTGGCCGAGTATGATTTTTGCTATCCATTAATTATCGATCCGGTTTTGATCTTCTCTACCTATTCCGGATCTACTGCCGATAATTGGGGTAGCACAGCCACACCCGGTGAGCATGGAACTTTATACTCAGCTGGTGTTACCAATCCAAGCTATCGGGGAGGAACCTTTCCCGCTACCACCGGAGCATTTCAGATGGCTTATGGTGGGGACTATGACATTGGTATTTTGAAATACGATTCAACGGGTTCACAATTACTTTACGCATCTTATCTGGGTGGTTTGGGTCCCGAGTCTCCTCATAGTTTGGTGATGAATAGAGATCACGAGCTACTCATTTTAGGAACTACGGGTTCATCCGATTTTCCCACTACTCAAAATGCATTTGATCGCACCTATAACGGAGGCTTTAATGAGAGTAATGTTATACAGTATGGGTCTGGTTCTGATTTATTTGTTGCCCGAATCAGCGGTGATGGAAAGCAATTGCTTTCGAGTTCATTGTTTGGTGGTTCCGGCAATGATGGATTAAATCCCTCTTCGAGTCCGTTAGTGGTTAACTATGGTGATCAGCTTCGTGGTGATATTATCTCCGATTCAGATAATAACATTTACATCAGTACAGTAACGTCATCGGTAAATTTTCCGGTGATGAATAGTTTTAGTTTAACCTACCTCGGTGGTACTACCGATGCATTGGTTTTAAAATTAAATCCCGACTTATCTCAGATTTTATGGGGAACATTTCTGGGTGGCAATGGAGCAGATGCTTCGCATACCATTAAGTTTGATCTTGATGGCAACCTCGTTGTTGGTGGCGGAAGTTCCAGTTTAAATTTTCCAACAACACCAGGTGCCTATCAACCAGTTCATGCCGGATCAGTGGATGGATGGATTGCTAAGATCAAGAATGATGGATCATCCATCATCGCATCTACGCTTACTGGCACCCCTCAATTCAATCAGGTTTATTTTATTGACCTGGATAGTGATGGAAACATATATGCCTATGGGCAAACCAGTGGTGCCTTTCCGACTACACCAGGTGTTTATAAGAATGCGAATAGCGGGCAGTTCCTTCAAAAGTTTAGCCCTGACTTAGCATCTCTGATTTTCTCTACCGTGTTCGGATCAGGTATTGGCGTGCCAAATATTTCGCCCACTGCATTTTTAGTGAATGATTGTAACAATATCTATCTCAGCGGCTGGGGTGGCCAGATAAACAGCGTGTTGGATTTCTGGAATAGCTCCACAGTGGGAATGCCCACCACTTCAAACGCATTTCAAAAAACCACGAGTGGTTCTGATTTCTATTTTATCGTGTTGACCAGCGATGCCACGCAACTTTTGTATGCCACCTTCCTTGGTGGAACTCAATCACGGACGCACGTAGATGGAGGCACAAGCCGTTTTGATAAAAGTGGTATCGTTTACCATGCCGTTTGTTCCGGCTGCAAGGCGTTGAATGCTACAGGTAATCCAACGTCCGATTTTCCAACCACATCAACAGCATGGAGTAAACTAAACAAAAGCCCCAATTGTAATAATGCTGCATTCAAATTCGATCTTTCATTACTCAAAGCCAGGCTTCAAACAAACTCTGTAGCTTTAAATCAACCAGGTTTAAATAGACTATGTATACCTGATATAATTGTATTTCAAAATAAAAGCACGGGTGGACAATTTTATCAATGGGATTTTGGAGATGGCAATTCCATGGAGAAGACCGATACTTCTGCCATTGTCTATCAATACTTAAATCCCGGTGTATTTAAAGTTAAGCTAAAGGTTATTGATTTGGGAACATGTCTTGGAACAGATTCTACATCCACCACCATTTTTGTTAACAAAGCAACAGGCTTTGCCGGAGCAGATCAAACGATGTGTTTCCAGGAAAGCGCTCAACTTGTTGCGGGAGGTGGCGTTCAATACCACTGGACAGTTGCAGGAGATAAGGTGATTTCCACGCAGGCAACCCCCACAATTAACCCGGATGCGACTACCCGGTATTTTGTTAGTATCACCGATCAAAGTGGTTGCGTAAAGAAAGACACCGTAGATGTAAAAGTAATTCCGGGTATTGATTTGGATTTTAGATACGTTAAAACATATGATTGCTTTGGAATACGCGATATAGAAGTAGAAAATATAAGTGATACGGATCAGTCTACATTTTTTGATTTTGGTGATGGCACTACTTCTGATCTCACCAAAACTAAGCATGTGTATGACAAAGATGGAACGTATCCCATTCGGGTTGTGGGTGTTCGTGAATCGTGTGTCTATGAGAAAAGGATAGACGTTCCTGTGTACGCCCTAATAGTCCCGAACGTGATCACGCCCGATGAATTTGCGGAAAATAACTTCTTGCAGATTTTTTATGGAGGACAGCCAATCTCAAATACTGCATTAAAAACATCTATTCAGATTTATAATCGCTGGGGCGGACTTGTTTTTAAAAGTGATTTATATCAAGATGATTGGGATGCCAGTAATGTACAGTCGGGTGTTTACTTCTACGAATTAGTGGTTGAAAATGAGACTACCTGCAAAGGGTGGGTGAACGTGATTAAGTAGTTGCCCGTCCTTAAAATTGAAAATAGATAAAATTCTGAATGGAGGCAGACTTTGTTTGAATGGATAGTATGATCACTATCAATACCAGAGCAGCTTTCGCGATTAATGGTAAACGGATCGTCCACCGCTCGGCAGCCAGATCAATTGACTGAGGAATGAAATGCAGTATATATCCCAAAACAATCAAGGCACAAACTTGCCAGTATCCTTGAATGAATTCTATGAATATTTGAGCGTTGAAGTGATTGAAAATCTGGTTAAGCATTTGCCCGGCATATTCCATGGAAGGTGCACGGAACAGAATCCAACAGAAGCAGACAAAGTGAAATGTGAGTAACGTGCCCAGAATCGCCTGGATTGAATTTGAATGAGGAATGATTCTTAGGGTAGCAGCTAACTTTGATTCGCTGAAATATTTATGAATGGCCAACATAACTCCGTGTAGGCCACCCCACAAGACGAAACGGAAGGACGCTCCGTGCCATAACCCACCCAACAGCATGGTGATGATCAGGTTTATATAGGTTCTTAATTTTCCACGCCTATTGCCTCCCAATGAAATGTATAAGTAGTCACGCAACCATGCAGAGAGGCTTATGTGCCAGCGTCTCCAGAACTCGGATATATTTTTTGATTTATAGGGGGCATTGAAATTCTCGTTGAAGTGAAACCCAAGCAAGAGGGCTAAGCCAATGGCCATATCAGAATAGCCCGAGAAGTCGCAATAGATTTGAAGTGCATACCCATAAACGCCAACCAGATTTTCCAATCCGGTGAAAAGCGTAGGTGAGTCAAAGATCCGATCGACAAAGTTGGCACTGATGTAGTTTGAGATGACCGCTTTTTTGAAGAGCCCTGCTGTGATCAGGTAAATACCACGCCCAAACATTTCTTTAGTGACCAGTGTAGGTTTTGATAGTTGTGGTAGAAATTCTGAAGCTCGCACGATTGGACCGGCAACTAATTGAGGGAAGAATGAAACAAAGAATGCATAGTCCAAAACATGATCCGCTGGCATAATGTGTTTTCGGTATACGTCAATGGTGTAGCTTAACGATTGGAAGGTGAAAAAGGAAACTCCAACTGGTAAGAATATATCAAATGGCTGGTAAGGTAATTGAGCAATGTCGCTGAATATTTCATGCAGAAAGTTGGTGTACTTAAAATATACCAAAAGCCCGAGGTTACTGATTAAACTCAGCGTTAGCAGGGTGCTTCTTTTCCATGGCGTATTGCTTTCCGAGATCAATCGGGCAAGTGTGTAATCGATGCAAGTGGTGCTAACAAGCAGTAAGAAAAACAACCCGCTTGATTTATAATAAAAGTATAGTGAGAACAGGGTAGCAAAGATCAGTTTTGGTCTATGCGTTTTACTTAACGGGATATAAATTAATAAGAAACCAACAAATAGAAAAAGGAACAGACCACTGGTGAAGAGCAGTGGTTCGTCAGGCTGATAGCCAAATTGATTAATGAGTTTTTGAATGTCGATCGAGAACATATTCATTATACCCTTTTATAATCGCTTCAAAAAGCAGATGCCCTTGCAAATCGTAACCTTTTTTAGTGAAATGTATTCCCTCCGTTTGAATGAGTTCGTGTTTCCTCCACCAGTCGCCAGCATGATTGCCACCCGCTACTTCATGAAGATTCCAAAACGGAATATTATTGGTGTTGGCAAACTCTATAATTTTAGTGTTGATCACAGATATGCTGGGGTTTATGCGCGTTCTCTTTTTATAGAAATTGGGTGTTGTAGTCAATAGTATGATTGCATTGGGATTCACTCTTTTTAATTCAGAAGTCAACGTGCTCAATTGTGAAGTAAACTGGGGATCTATGTTAGGATGTTCTACGGCTTCGTTAGTCCCCAGTGAGATGATGATCAGATCGGGGTTTAACGCAGGAGTTTGATTGAGTAGTTCTCTTGCTGCTATAAAGTGTTTGTACTTCGCGCCATTTACTCCAATAATATGATAACGAATTCCAGGATTAGAATTCTCAAGACTTACCCCAAACAAAATGAATTGTTTTTGTGTAGCCAATGATTGATTTGTTTCGAACAGGACTTGATTAATCGAGTAGGGCAGGATCAGTTTCGAGACATTTGGGTATTCCTCTTCCGAAAAGGCTCCGGCCATCGCCAGAGGAATACCGGTAGAATCTTTTACAATAACTGAATAGCTATTATAATCCTTTTGAAAGAATAGCGTCATTCGATTGAATGAGTAGTTCTGACTGAGCGATTTTATTTTTATAGAATTTCCGGCAAGCAAGGTTTTAACTGCCATGCCACCAATGCCCATCGGTAACGGATTTTGCGAGTAGGTTAAGCGACCACCAGTCCATTGGCCTTTGGCTGATGAATAGATGAGCAATGATTCATTGGTTCGTGCTATGCGACCAGGAAAAATAAGACCAAGTCCAGCGTTTCCAAATTTTTCTTGTAACAACGTCCGCGTTGATTTCGTAAGATAGTCGCCCTGAATGTGGGAATCTCCCAAGTGGATGATGTTGATCACACCCATAGAAGTGCTCCTCAATTCCACGAGCTTTTCATAGAATGATTCAAGATATTCCAGATGATGAATAACATTCATTTCATTTTTGATAAACGAGTATGAAGCAGTGGGCTTATAGGAAATAGTGTCCTGTGCCTGTAAGTCAGCGGCCAGTGCCATAAGTAATCCAACAAGAAGTATTAAGTTACTTTTCATTCTTGTGGAATTCTTCCAGTAGCGCGGCTGCCAATTTTTTTCCAATTTTTTCTCCTCCCAAATGGGTCAGATGGGTGTAATCTTTGGCTGCTAATGGAGGTACTGATTCTGTATAGGCTGCAATACTATTTTCGCCTCCCATGGCCTCAAACATATCCCAAAAGGCGATACCACTTTTTTTGGCAATTTCTCTCTGTATCTCACGAACTCTTGGTATCGACTTCATGGTTATAATTTTGCCATCCTTATTCACTCCCCGATCACTTACACTTACTAGCAGAAAGCTGGTTTTAGGAAATATCACTTTTAGTTCGGTAATGATTTTGATCATCTTATTGGTATACCAGGTGAAATCGGTGGAATCATTTTCGGATGCCACATTAAGACCATATTGAAGGATGATGAGTTTGTAATCCAGGTACTCGTTGAATTCTTTTAGTAGTGTTGGCGATAATTTAGCTAAGACTATTCCTGAATTTCCACGCATAGAAAAGTTATCGATGTAGAGTCCAGTATTATTTTCTAAACTCGCTCCAAAAAAAACCACGCTATCTTCTGGTATGATACTAAATTGAATTGATTTTATTGCCTGGTGAACGACCGTGAGTTTCTTGATACTGTCCGACCGATCAAAGGCTTCCATGATTTCTTCCTCGTCATTAATTTTATAGGCTAGCGAAGCAGATCCTTTATTTTGATAAAATACTTTTACCACCTTAAAGTCTTTTTGCATTGGAAACAAACCCGGTTTGTACTTCACGGTATTACCAATTCTAGGAATATAGCTATATCCAGAAATTCCCATAGGGATGGTGGTGTCAGGTGTAGTGCGCAATGAAAGTATTTCCCAATCAGCATGCGTATGTTTTAACGATCTTCTAAACCCCGAGACTTCTGTTGCGAGAGGAACAAGGCCAACGCCAGAGCCACCAAAAACATGCTGAAGTGTATCTCTCAGTGTGGCAGAGATGATGTCCCCTTCAATAAATGAATCGCCAAAGAAAGCAACCCGAACCTGCCTGCAATCGGATTCTTTTAATGCATTAATAAAATGCATTAATGGTTTCTTGTCACCACTAAAGTCTTCAATCTGTGTTATGGAGATATTTATTTGAGTTGTAACGGTCGGGATAGGTTTTTCCCGAGGAATGCTATCTACTTTGATCACCTTTAGGATTGGAGGATCTGGATGTAAATCACTCAGGATATCAATTTCTCTTAACTGGAATGGCCCGATGTTAGTTTCAGGAAGTAGAGCAAGTAGTAACAGGCTAATGATGATGATTGCCGATACCCATAATGTCTGTGAAAGGAGGTTTTTTTTTATTTCTGTCTGTGGCATGCTCTCTCCTTAGATGTATCCAGCCACTTTATAGGAGAGCATTCCTACCCATTCTTTAGTAAGCACCTGCCATGTAAAAATTGATTCCACTTTAGGAATGATCAAAACATCAGGAGTAAAAACTCGTTCATTCGAGAGAAAGTCGACACTAAAGGTGTCCATATCAAGCCCTGCTTTTTTGAAGCAGGCTCTTGATCTTCGCATGTGATAGCCGGATGTGATGAGTAAACACTCTTCAGAGGTGTAGATTCCATCTATCATTTTCTTCACTGCCACCGCAGATTGATAGGTGTTGTTGGACTGATTTTCGATAAGCAGATCTTCTTTATGCACGCCCATCATCTGAAGTACCACATATAGTTCATCGGCTTCTTTCGTATTTTCCAGAAGAGTTCCACTTCCTCCCGATATCAGGATCTTATTGATATGACCAAGTTTATAGAGTTGAAGTGTATGAATTACTCGATCTGAACTACGTTGAAAATACACGCGGTCTTTCGGACTGAAATTTGTTTTGGTTACTCCCGTGAGTAAAACACCAATCTCATACTTCTTTTTAATTTCTGAAAATGGAGTAGGTGGTAGTTCCCACACACGCATCACTTCATTGCTGACAAATTCATTAGAGCAAAATAGCAGGCTGGCCATTGCCATAATAAAAAGCCTGCGTTTCCAAACTTTGTTCCTGATCACCAGCGCGGTTATGAATACGAGTATAATGACGACTAATGGTCTGGCAAGGTATCCGACAGTTTTTGAAAGGATGAAAAACATAATGAATTACATTCGCTTCGGGATCGGATTTGAGATATTGCCAAGTCCGTCAATTATTTTTCTTAAAATCTCAAAGTATAAAGCGATCGCCAGAACTAGCGTCATCGACCAGATAACACCCAGGTTGAAATAGAGCGTGTCAATATTTCTGTTTAAGAAATGTTTTGAAGGCATATAAAATTGTGCATCAAAGTCAACGCGGTGTTCCGGATCAGGATCTTTATAGATGGGAAAAATCTTTTGAATGAGCTTACCATCTTTCTCTATGATACGATGCATCTCACTGTTGTTTTTTACCAGTTCTGCAATCGATTCATTTTGGTAGCTGTTTTTGAATTGCTCAAACTCTTTTTCTTTTTCAGCGGTATTCGTCATGCTGTTGACCACTTTTTCTTTTTCCGCATCAGCTTTGTTGTATCGGTTGATGTAGAATTTTTTAAGTGCTTCGAACAAGACTTTTATTTTCTGATAATGTTCGTCACTAAATCGATCAATAACAAATTCATCATCGGATATAAAATCAGCTTTACCGACAAATAGAAGTTCCTTGCCAATTTCGTTTTGGAGTAATTTTAAATCGTCACTTACCTTTTTGCGAATTTCTTCGGTTTGATTTTTATAATTGAGATTAATAAAGTCAAGTTTCGTTTCTAAGGTTGGGATAAAATAAATTCGTTTGTAATCGGAATGAGCTTTTATTTTATCGAAGGTATAAAAGTTCTTTTCGAACACGTTGTCTTTATATTGGGTTACCATACTGGCTTCAAATGCCCAGCGTGAAGCCATAACATCACCAACAAAAGGCACGGAAGCGGTATTGCCAATGACAGGATTCAACTTATCAAACCTAACCACGACACCGCTTAAAATTAGCTGTGGAATTAATAGAACGGGTATGAGAATATAAATAGTAACAGCAGAATTAAAGGCAGACGAGATATTCAACCCCAATAGGTTTGCAAAGCAGGATGTAGAGAATAGAATGGCCCAATAGATTAGGAACATTCCTTTTATTTCTAAAATAGAATTGCCAACCAAAACGAAAAGTGCTGTTTGAATGGCTGAAATCATTACCAGGATTCCTATTTTTGAAATGATGTAACTGCTGCGGTTGAGGTGCAGGAATTTTTCTCGCTTCAGAATTTTCTGGTCACGAATAATTTCTTCAGCACTTACTGTTAAACCCATAAAAAGTGCAACGATTACACTCATAAAAAGATAGGCGGGCAAATTTGGATTCTTACTAAAGATATAACCCGTTTCGAACTGATCGGATATATTATAGTAACGCACGATGAATGCCAGGATAAACGCCAGCACTGGCGCCTCCAGCATGTTGATCAGCATATACTGTGTATTGCTTAGCTTAGAAAGCAGATCGCGCTTTGAAAAAATAATAAACTGTTTTAATCTTTTTGGTATGCGTAAGGTAGAATGAGGTACTTCATTTGAAGTAGTTACCAGCTTTGTCTTTATTCTCTCGAGGTAGGATTGGTTCCATTGTTCGGGTGTAAACTTTCTCTCATCGGTGAAGTTTCCGAATTCATTAATCACCTTTGTTTCAATGATATTAAAAATCTGTTCTGGATTTACATTTCCGCAGGCATGACATTCTCCCTGGTCGCTATTGATCAGGTTAATATTTTTTCTAAAGTAGGTGATGGCGTCCACAGGATTACCATAATAAATCTGATATCCACCAGTATCGAGTATCACCAACTTGTCAAACATTTTAAAAATGTCGGAGGAGGGTTGATGGATTACGGCAAATACCAGTTTACCTTTCAACGATAGTTCCTTCAGCAGGTCAATAATGTTTTCTGAATCGCGAGATGATAATCCTGATGTGGGCTCATCGACAAATAATACAGCTGGCTCTCTCAGTAATTCCAGTCCTATGTTTAGTCTTTTCCGTTGTCCACCGCTAATGGTTTTACGCAGTGGTGAGCCAACCGTTAAATCACGTGTTTCAGTAAGCCCCAGATCACTCAATGTATTTTTTACGAGGTTGTCAATTTCCTTCTCAGACAGGTGACTAAAACAAAGTTTGGCGGAGAAATAAAGATTCTGATAGACAGTAAGATCTTCAATCAGTAAATCGTCTTGAGGAACAAAGCCGATCACACCTTCCACTTTTTTTGGCTGAGCATAGATGTCAATGCCATTGATGAGTACCTGGCCTTGAGATGGTTTCTCCGTGCCGTTAAGGACATGCAATAAGGTAGATTTTCCTGCTCCGGAAGCTCCCATCAGAGCAACCAGATTTCCCGACTCTTCCAAAATGGTTACTTCACGTAAGCCAAGTTTACCATTCTTAAACTTATATGAAATTGACTTTGCTTCAAAACTGGTTCTGGTTCCTTGATTTGTTTTCTTGAAATTATTTAATATTTCTCCGTAATAAATAGCATCGGCCGCATCCCAACGAATGATGCTTCCGGTGGCAAGCACATTGACGTTGCCAGATTTTTGAGGAACACCGTTGAGGTACACATCGCTATTACCTACATATTTAAAGAAAAAGATATCAGAGCTTTTGAAGTACAGAATAGAAACAAACCCGTTCAGATGCTCGCGATATATTTGTGTGCTGGATGATAAATTGTTTTTTTCAGAGCCAATGATCAGAATATTTTGATCATCCGATTTTTCCATCGTTTGGCTCAGTACATATTTTTCGATCAGTGCAAGATCAGTCGAGGTTATATTGAATTCTTTGCAGATTATTTCAGCCAGGCTGCGCTCCCTTTCGGTAATAGTACCATCAGCCAGAACAACGCTCATGAGTTCGATCACGATAACGACCTTTTGCTTCTGTGCAACTTCCTGGTTAATAGAACTACAGATTTGTGCAATCAGATCACTTTCTTTGCCGGCACTCATTTTTTCGGAAACCTCCATGGCAAATTCATCGAACAGACGCAGCTGGCTTTCCATTGCTTTTTTGCTGAGGTGGTCTGATAGAAACACTTGCACGTGTTCACGTTCTTGTTTGGTGATTAGGTCTTCCTTCGCCACCAAGGCAAACAATCTCATGATGGCATTTAAAACGGGTTCGCTCATGGCAGGGGTAATTCTGTTTCCTAAATATAAGAAAGATGTTACTTAGAATGCATAAAAAAGGGGAGTGACTTACATCAATCCCCTTTTCATTTAGCGTAAATATTTATTCAACAATTGATTTTCTTATCTTTTCTACAATGCCAGTTATTTCAGCAAGATGTTTATCAGTTAAAACAAGATCGGAGCGGTTATTTTTGATTTGCTCTTCGATGTTCAGAGCACGGTAGCTGGCCTGTAATGCCTGGATGTCTGTGTTTAATGTTGCGATCGGTTCAGCTTGATCAATAGCGGCAAGCATTTTAGCCATTTCATCTACTGATTTTTCCTGATTTAAAATAACTGTGATCAGCGGTGTTAGAATCAAATTTCTTGCGTCATTAGGAAGGATATTTTTTGGGTAAGATTTGATTACGCCCGTTGAAATATAGAGACCTTCAATAAAGCTTCCTGTCAATAGCAATGCAGCCAATCTGTTTTTGCTATCATCCTTAAGATATTTGTCTGTTGATTTAACGGCTTTGTCCAAAATGCTGGCTAATGAATCTTTGTTGGCGATATTGCTTTCAAAGCTCTTTAACACTTCTGTATCAAAAGTTCCTACTACGCCTAAGTTGTCTGCCAGTTTCTTAGAGGCATTCAGGTAATCGATAGCTTCTTGTGTTTTATCATAAGAACTCAAATAACCGATGTCTGTTGTATACACACCCAGATTAAGGGCAGCCTTGTCGCTACGGCTTGCATAAGAGTCAGCTTTTTTTCTATCGTTAAGCAGGGCCTGATTGAATTCTGCACCGGTAGCTTCCAGCAGGTAAGGTATTTCTGAGGGGGAGGGGATATTGTACACCAAATCCTTTATTTGGTCCTTCAAGGAGCCCTCAGCTTCTTGAAATTCTTTCGAATTTTGACTTTGATCTTCTTTGGAACCACCGCATGACGCCAGGCCAAGAACGGCTAAAAAGGAGAACAAGTAGATACTTAAACGAGTAAATTTCATGGGTTTTATAGTTTAACGTTCAATTTTAGCACATTTTTCGTTTCCACAGAAACCGTTTAAATTTTATTTTCAGAAAATGACTGGAAAATAAATCAAAGAAGGAATTTTGTGACGTATTTTCACACATTAGTTTTAAATTCAGGAGATGGTTAACAAGGCTACCGTACATACGGCATTTTTAGTTGATGATAATGAGGTAGATCTGTTTATACAGAAGAAGTTCATTGAGTTGAGCTCATTTGCCGAGCGTGTGATCACCTTTAGCTCACCTATCAAGGCCCTGGAGGTGCTCCAATCCATCCACATGAATGATATGCCTTCGCTTATTTTTTTGGATCTGAATATGCCTTTGCTAAATGGCTTCGAGTTTCTGGAAAAAATTAATGCGTTACCAAGCTCGATAGCCAGCAAGATTAAAGTCGTTATCCTCACCAGTTCCACCAGTCCGGCCGACCGGTTGAGGGCAAAGGGATTTCCAAATGTGATCAATTTCTTTTCTAAGCCGCTGATGTTGCATGGATTGCAATTGCTTACGGAGTCGCTCATACCGGAGCATGGGTAGTCCAAATCGTTCAATTTTTTTTATTTTTGAAGTGAAGCTTCCCACTTTTTGTGTTTTGCCTGAAAGTAAATCAGGGATAGCGTAATCAAAACGCTTCCGGCAATGGACAAAACATATCCGGATTGAATGAAGAAGTTAAGCCAGCTTAAATTGGAGTTGCCAAACTGTTTATAAAGCAGAACACCTACACTACACAGGTATCCAAACGAGTCGGCCAGGTATATCAAAAATCCAACGGTGCTCACATATTTAAATGTGGCAATCAGACGATCAAAGAAAATGCTGTTGAATTGGATGTATCCAAAATAAAGTCCCATGCCTACCAATACCATCCACACGGGGGCGCTGATCAGCTCGTGCTGAAAGGCGAAGGTGCTTAATCCAACAGTCACCATACCGATCAAAACAATGATATGATTAACGATCATCGCTTTATAGTTATTTTTAATTACCATCAGGCTTCCGATCACGATGAGCACTACAATGGTTACGGGCACTTCAGTTTGAGTAAAAATGGAAGGTTTATCCCCATAGCCTAATGATTTCCAGATCTCGGCAGAAAAATTATCCCTGAAATCCCGAAAGGCGGTGAGCAGCATATAGGTGAGCACAAGCAGCACGAGTCCTGGCAGGAAGGTGAGCGTAAAGTGCACTCTTTCCTTACCCGTCATCGGGTGCCGCTTGGTTCGAAGTGCTTCGTCTTCGGGTGTAGGTGGTGGTATTTTATCAAGGAGCCATAGGAAGAGAAGCAAAGGAGGGAAGAAGAGGCAAGCCGATACAAAAGGCATCCAAAACTCGGATGTGCCCCAGTCAACCATAATAAACCCTCCAACCGTTTTAGCAAAACCGGCAGAAAAGATAAAGCTTACGGAAAGGCTGGCACCCAGCACTTCGGTATACTTTCTTCCTTCCAGATAGCCAAAGACCAACCCCCACACCATCCCCAATGGCAGGCCATTGAAAAAAAGAAAAACGAGGTTGTAAGGTTGTGGTGTAACTGCAAAGAAAAACCATGAAATGGCGGCTATACTGACCAGGATAAGAATCCCTTTGGCTCTTGAATTCGGACCGAGCTCAGAAACCACTTTGATGCCAATAAACTTCGAAAGCATATAACCAACTACCTGGCTGATCACCATCCAAACTTTGTAGTCAACGCCCCATAGCATGAATCCTTCATAGGTGGCAACACCAAATGTTTTACGCAAGGCAAAGATGCAGGTGTACAGGCAGAATGCAGAAATGGAAGTATATAATGTAAAATTAAGAGCGTTAGTATGGCTAAGCCAAGTGGTTATTCGGGAAGTACTGGTTTGCAAGGCTATCAGGTTTGGTCTAAAGTTATTTTAATTCCTCCAGAATCCATTTTCTTCTTTTCAGAATAAAATCAAGAGAGAATAAAATGTCATTTTTGGCAAGACTGATGTCAAAAGGATTTAAGTCAAGAAACAGGGTATTCTCCGCCATGGATTTGTCTGCACTGATGAGTTCTAATTCATGGATGACCTGATGTGCAGATTGAGTTAATGCTGTAGAATCGAGCGTGAGTAAAAGTTTCTTCAACACCTTTTCATAGCCGGTATATAATTCTTCATTTCCCGCAATGGCGCGATCGAGAGCTTCTTCTAAGGAGAATATCTTCTTGTTCGTAAATTCTTTATTTCTTCGTGTGCGCCCTTCGTGAGGCACAGGTTTCAAGATATCATCATAATCCCAGGGGATCACTTCAAACCATTGGTTTTTGGGTTCGATATAAAGAAAGACTTCATCGGCATAGTCGCCATTCATGACCAGGTAATTGAAGGCCAGAAACTGAAAGTAGTGGTTAGTGTTTATGGTTTGCTCAAGGTTTTGGGCAAAGGCATTGTGGCTCAATGTGTTCATGCCTGAATAGATAGACTGAAACTGTTTTTTGTATTTTTTGGCAGAATCCCTATCCTCATCGTCAACGTATTCATCCTGAATGGTATGGTCAGGACCTCTTCGCAGCATGTACGGACTCTTTAGTTTCGATTTTGCTTGCTGAGGTTTTTCAACCAATAGAAAAATGCCTTGTGGCTGATCGTTGATCCATACTTTGCAATAGGAATTAAACAATGGAAAGATCCCGATCTCCGCCATATTCAAGTCAGACCACCGGTTGTGCCACAGATGCTTATCCATGACGAGATTGAGCAGGTTGAATTTTTTGAGATGGACTTTTTTACCATCCACTTCGATGATCATGGTTTTATCCAATTCAACCGATAACGATTTACGTTTAAACTTAAGGCTATTATTTCCACGAGCGTGAATATCCTTAACCAATGCAGTATCCTCGTTCATGATCAGCACAGGATTGGTGAGCGCTAACTTATCGCTGTTTTTTTTTTGAAGATTGCTGTACTGGCTTTTTGAAACGTAGATTTTTATTTCCGGAAAGCCGCTACGTTCAAACTCATTAGCCAAAGCCTGGCCTGAGCCTGTGATCATGAGGCCCCCGTAAAGGAGGGAAAACAGGTAGAAACGAATTGTTAACAATAATGATTATGGATGTACGCTAATCAAAGTTATGATTTTTAATAACTTTTAAAGTTGAAATCAATACATTTATCATCGCTTATAAAAACATGAACCTATGAAGTGTCACAAGTTGCTCGCCATTCTTCTCTTTATTCCCGGTATTCTTTTCAGTCAGAAGCAGGATGTAGCGAAACTGTTTTTAGATGAAACGCCCTTGGAGGTCAAACTCAGTATAGCCGTCAAAGATGTAAAGTCAATTACTACCGATACGGTGTACACGCCTTACATGATGCATTATAAGAAAGGGAATGCCTGGGACTCCATCAAGATTGAAGTGCGTGCACGAGGTAACTTCAGGCGGAAGGAATGTTATTATCCCCCGTTAAGGGTAAAGATCAAAAAGGAAGATGCCAAAGGTACACTCTTTGAAGGAAGCAGAAGTTTGAAGTTGGTATTGCCGTGCAAGCAGGTGAAGGAAAATTCATTGATTATGAAGGAATATGTCTGCTATCAGATGTATGAGCCTATTACAAAATATACATTCAATTCACGTCTGGCCAATATCGAGTTTACCGACCTGAACAATAAAAAGATTACAGGAATAAAGTTTGCGGGATTCTTTATTGAAGATGACGATGTGGTGGCGAAACGACATCATGGAAAAGTGGTGGAAGATTTAAAATTGCATCCCAAGTCACTACAGGATAGTAATTCAGTACGGCATGATATGTTCCAATACATGGTAGCGAATACGGATTGGTCTACTACGTTTTTGCACAATGCCAAGGTGATTCAATTGAATGAGTCTAAAAAGTATATACCACTGGCTTATGATTTCGATATGGCAGGTTTTGTCAGTGCTCCTTACGCTACTGCCAATGAAACCCTTGGTATTTCAAGCGTGCGTGAACGATTATACAGAGGCTTTTGCCGGTCGGAAGATGTGATGCAAGCCATTCGCCAGGAGTATATCAGTAAAGAGCAAACGATCAGAGACGTCATCAAGCGCTATGAAAATAGTTTTGAACCCAAAGAGTTTGCCTCGATCATGAAATACATGGACGACTTTTTCATCACATTCAAAAGTGATTCAAGGTTTAAAAACAGCATTACCGATAAGTGCAGGACAAACTGAGTTTTAGTTTCCCCAGGCGAGGAAACCTAAAAAGACCAGCACACTGAATACAAAACCGAACATAAACACCTGATACGCATATACCAGTAAATTGTATTTACGCTTTAGGATGAGCCCCTGGTTATATAAATCAATGGTCATGTGTTCGTAAAGATCGTTTCCGGATTCGAGTAATTTATTTACTTCATCGATATAACCCTGTTGGGAGTAGCTCGCAATAACGCCAAAAAATAACAGGCTGGATTTCTGCATGGTTCCTCCTACGTTTCTGGCTTTGATTAACTTAGGCCGTGCCGCCTGGATGGCAAAGATTACCGAAACCAGGCACGACAGAATAATCAACACAATGGGAATTAACATTTGAGGGCCATAGGCATCGATCTTACCAGCTACCGCTCCGTAGCCCGTAATGGCGATGATCGAGGAAATGATCATCGTGTTTATGCTGATGATGATGTTCGCTTTATTATCAGCCATTTGGATCAGACTGCTTTGATTTTGATAAGTGGCTCTGAAAAGAGTTTCTCTGCCCCGCTCAGCTTTTTTGTTTTTGGGTTCTTTTTCCTCCATGTAGTTTAAAAGTACCTAATTTTTGAATTCAAATTAAAGTGTTTGTATGGGTTTCGAAGGAAGCCAGTACTTACGATAGCCGGAAATCATTTAAGCGGATATCATCAAGTCCATGTTGATCGAATGGGTTCTCCATTTGATCTTGCACGTTGTAGAGTGAAATCAGGATAAAAGTAGAGATGGCGGATAATAGATAGACAATCCAGGATTCATTCAGCGAGATACCGTCATGCAATTTGTGATACAGGGCAGGAGTGTAGATGATCGGATACATATAAATAAAAATCAGGCAATAGGCCCTGATCGCGATGGGGGTGCGGTGGTTATTCACGGCTTCAATGTTGCTAAGACTCTCATGCACGTCTTTCATGAAACGAAAGATTTTGATGGAAGTGCCATTTCCAATTTGTTCGTTGTTTTGTTTAATGAAGAGAAAGATCTTTCCCACTTCACCATTCAGTTTTTCCTGCGTGCACGTTTTAGGACCAAGATATTCCAGCAGGAAGTCCGGGATCGCTTGTATGATCGCTTGAATTTCTATTTTTTTTTCGGTATCAAGCTTTTTGTTTTCCTGAAAACAGTGATCGATCGTAATCAATCCAGCTTTAAATTTAGACAGGTATTCCAGGGATTTCTCTCTTCTGCTAAACGCACTTCGTATGGTAAATACCAGCGGGAAGATAATGGCGATACTGATCAGGGCCAGGTCATAGTTATATTGAAACTCCTGGGCCAGAGTTAGGTACGAAACCAGTAATGAAATTCCAATTGCGAAAAGGGTGCGGCTATTCAGAATAGAGAGGTACTTGTTCATGAAATAAGATAGGGTTAGGGTGTTTCTGTAAATTTAATGGAATAAATCAGTTTCGGGTATTCATCTATTCATCATCGGCATAAGTAGATGAACAATATTGGTTTAACCGTGATGGGGATCCGGGTTGTTGATGTACTTGATTGGATCATGGCAATCTCATTTTGTTACCGATTTGATAGGAATGTTCCCAAATTGGGCTGGAATTTGATTAGTAAACCTGTTTTTTAGCCTGATTTATCACTTTTTTGTGCTGGCATAGAATTTAAGCATAGAGTGATCAACCAAACCATTATTGTCATGAATACTTTAAACGCTTACCGCAAATTCAATGAGAAGTTAATCCTTCGTTTAACGATCACCTTTGCTACCATTGGTGCTACTATGCTCTTGTTGCTCTAATCTGTTTCGGGTAGCCTACCGAAGACCATTTTTTAGTTGATCTTTTTAACAAACCATATTTCTATTTAACAAGTAAACCTATCTCTATTATGGAAAATTTAAAATTCTACCGCAGATTTAACGAACGTCTGCTTCTCCAGTTGATTACCGCCTTCGGAATCGTCAGCATTACTATGCTGGTGTTACTTTGATTATCTTACGGCTGATCATTTAAAAGAAAACCAAAAGGCGATCGGTATGATCGCCTTTTGGTTTTTTCCTGTTTTCAAGATCTACGAAGTAGCTGAATTCATTCTTCAGCTTATGGATTGGTATACAAGATGTTTGTGATCCTTGAGCCTATCGTGGATCAATGTGAATAATCTTTCCAGGATATCATTACAAATGAATACCAGCGGCCTTACCACCATGGTGAATGATGGTGGAGTAGAGCGTGATCATTTTTTTTTCTTCATCGTTTAATTTACCATCAGCGAGTGCCTGATCCTCTAAAAAACTCACGATGTAATTCCGGGCCTCATCACTTTGCAGGTTCTTATGCACAAGGGCACACGAAATGGGAACCTTTACATAGATGGATTTCAGACCACCAATGGCCACTTCTTGAGTGAGGTAATCGTACAACGCCTCGCATTCCTTCCTGGCTTGTTCAGGTGTAATTTGAAACCAGCCAGAGAGCTGTGCGGTAGATGCTTTTAAATCATTCAATTCGCCTTCCGTAAAATTGCCGTCCGACATACCGATACAAATGATCGGATTCAAAGCATGTTGAAAGAGCGTCATTTTGAATTGCGGATTTTCCATAACCAGTTTATTTCGAAGAAGCAAAAATAGAAACTTTGACCGGAAAAGTTACGTTCACTTAAACCAGAAGACTTAATACCAAAGAATACATTCCCAGAATAAGTGATAACATAATTAAGCTCATAAATGCTATGGCTTTTAGTTTGATTTGGAGCATGCGTAACATAATAGAGATGTTTAAATTTTGAAACCTTTTTTCTTTTTTTAACCTTTTTTCCCTCATTGATGATTCAAAAGTCATTGAAATGGCATTCCCATAAAACGGAGTATTCCTGATTTAATCAAAATCAGTACAACCCTGATAACTCCAGAAGTTGTTCTTGCGAAGCCGTTGCCTATTATTCTTTCATGGTGGAGTCTCGATAGCTTGCCTGTCGGCTCTCCTCCTGGAAAACAGCCGGAGACTCGGCCTGGAAAAACAACACCTATAATGGCTAGATAAATAACCCAAATATTGAGGACGACTAGAGGACAACAAACTGCCAACGAACACGGAATGAATCAGGTGTCAATATATTTGGGGGAGGCTGGCAATTTGGTAGTCGGGTTTGCATGTTTTTTAAGTCGAAAGTCAATATTCGATTTCCGGGGGGTGAGAAGGGAGGTTGCACTCAGCCCCGCATTATACCCTTACTATACCCTTACTATACCCTTAGTATACCCTTAGTATACCCTTAGTAAGCCCGGCTTTGTCTAGTCCTAAAATTGTAATTACCATTACAAAATTATTTATTACAACCCCCACAAAATTCAGTCGGTATGCATTGATACCGTAATCGGCACACGCTGCAGTCCTGATCTACTAAATGTGTAAAGGGGGGTAATTGTTGACTGAATGGAAAACAGGCCGAAAACCATTATGGGCAGTAAATCAAATCTTTGGTTATTAATGGTCGAATCACTAAAATTGCATCCCTAAACAAGGGCCCATAGCTCAGCTGGTTAGAGCACTTGACTCATAATCAAGGGGTCGCTGGATCGTGCCCAGCTGGGCCCACTTAATAATCAGGGAGTTACAATTCAGTAACTCCTTTTTTGTTTATCACTTTAACACTTTTTGATAATTAGCTGGCGGATTGGGCATTGTGAAGTTGACTAAGACGAGTGGTTAAGCTCTCTACCTCACTTTTGCGAGAACAAGGAAAAATCTATTGCCTAATTCCGTTCTAATAGTGGCCAAACTCTTTCTTAAACATAAAAATCTCCATCAACAAATCATAGCAGGCTTTGTAAACCGGTAAATCATAGTGCAGCGCCATTTCTTAAATTCTCAAAAAAAAATTGCCCACTTCCCGGGACAAAATGCAAATAACCAAATCAATCCCTGACGCAACGCACAGAGAAACCCCAACCCTTATCGGAATACATCCTGCCTGCTCTGCCAGCGTTATGGAAAAGAATGCGGTTCCAGGCAGTACCAGTCTTGAATTCTGAAGAACTCCACCAGTACCCGAAGTTGCCAAGGGAGTGGAAGGTTGACGATCGATTGGTGATTCTTAAGCCACCCGGAAGGCCTGCAATACCGCTGGTGTTATCTCCGTTTCCATTTTTAACCCATCCGCTGGTGCTTTTCATTTTTCGTCCTCCAGTAGTTTCTCCTCCTAAATAGTTGGTTGTGGCTGTCCATTCTCCATCACTTGGAATATGCCAGCCCTGGGGCGCCAGGCCGCGCGGGTCGTTTACCGCATACCAGTTATAGAGCTTGCCGTATGTGCGCCCGTTGGTGGGGTCGTTGTTATAGTAACACCAGGCGGATTGTTTGTTTTCGCCTGCGCGCTTCCATTCTTCTTCTGTTTTTGCTTCTGGTATTACCTCGCCATTGGCAAAATGGTCAACGTTCAAATTTTTGCCCAACCATTCTTGTGTGCCCACAGTAACGGTGCGCGCATCGGCAGTACCGTAGCCATAGTCGAGTGTAGTTGTAACCGGTGCTATATATACAGGCTCGGTTTTTACAATTGGCTGCGTTGTGGGTTGCGTGTTGGTTGCATCAGTGCCTGGGGTGAAATAAAAGTCTCCGGTATAATCGGAGGCAATCCAGGGGCGCTGCTCGTTGCCTGATTCGATGGCCACGTCACGGGCAACTTGCTTGAACACTTGCTCGATATTAAGGCCTTCGGTATTGATGTATTGCAGTAGCTTGGAAGTGAAAAGACCATTGCGGCCTGTGCCATCACTGGCCACTGAACCGGGCTTGGTCGCATAAACTATATAGGAGCCTTGGGGAGTGTCCACCATGCTCAACCCTTTTTCCCCCGAGCGGCTAAAACTGCGGAAGGGGTTGTTGCGGCAGGCATCGAGCACAAAGATGTTCAGTCCATTGCCTGCTTCTTGTATGGCGCGCATCACGTAATCCATGTTCACGCATTGGTCGTCCAGGTCGGCTTCAATCTGAGGGTCGGCCTGGGTTGGTATCAGGTAATTAACACCCTTTACTTGCATGCCGTGGCCGGAGTAAAATACCAGGCCTGCAGCGTTTGGATTGCCCTGTAACAATTTGAAATATTTCAAAATGCCCTCTTGCATAACACGCTTGGTGGCAGGCTCAAATACTTCCACCACGGTGAAGCCCTTCTTTTTGAGGGTAGCGGCCATGTCGCGCGCATCGTTGAGCGAGTTTTGCAGAGGGGCAACATGCAGATAGGATTTTACGCCTATGATGAGGGCGTATTTTTGTTGTTGTGCAAGGGTGTGCTGGCTAATTACAACGCATAATGCAACCGTATAAAGAACTTTGGTTAATAGGTTTTTCAAAAAAATATTGATTAAGTAGGTTGTCATCCAGTAAGGATTTTATAAAAATAGTTATTTACAATGCAATACAATGCAACCAACCTTTTTTATTCTACTCCTTGCATACAATTTGCATACATTTTGTGAAGTAATCTTCCAATAAAGGAAAACAACAGCGGTGCTAATTCTCTAGCTTGTGGGTAATCTTTTAAAACAACATTCCGCTATCTACCTTCTAAAGTACCTTTGGAACATTGGATGATTCCTTTCTGCTGGTGATCAGACCGCATGCTCTTGATTGAAAAAGCTAAGCAATCCGCAGAAGATTTTTACCCAGTTTATAAAAAGCAGAAGTGAGATAAGGTGTAACCACATCCTTACCCATTAAACAGGAAAAAGAATTCCTCCTACCTCGAATCTATTATTAATATAGCATTTATTGGCAAGAGTAAAGACTTAATAGATTCAACAATCTTCATTGTCTGAGAACATGGTATGAAAGCCGTTTACACTTTTATTTTACCCATACTCTATACTACTTTGTTCCCCTCTTGCTGTGGCAGTAATCTTGCTAAAGATATAGATTACGGTTTGGTAAATGTGCCATCGGAAGGGATTGAACTGCAAATAAAAGACCATACGAAATTCACCAATTAATTACTAGTTTTAACAGATTAAGACGAAAGTGGTATGTTAATGAGAAAATCGAATTGGATAGTACTGGGAGTGATTATTGTAATGGCTAGCTGTTCGAGTAATGATTATGCGGATGTTAGCGGGCCTGATTTTGCAACCACAGAAAACGTTACCTATTACAAGGGGAAACCTTACAATGGAAAAGGATATGAATTTCATGAAATATGGGGTGCTACTTTTGTCGGTTTATACAAGAATGGATTAATGGAGGGCGAATGGAAAAGTTATGCTGAACA
The DNA here is from genome assembly GCA_947470895.1 of Bacteroidota bacterium. Taxonomy (GTDB): domain Bacteria; phylum Bacteroidota; class Bacteroidia; order Cytophagales; family Cyclobacteriaceae; genus ELB16-189. Next base: position 26,762 of record CANIVF010000011.1, read on the forward strand.
CGGACGGGTAATGGATATAATAACTTATAAAAATGGTATTCAGTCTGGTCTATTTATAAAATATTTTGATGATGGAAAGCCCTTGCTTAAAGGTTCATTTCTAAATGGTTTAGAAGAAGGAAGATGGGAACTTTATTATGATAACGGTCAATTAATCGGATATTCTACTTTTGTTAACGGTAAGCGTATTGGTAAACGCGAGGAATTTAAAAAAGATGGCTCCCCATGGTTTACTAAGTACTATGATAATGGTGTTGAAGTAAGATGTGAAGGTGATTGTGACTAAGGTCAATATTTTTGTAATAATGGCAGACAAAGAAATAGAGTTTCTCAAGGGACTCCTAACTTAATGCCTTTAATGCTGTAGTGATTTTGCCATTGATCTGAAAGGAGGGTTAGTTCACCTCAAAACGAGATCACGGGTGCATCAAATCCTACTGCCGTGGGGTGGGTCAGATCATTCCCGGAATAGACGGTACAGTTCAATTCCGAAACAAGTGGTACAGTTCAATTCCGAAATACCCGGTACTGACCCTTCCCGAAATGAGTGGCTCTGCATTCCCGAAATACCTGGTCAGGCTATTCCGAAATATTCAATTTACAAAGCTTGCTTTGGCTAAACATATCGAAGACAGACATGGGAACTCGACTACATGCCGATGCAATCCTGGATCGTTTGATAAACGGATCTCATCGTCTCGATCTGAAGGGAGAATCGTTAAGAAAAAAATCGTAAGATTGTAAACAAAATCGTTCTATGAGATACTGCTTTTCCACATCACCCCACTGAGGGTCAGTATCATGAGAATCCGGACCGAAGGGGGCAACATCGTAAGAATAGATCATGATCCAGAGGGGACAGCATCATGAGAATAAGCTTCAGTGGGGGGTCAAGATGATGAGAATCCCATGTTAATAAAACTCGTTCACCCGGGCCCGAATTTTAAGGGGTCAGTATCATGAGAACTGGGGTGAACATTATGAGAATGAGGGGTCAGTATGGATGAGAATATACAAAAGGCTTATGAATATGTTGTAAACGGAAAAAGTGCAATTGAATGGATAATGGAACGCTATAGAGTTACGGTTGATCTTAATAGCAAAGGAGAAGGAAGCGGCATCAAAAACGACCCGAACGATTGGGCAACAGAAACAGGTAACCCACGGTACATTCTGGATTTGCTTTTAAGTGTTATAAACGTAAGTGTTCAAACTGTTGATATTGTAAATAATTTACCTAAAGTAAATTTCTCTTAAAATAAATTGCCAACCTCAATACAACATATCCGGTTATCAGAACTGAATAAACAAATTCAGGCAGTAATTGAAAATAAGTTCAATGAATTAACCCTTTGGGTCATTGCAGACATTACAAATCATAGCTTCAAGGAAAAAACCAACTATCATTATTTTGATTTAGTTGAAAAAGCAGAGAGTTCAAATGAGTTAGTTGCAAAAATTTCAGGAAAAGCCTGGGGAACAGGTTCAAGTAAATTAAGAGAATTTGAAAGAATTACTGGCCAAAAATTTACCAACAACATAAATGTACTTGTAAGGGTAAAGGTCAATTACTGGATATTCCGGTCTAATTGACCACCATTTTCCGGAGCAAATTGACCACCTGATTTAAGTTATAGATTTATTGAGATCAGTTGACCTAAACAGCTTATTGAATAGGCTAACAAAGCGACTTTTCTAAATCACTATCGATGGCCAACATTTTTTAACTCAGATAATGACTTGACTTATAGTGGTTGCTTTACTGCGGAATGAAGTGGTCACGTTAACCGGAATATCCACCCCTCTAATCAAACTTGTTAGAACAACCCTATCTAGGAAAGACATTAAAATAGCATTCCGCTATCAACTTGCTCAAGTACTTTTGGAACATTGGAAGATTCTTTTCTACTGGTGATCAGTTTGCTGATTGTGTATGCTTCCATCTTATCATCATCAAAGGGTTGGCACATGGCCAATACATCGTCTTTGGTTAATTCAGGATTGAGCCAGTCTTTCTCATACATCTTAGGAATAATCACCGGCATTCGTTTTTTATTATTGTGAATTCCTTCCATCAACTTATTTGCCTTGGTGGTAAGCACAGAATACGTAAGAAACTCCTGGTCATTTGATTTATCAGTCCAGGCAGCATAAATGCCAGCCACAGAAAATATCTTTTGATTCTTTAGATAAATATAGTGTGGAGTTTTCTCTTTCCCTTTTGAGTCTTCCCATCGCCATTCAAAAAATCCGGTCATAGGTATCAGGCATCTCTGTCCCTTCTTTATTGAGTCTCTGTATGATGGCTTGTCATACATTTCTTCGCTGATACAATTCAATGTTTGGTTTCTGAGCTTCAATGCGTCAGGTAATGATTTTATAAACCAAGGAATGAGGCCCCATGAATACAGACTCACAGCATTTGATGCTAATACAACCGGTGAAGGAATGTGATTGAATCCGTTTTCATGATACATCCGTGACCAATCTTCTTTCAACCGATCTTCAAGATTATAGTGATAATAATTTTCAAGATCACTGATTGAGAAGTCTTTGGAATCGTGGTAACACATAAAAATTGTCGGTTCGGATTATCGTTGGATTTAAAATCTAGATTCTCTCTTCCTATCAGCTAACTTCTTCCTTACAATATGTTGAAGTATTATGAACCAAGTCTCATCATCTTCTTCCCGAAACAATATTCTCTTTAATGATGGCTCAAAATACTTTCTACCAAATCTCGCAAAAATCTCTGTCCTGGAAAACTCTCTACTTGCCTTTAAGAACTCATCTTCAAAAACTTGTTTCCATTTCGCAGTATTCAGGTGAAAGACTTTATGCAGAAAAATCCAAGTCAGTTCGATATCATCTTCATCAAATAGCTGCCTGAGTTCTACCGGCATTATGCTCTCCAGTCTAACCCGCTCTGCCTCATATTCCCTCCTGCGCCTTGCACTCATTCCCATTTGACAACCCTCACCATTAACTTCCCTTTACTACATCCAAAATCGCGTTATAATAAACCTGAAGTTCTTCATTTGTAAAAGCAAATTCAGGATCGAGGTGATCAAGATCAAGCTTTTTATGTACATGCATGATCTTGGCCATTTCTGTCGCGTTCAAATTTCCTTTTTCAATAAAATAAATGAATCTGTATTCCTTTTGGTCCAGATGTGGATACGTCTCTTTTAAAGTCACCATTGAAAAATGATCATCGGGCTGACACTCCTTCCAAACTGGCTTAAGGTGTGGTCGTGTATGTAAAATCATTTTTACCAGGCTGTCTCTGAAAATTAATTTCTGTCTTGCTACAGCGGCAAAGAATTCCATAAAGTGCTCCTTCATACGTTATGATTTATGATTTTTGTTGAGCGAACAATAGGTCGTCTATCTCCTGGAAAAAGATTGCATTATTCAATTTCACCGTTGTCCTTTTTTTGATCTGCTCAAAAATGGAAGCATAATCAACAAGATCAATATCCTTCTTTTGCAGGGTATTGAGTTTGGCTTTTATTTCCTCTAGTTCATCAGGTGTTGCGAAAGCGTTATACCTAAACGCTAAATAGTATGGAATATCCTTCAAGAATTTGTTGATGAATAAATCCCGATGCTGGTTGATCACTTGCTTGACTTGAAATAGTCTTACGTGCTTATCTCTGGCTGTTATTGGAACACTGCCGAGTAGGAGGGATTGGATGGTCTTCATTTGCCTTGGCGTTTAACGGAAGCAAGTTAGTTAAATACTAATATCATTAGTATTAAATCTAAAAATATTAGTATTAATGGTTTGAAAAGTTCATTTTTAAATCAATTTAGAGCTTTAATATAGCTTCCGGACAATTTGACCACCTGATTTAAGTTAAAGATGTATTGAGATCGGTTGACCTAAACAGCTTATTGAATAGGCTAACTCTGCGCCTTTTCTAAATCATTTTTGATGGCCCACATTTTTTAACTCAGATCATGACTTGACTTTTAGTGGTCACTTTGTAACGGTGATCAATTGGTCAGTTTAACCGGAATATCCAATTGGACCAGAGTTCCGATCAGAACGTTGTCAATTTTGGCTGCAAAACAATCACATCGAATGGAGTTGTATGCACAAAGGAAAGCCACAACAGAATGCAATCATCGATCGATTCAACAAAACATACCGTGTTGATGTGCTGGATGCCAATCTGTTTTATTCCATTGAAAAAGCAGATGAAGTAACCGAAAGGTGGGTAGATAATAATAATCACGAAAGGCCACATCAATCAAATCAACGATCGAGCACCCATGGTTTACCTTGAAGTTGCTTTCAGTCAAATGCAGCACCAGTTTCCTTTCTTCCGAAACATGGAAATTCAGGGTAGAGTCACGCCTATAAATGAAGACTCGGTTATTGTCCACGTCCGCTTGTTGGATGAAAGAATTAATGGCCTCAGATTTTTTTTGATTCAATCTCTTAACCTGATTCGAACGATAATCCAGAAGCGTGATCTCCTGTTTATTTGTAGGGTGAAGAAACAATTCGCCCGATGGAAGAGAAAAAACCCTGCGACCGGTGTTGATTAAAGAAGCCGTTTCTTTGTTTAGGGTACCAAGGATGGACCATTTCTTTTTGTTAAGGTCCAGCTTCCAGGCCCTGAATGTGTCAGTAAGCCCATCCGAGTATAAATTCTTAGACCAAATCCGAGCATAAGACCTTGCTGGGTAAATGAGGTTGCCATGCTTTTTATTAAACCACAGCGACCAGTCCATAAGTGGATTATTGATGAGCACGGGCAACTCTCTATTGATTAATTCTATTTCCCAGCCATGCTTATCGGAACGAAAAAATCGCAAATGACCATTGTAGTTCCAGAATCCATAGCCGCTCAGTGAGTAAATGGTGTCCCTATAGCTGAAAGTATAGGCCCCAAAATTATACCTGGTATAATACGTAGAATCAATGCGGGTAAATGCACCGGTGCTATCAATCCGATAAACTCTTCCGGTTCCATCTGGTAGGTAATAAAGCTCTTTGCCAGAGGCCACCAGGTTTCCATCTCCTCTTGAGCCAATCCTTGAATCTATATCTATCGAAAATAAAGGCTCTTTGTAAACACGCCTATGAATCGCGATCTCATCGGCTGGAGTCTTATTGGTTAATAAGTCGGCAGGAATAGGTGCATTACTTTGTCCATACTTATGAAACCCCGCCATCATGATGATTAAGACCATGATGGCATGATCACTCACCGAAAAATAGCCCAAATTACCGCGACACTACCTGGAGTTCCATGCTCTGTGTTTTGACATCCTATCCAAATTCAATTCTTTAATTATCTCAAAGTATTCAAAATCCTTCTGATTATAAAAAAAATTAGGTGAATTAGGTGACTCACGTATTTCCGGTATTTTTTTCCGGGAAAGTATGAGAGGAGAACATGCATTTGTAGTCAACAAACTACTGGTTGACGTTATTGAACACCATTACCTTCTGCCACTATCTCCATAATCATTTCAAAAATAGTGTAAATAGGTGATTCCGGTATTTTAACTTGATGTGCTTTACCTTAATCTTTGCGTTTCACCGGACAATTTTTTGAGAAGCTAAAGTGATGGTATGTTTGAAACATCCTGTAATTTAGAAGTTATAAAACAAAAATGGATGAGCATACAGGATAACATCGTGGATAAGCGCCTGTTAGCGCTGCTGTTTTTTATGTGTGTGGGTTATGGGTGTCAGGCGCAGAAAGTATATTCGGTCAGTTACAGTAATCAGGCCGATGTGAAGGTGTTTGTGGTGGACTATGCCAACCAGGCTGACCTGAAGGTGTATAAAGTGAAGTATGCCAACCAGGCCGAAGGCAACGAAGGCCACTGGTTTTTTACGGAGTATGCCAACCAGGCGTATAAGAAGGTTTACTTCGTTGACTATGCCAATCAGGCTGACCTGAAAATTTATTTTGTAGCCTATTCTAATCAGGCAGGCTGGGTGAATAAGGCTAAGCAGCATTGGCTTTATTGATATTGAATGAGGCAACTCCAACAGAAATGAATGAGTACTGCGATCTTTATCCTAGCCGAGATTCTTCCGTCTTGTTCCGAGTGGGTAGCTTATACCTTATCCACAAAAAGAAATAGTAAGACAATTTTTGATAATTGGAAGTTGTGCGACAGCTACTGATGTTATGTGTAGTTTTTATCTACTCGCAGCACCTCCGCCAGCACCGCATCCACCTATTCCAATGATATAGCCTAACCAATAAAAGAATCCCGTATTGTGTTCTGCATAAATACCAATATCAGCACCAGATAACTTTCCAAGTAGGGAAAATACAATTATAAGGCCGTGCCAAATACCTGAAAAAAATCCAGCTTCGTTTGATTCATATCCTTGAGGCGCACATGAGGTAAGACTAGTTATACACATTAATAAAATTAGTCCAGTAGCAATTTCTTTTACTTTCATTTTTTTAAGTGTCAATGATTTTTTTACGAAAATTATTCCCCATTAATGTCCATTGGCCTCCAGGCAGATTTGTTGTTACGGTAAATTGGTAATCGTGTATGAAAAGATGCACAGATTCCCCTTACCGGTGAGAGTTGTTGGCATTCAACGCCCACACCTATTAAAATTGCATCCTTTGACGTTTCTATTGTCAAATTTTATTAACCAAATTCCATTAAAATGAAATGGCTTCCTACAAAAATTAGTGGAATTAGGTGAGTCATGTATTTTCAGGTATTTTTTTTATTGAAACATACCCAGATATTACATTTGTGTAGTTTTCAAACTACAGTCAGCGTTATCAAAAAATGACACCTGCGCAAGTCCAAGCAGCCACATCAAATTGCTTACCTTGTATATGAGCCTGATTGAATAGATCAATTATCTACTTCGTGCTAATTTTCTAAACTCCCATGGAGCCATGGCATTTGGCTGTAGCCATAATCCTCTCTTACTGTTGCGCGCATCATTCTCCAATCTTGCCCAGGCAGGATTTTTATCATACGTTTTGTAATGCCAGGCTAATCCCGCTTGTAATAATTTCTCATTGATGTTTGCCCCATGAATGAAAACCATACCGATTATTCTTTTGTACCGGTCGGTATTCATCTCGTTCACAGTAACTATTTTTTCAAATATATTATCGGATAGAAATTGCTTAGCCACCATTCCGAAATCCTGTCTTTTTTCCGGGCAGTCAATACCATGTAACCTGATTTTCATTTGTTTATGGTTAACCAACATGGTGAATGTATCACCATCCGCTATAGAAACTACTTTTCCAACCAGTTGGGAAAATGATGCCAGAGGGAGTAGTAAAAGAAGGAGTATTCGAAGTAACCTCATAGCGTGTCTGGTGATAAGTTTGCAAGATCCTTTTCTTACGGCATAAAACTCTTGGAATGATCTAAAAGAAGAGCCCCGCAAAAAAGGCAGGGTTTTGATTCCAGTCGGGTGAAATTAACGCTGGCAGGTTGCTCCTCAGCAGAGCCCGCTTCCGTTCAACAATTCAAAATTTGAATCTATAATCAATATTTATAACCTATCAAAATTCTGAGCCATTTACCATGGAAGCTTTGCTGTTACTAACCAAAACGTTGCTTAACTATTAAAACGCTACTTCAAAAAAGATGGGAACGCTAACCTATTGCTCAAGAAATAAAAATCAGCTTTAAATGATTCTGATTCTTTACGACAATCATAAACGTTGCTTTCATGCTCATGATTTTCTCTTTTAAAAATGCTTACGACTTTGCCAGGTGCGTATATACGTCTGCTACTCTTTCTCGCTCAGCTCTATTAAAATTCCATACCGAAAAATTGCCAAAGACTCAGCTCAACCCAGGCTCACAACGAACCCGAGCCAAACACGTGTTATTGTTCATATCTGCTTTCGTGCGTGACTGTGATTCGTTTAAACCTTATATGCTGTGGGGTGGTGGTAAAATCTCCATTTATTTTCACATTATTTTATGATTCAAATAAGCTTTTCTAGTCCTTGTAAATTACCAAAGGGAAATCATTGCCAAATGAATAAGATGACGGAAACTGAGGACTTCCTTTGTATTGTTCAGAAATTTCAGGAACTCGATTTTCGATATAAATACTAAGTTCTTTTATAGTCAATTTCTTGTCCCCATTGCCATCGGCCTTTCCAGAAATTCCTTCTAACAATGAATATGTAAAAGCACCATGTCCAAGTTTTTCAAATTCTGTAGCAAACTGACTTGTTCCAGAGGCCGTTATCCAAAATGATCCGGTACTTCTTGCTAGTTGGGCGATTGCCTTTTCTTCTTCGGCACCTCGCTGAGATAAAGTTTCGAGAGCTCCAGCGGACTGGCATGCGTCAAAAATAAAAATCTGCTTTTGAGCATTGATGGTTTGTGACAACTTTTTTAATTCCGAAGCAGATATGGCTTTTTCCTTAAGAGTGTCATCTTTTCCATACAATTGCGTTATGCCAGTGGGTACAATGTAGAAGTCGCGATCCTGGGCTGTAGGTCCGCTCATTACTCCATGTCCTGCATAATAAAAAACCAAAACATCCTGTTCTAAAGCATTTTTTTGGATTAGAGTAAAAGCTTGAATAATATTTTCCCTGGTTGCGTATTCATTACGAATATTAGTTACAATGATTTCCTTGAAGAGCCCATTAGCTATTTGTTTTAAACTATTTTGAAATGCATCAGCATCGGCTTGTGCATAGTTTAAATTGTATTTTGGGTTTTTGTATTGATTTATTCCAACACTAAAAATAAACATTCTAGGCTTGTCATCCGTTGAGCCTTTATAGGAAACGGTAAATTTGATCTTTTCGGATTCGATTCCAACTTTACTCTGAGCTGAGATTGAGAAATAGTTTTCCTCACCAAATGAAGTGGTGAGTTGTACATCGAAGTGGTAATTACTTTTTCCTTCGTTAGGCTTGATTTTTTGAAGTTTGCCATTTTGAAAAAGGCGAACTTCAGTCACTTCCGTGGAGTTCTTTGCCACTTCAACGTCTATTCCAATATTTTTTTTGACGGAGGTAATCTGACTTCCAGCTAATAAAGGACTATTATCAATTTCATTGATAACAAGTTGTGGGACTTTGTCAATTACGTCATCGGAATTAAATTCCGAAACTTGTGCCATTCGTGTATCATTGATTAATTCAGAAAATAGACGAGGAGTAAATCCTATTTCGTAGCGACTATCTAGTAGGGTTCGTTCATTTGATTTTTTCGAAGTCCAATAAACTTTGGATAAAGCATCTTTAGTCCCATCAATCCTCCCATCGCGCGCGATGACTGAATAATCTTCATTACTGTCAACAAATATATAACCCACTATAGAATTTGATTGTGCATCGTAGATTTGGTTTATGTTGTTTTTATACGTGTTAATAAAAAATTTGCCACTTTCGCCAATTCTATATATTCTTTCGAAGTCAACCCCAATCTGATCTGTGGAAAACTTCATTGTTTTATTTTCTTCTGTGGTTGTAAATACTACATTATTATTTATCAGATCGACTACATCAAAGGATTGTGTAGAGGTCATCAGTAACAATTTGTCATTATAACTAAGACCTTGTTGATAGTAAGTAATGTTAGCAAATTGCCCGTCTTTCATGATTTTTTCTGATCTTATCAATGTGATCGGATCGAGTTGGTAAATAAAAGTTGAATTTCTAAAGGCTATGGCTGCGGCACCTAATGATAAAGTCATGAGTGCGATTTTACCACCTGCCGACTTGATTTTTAAACCTGACGTAATTATTCCAGTTCCGTTTGAATTAAAAAAAGCCGAAGTGTAGATTTCCTTTTCTGAGACTGCCAGTAATTTCTTACTTGGTATATCAAATAAGTTCAAAGGATATGAGGACTTTGATTCAATTGCGCCAGCTACTATTCGTTTTCCATCTGGACTTAAATCCAAAACCGACACGCCTCCGCCTTTTATTTTAATATTGAAAATCTCTAAAAGAAGGTCGATATTAAACACCGAAATATGACCATCTTGCATTCCTACTGCGATCAAATTTTGGCTATCAAGAAATGCAGTACGTGTTACTTGCTTTGAAAGCTCAAAAGATTTTAAAATAGTTTTGTTCCTCCAGTCAAAAACAATAAGAGAAGACTGTGATACAAAAATTATCCTATCCCCTTGATTGGTGAGTTTGAAGTCATTGAACTGTGCAACAGGGGCTTGAAGTCTAGCGACAAATTTATTGTTGATAACATCGAATATTTTTATGGTTCTGTCCTGAAAGGCAAATGCTAAATATTTGCCATTTAAAGAAACGGCCATTCCAGTTTGTTTTGAAATCGTTTTGGTACTGTCGTAACCAAGCCTAACCTTATCAACAGTCTGGGAGCAACAATAATTATAAGCAAATAAGCAAATTAGAAGAACCAGTAATTTAAATTGAGTTGTCGGGTTAGTGATGTTTTTTTTCATGCTAATTTGAATAAGTTAGGATAGTTTGTTTGCCCCTTGCGAACAACATTCGTGTAAGCGCATGTTCGTGGCTCCTTTTATGCCAAAAGATGCGCATGTTTCCATTAAGATGAAATAGCGTTCTTAATAAATCAGCTGAATTAGTTGATTATCGTAGTAGAGGTAATTTTTGTTCATCGAAGTATACCCAGACATTCCATTTTTGTAGCTACGCAACTACAAGGAAGCGTTGTTTAACAATGACACCTGCGCAAGTCCAAGTTGCCACATCAAATGGCTTACCTTGTATATCAGCCTGATTGAATAGATCAATTATCTATTTCGTGCTAAATTTCTAAACTTTCAGGGTGCCATGGCATTTGGCTGTAGCCCTAATCCTCTCTTACTGTTGCGCGCATCATTCTCCAATCTTGCCCAGGCAGGATTTTTATCATACGTTTTGTAATGCCAGGCTAATCCCGCTTGTAATAATTTCTCATTGATGGTTGCCCCATGAATGAAAACCATACCGATTATTCTTTTGTACCGGTCCGTATTCATCTCGTTCACAGTAACTATTTTTTCAAATATATTATCGGATAGAAATTGCTTAGCAACCATTCCGAAATCCTGTCTTTTTTCCGGGTAGTCAATGCCATGTGACCTGATTTTCATTTGTTTATGGTTAACCAATATGGTGAATGTATCACCATTCGCTAGAGAAACTACTTTTCCAACCCGTTGGGAAAATGATGCTGGAGGGAGTAGTAAAAGAAGGAGTATTCGAAGTACCCTCATAGCGTGTCTGGTGAGAAGTTAGCACGATCCTTTTCAAACTTGACTAATGAGTATGAAATCAGTGGAATAACGTATCTCCACAACTTAATGAACCGCGGTGTACGAGCCCCGTACGTACAGTGGTGTGAGAGCCTAGCCCCGTCAGTTACCACTGGCGGGGGGGGTACTCGATTATGCACTGTTTTTTTCTTCGCTTGTATGTAGTTCGTCACTACCCACAGAGCAATTACTTATTAAAAATCATAATCGGGAAGTCATTACCGAACGAAAAACTTGCAGGATATTGCGGTTTCCCTTTGTGCTTTTGTGAAAGTTCAGGAACTCTTCGCTCAATATAAGAACTTAGTTCTCGAATTGTAATAGTTCCATCTACCATTGAGCTTTCATCCTTGCCTTGAAGTACTTCTAGCAAAGAATAGGTAAATACACCATGTCCAAGTTGTGCAAACTCTGTTGCAAATTGGTCTGAACCTGCTGCGGTAAGCCAAAATGTACCTGTGCTTCTTGCCAACTGTCCAATAGCTCTTTCCTCTGCCGCACCTCTGGTTGCCACGGCATCCAATGCTCCACCAGAATGACAGGCATCCAAAATAAATATTTGTTTTTGTGCATTAATACCCATTGATAACTTTTTAATTTCTCCTGCCGATAATGCTTTTTCTTTTAGCATTGCCTCATTCCCATAAAGCTGAGTGAGGTCATTAGGCACTATATAAAATTCACTAAGCGAATTATTTTCACTCATTGTACCATGTCCAGCATAATAAAAAACAAACATATCCTGTTCTTTAATGACAGTACTCAAGTCAGCAAATGCTTTAATGATATTGCCTTTTGTTACTTCTCCGTCATATAATTTTTTTGTTACAATAGACTCAAATAATGCTGATTTATTCTTTTCTAATTGAACTTTAAAAGCCTCCGCATCTGGCAAGGCGTAGTTAAGCTCATACTTAGGGTTTTGATATTTGTTTACACCAATTATCAACGCATACAGTTTTGGTTTTTCAAGAGCTTCAGTTGCATAATTTACCATCAATTTAGTTTTTTCTGAATCTATCCCATCTGCCGAAGTGGCAATTGCATAGATATAATTAGTTTCACCAAAAACAGAGCTTAGACTAACATCGAATGTATACCTTGATGTTGAATTGGATTTTTGAAGATTAACCAATTTTTTGTTTTGATATAGTCGCACCTCATTAACCTTGTCTGCATTTTTAGTAACTTTAAAAGTGATAATGATATTTTTTTGTTTCGAACTGTAAGGTGTAACGTTTTGATCTGCGATTGCAACTGATTTGCTATTCACATTGTCCAATTCCAAGACTGGTGTATTTTTTATATCTTCTGATAAATCTGGTAGCGTATTTGTTCCAACATTCTGATGTATGATGCTGTATAATAAACGAGGACTAAAATATTTTTCTAAAGTAGATTCTAACGTAGAAGTACTAATCAAATTGTTTCCTTGATATTTACGCCATTCTAATTTTTCAAAAGCACCAGCTGTACCATCTACTCGTCCATCTTTTGCTATCACAGCCCAATCATCTCGATCAAAAAACAAATCCGCAACTACTTTTCCTTTTTCTGTATTGAATAGATTAACTATACCATTTCCATAAGGAATCAGATAATATTTACCGCCAGCTACTTTGAATGGAAGAAATGTTTTTTTAGTTGAATTAACTTTGCTGATATACGTGCCGATATCTTGTGAAATCAGTTTGCCAGTGGCGATATCCCATAACATAATATTTCCCATTTTGTTTACCATAATCAATTGGGTTTCAGAGTCGTTTATTTCATAGTAATGATCATCACTGTTAAATTTAAATAAGCGTTTTCCTTTTGGATTCAGGATACTTACACCATTATTTAATTCACTAACAATAATATTACCATTATTTAATACATGATATATAATCGGCATAAATGGTAGCTTCACTGACTTTAAAAGTTGCCAATTTTCTACGGAATAAATATGAAGCGACTCTTCCATCATATTTTTTCCATAAAATATTTTGCCATCACGTGAAATTTTGGCCATCCCAAAATCAAACTCATGTAAAACGCGAAAACCGGAATCACTTTTTTCTAAAACGATTGTCTTTGACTTGATGTCAGATGACGCTACTATATATTTGTCCAAGTATCTGATACTAAAACCTGGATAAAGTAGAAGGACTTTAGATAAGTCTTCCATTGGTTTAGTTTGCTTTACGGTTTCAGAACTATCAACGACATTAAATAACCCCATATTATTAATTGATCCATATCTTCCAGTGGATAAGTTTAGTATATTATAATACGATCCAGTCTTTAACGTAATGGTATCTGTTTCCACGTGTACAACAGTAACCATATTATTTGTAATACTTAACTGAAGCATTCCCAAACCATGCCCAGCACCAAATGTTTCTCTATATCCTTTTTTCTCCAAGTAACGTTGAGTTTGGGAGTACGAGTTTACTGATAGTATGAGCATTAAAATTGATAGAAGATTATATTTCATAGTACTTGTTTCTGGGTGCGTTTAATTTTAAAATAGGGCCTAGTCAAGTAACCCAAGGGAGTTTCACCCTTAGGTTCTCACGGAACCGTACGTGAAAGTCTCCCTTTATACGGCTCTTCCTGTTCAATCTCAAATGTATTTCTACATTATGGATATACCAACTTCCAGTGCGCGAATAGATCCGGTCTTTCTTCATGCTTCTTCTTCAACCACCGGAGAAAGAAAATTCTTATTCGCTTGGGTATTCATAAAGATCAAGCCTAGGCGAGGAGCAGAACTCGAATGGGTGGATGGGCAGTAGCCCAAAGCCAGATAATGATGATGACTATCACCTTGGCACGGTTTATCAAAAGAGGATACAAATCTATGCTTGACGACTACCTGAACGTATCGCCACAACTGAATGAACCGCTATATTAGAGACCTGTGCGTACCGTGGTTGGTGGGAGAGGGAGAGGCTACCTTCATCGGTGAAAAACCCGGTGAGACCGTCTATTCGATTGTTCGCTGACCCTTTAATTGATTACTGTTCACGTTGTCTTGTAGCCTGATTCTTAATTTTAATATCAGACACTAGTCCTTCGAGAAGCAAGTCAGTACATCAGTTTTGAAATAAGGTTCTTGGCCTACCCAAAACATATAATTTATCTTCAGGAAGTCTTTGGCGAAGGCGTGCAACAGGGGAACAATATTGTTATGTGCGTTTTTTTTCTTTTCATCATTTATATCACCGGTCTCACCAATGTAATTACCGTCTTGTACTGCAATCCCGAGCGGAACCGTGTAATGTCCTTCATGCATCATAGCAAGGGTATGGTTTAGTTGTCCTTTTCTTTTCACCATTAAGTCAGGACCGCCAAGTCCAACACCGATTTTCTCACCGTATTGATAAATGCCGCGTAGATAGCCTTTGTCATTTCCGGGTAGCCATTCACCGGGAATGAAATTAGCATAAATCATGGTAGTTGATTTGGGGAAACTCTTTTTTAAGGCAAGCATGTTCTCTTTTAATGCATTAACATATTCCAGTTCGGAAAAACTTGGGTCTTTTACTTCGATCGCAGTTTCCTGGAGATTAATACCTTCTATTTTCCCATCAAATTTATCTCCCAATGCTTCAATTAGTAATTGAAATTGTTTCCTCACTTTCTTATTCCAGCGTTTTGCAACCCAACCACCAAGGCTTTTATCGTCATTGTATTGCATTACAACACCACTATCGTATTCCACATTCAATAAATAGTCGGGAACGGCTTTGTATTTGGGGTTAAATGTTACATCCTGAATTTGGATGAATAGCTTCTTATTATAGCTTTTAAGGTATTCATAATCTTCTTTCAAAATTGTAAAATCATATTTTCCTTTCTCAGGTTCAAAGTCACGCCATGAGTACATGATTTGCGCTCCCTTGAACATGGGATGTAAAAGTAATGGGTGATCTTTTATCAATTCCCTGTCTCTGGCGAAATAGACGAAATGTTGAATGTTGTCTTTGGTAACTGGACATGTAGCGCTTAGATATTTTTCATAAGCTTTAGCATATCGGTCGCTTTGCTTTGGTTCAGTTGGCTGCCCGTGTAAAACAGTCGTCAAGAAGAACAATAGCAACGTCATCAACTTATCTAAATTCGACATCATTGTTTCGTTTGTCCTTTAATACAAGACCGTTTTGATTTTTTTGTCATCTGTCCGATTGGTACAAAAGGGCTTGCGTACAACGTTTTGCGGCTTGGTGAAGAAGCGGATTTTGAAGCACTAAACTGTTGGTATACCACAAATGTTGATACAAGGTAGAATGTTTAATTAACCAATGACCCCACGTTTTTGCCAAGCCGCTGTATGCGCCTAGTATGGTGCATTGATATTCCAGACGGGAATGTAGATATATTATCCAGAGAGTGCAAGACTCTTATGTTGAAGCATCGGTGCGCATTAGTAAGTTGCAAGGTGGTTTGGATTAATCCAAGCAGTGAAGAAAGCAGGTCTACAATGTCCTCTACTGACGAATAGAAACTACATACAGAGGCACACTTGTTCGAGTGAGTTAGCACAGCTTAACGAAGCACTTCAGGTGCAACAGAGCAAGTATGTAGATGTAGCAGTGATCGATTGAAAGATAAACGTCTTACCTGGGGAGGTCTCCTGATGATGTTTACATTAAAGGAGATGTCAGTTGATTTTCAAATACTTCGGCCTTTTTTCTGGCAAGAATTTCTGGGACCGCATTGATATCTTAATTGAAAGTGAGCGATTCATCAATATCAGGAGATTGAGCCACAAACGTGAAGCGGGCCTCTTTCATCAGGTATTGTCTATGCGGACAACTGAAAGCGAGAATATGGGGGCGATTGAAATTCATGTTCTTTAGTGGCAAGCCGGGTGTGAGAACAGTATAAAATACACCAGTGACATTGCTGCCATACCATGAAGATGGAATCAACTTTATTTTATCTTGACTTTTTCCTATATTTCAAAGGATCGATAAGAAATAAGTTTATATGGACAATTAATGAAGACCCATACACCTACGGAGAAAATTCATAAAGACAGCCGTGTATCTGATGAAAACCAGTCTTCTGGCTTTAGTACAATTTTATTTAAATCAAGTACGAGTCCCGATGAAGTTGATTTTATTGTTTGGACATCTTTAAAGCAAGGAAACCGTAAAGCATTGGATTATATCTTTGAAAAATACATAAGGTTGCTTTATGCTTATGGAGGAAAAATTTGGAAGGATGGGGCATTTATTGAAGATTCTATTCAAGATGTGTTTGTTGAACTTTGGAACAGGAGGGAAAAACTGTCGGCAACTAATAATATCAAATTTTACTTGCTCAAGTCGTTGCGCAGGCGGATAGTGCGAAAACTTTCAAATGAGCAGCGGGAACGGATGCACCTGTCAAGGATATTTGATTATTCTGATGAAATAGAGTTTTCCATTGAATCTGATCTTATTCATAATCAAAATGTATTTGAACAAGAGGAGCAACTCACGAAGGCAATGGCCCAGTTGAGTAAGAGACAGCGCGAAGCCGTTCATTTGAAGTTTTATCAAAAATTGACGTACGTGCAATTGTCCGAAGTATTGGAAAT
The DNA here is from genome assembly GCA_947470895.1 of Bacteroidota bacterium. Classification (GTDB taxonomy): domain Bacteria; phylum Bacteroidota; class Bacteroidia; order Cytophagales; family Cyclobacteriaceae; genus ELB16-189. Next base: position 43,570 of record CANIVF010000011.1, read on the forward strand.
AGACCTGAAATCTTCTTATAAGTTGATTGGGAAAGCCATAGATTCCCTTCGCAAATTGGTTCGGATGGTTCGCTAAAACATATTTTCAAAAAAAACACAACAAAAGAGGGGTAAAAAATATTTGTTGTGCTTTTACTGAATATGCATTGTCTGCAACTGTTCAAATGAACTACGATATTTTCACAACCGATGATTTCATCAAAGATGAAGTTTTTCAACAATGGGTTTTTTCACCCGATGAAAAGAGCAATTCCTTTTGGAAGTGTTTCATAAGTCAAAACGCACATAAACAAAATGAAATTGAAGAAGCCCGCCAATTCCTTTTGGTTTTTAATTGTAAAGACAAGGAAGTATTAGATTCAAAAATAGCCAACCTCAAAAAGCGGATCGATACTGCCTTGGATAGTCCCGATAATGTGGTTAGAGACTATAATACCGAACCTCGCCTTAGTGGAGGAAGCAAAAGAATACCTCGCATTAAAGTATATGCCATGGCGGCCAGTATTAGTATATTCCTGGTATACACTTTTTTGTTTTTTTATGTAAACAGAGAAGGTAAATTATTGGCTACGGGTTCGTATGAACTAATCACCCAAAAAGGCCAACGCTCTTTAATTACGTTGTACGATGGAACAAAGGTCTGGCTTAATGCCGATAGCCAGTTGAAATACCCTGAAAGCTTTGCAGGAAAGAAATCACGGGAAGTTTATTTGGAAGGGGAAGCCTATTTCGATGTAGCCGAAAACAAGGATCAGCCCTTCATAGTTACTACCTCCGATTTGAAAGTGAAGGTACTGGGCACGGCCTTCAACATCCGTTCATACAAGAAAGACGATATCATCGAGACAACACTGATACGTGGAGAAGTAAAGGTTGAGTCTACCGGCAAGCAGTCCAAAGAGATCACCCTTCGCCCTAATCAAAAGGTTGTTTTTGAAAAGCATTCAAGAAAACTAATGCTTGAAAACCAAGTTGAAACTGATAAATATACTGCTTGGCGCGAAGGTAGATTAATCTTTGAAGATCAACCCTTGTCGGAGATTATATCAGCTTTGGAGCGCTGGTATAATGTAACTATCCGCTTGGAAGATACAAGTTCGCTGGATTGTCATTTTTCAGCGAAAGTTGACAATAAATCTTTGGAGGAGGTACTCGATCTACTTAAATCTTCAGAAAATATAGATTACACGGTTAATGGAAATGAGATAGTTATAACAGGAAAACTCTGCAAAGAATAACCTACTTATTTAAAACAATGAGACATTATGGAAACATAATCGCTGAATAAAAAAGAACCGGAAAGTGTTAGCGCACCTTCCGGCCTTTGACATGTACTTCAAGGAAGTCCAACATGCGGAATAATAAAATAAAAGTGAACTACTTATTAAACCTAACTCCAAAGTTATGAAAAAAACTTTACTCGGTTGGCCCTGGCACATGAATGGGCATCATATGCAATTTTTAAAAAGAACCATAATGCTGACACTAATTTTTGCGTCCTTAAGCATTTTTCAGCTTCAAGCCGCTTATACGGCAACGAGCAACGGGGAAGACATAACCATTATTTTTAATGAAACCCCGCTGAGAGATGCGTTTTCAATAATAGAAACGAAAACTCAATACCGCTTCTTTTATAATCATAAAGTAGTAGATACCTCAGTGAAAATCACAAAATCTTTTACTAACGCCACTATTAACACGGTATTGGAAGAGTTGTTCAAAGATTTGGATGTGTCCTTTAAAATAAAAAGGGAGCAGATTGTATTGAAAAGGAAGAGTGAAGTAGCGTCCCTTTTGGAACATCTAGTTTTAGGGTCTTCACGTGAGGATGGAAAAGAGAGCATTACCGAAACACAACAAGCCCCTCCCTTTGCGTTTATAATTACAGGAAAAGTAACCGATGAAAATAACCAAGCTAATCCAGGGGTGAATGTAAGTGAAAAAGGCACTAGTAATGGAACATCCACAGATATGGATGGGCAATACAAAATTTCAACCGAAAATGAAAATGCAGTTCTTATATTTTCTTTTATTGGATATCAAACAGTAGAAATTCCAGTGAATCAACGGACATTGATTGATGTATCATTGATTCCGGATGTTAAAACTTTGAGTGAAGTTATTGTAACGGGTTATTCTACACAAAAAACAAAAGACGTAACGGGTTCAGTGGGAGTAGTGAACATGGATGGCTTGAAGTCCATTCCTACAGGTTCCGCTGTACAAGGACTTCAAGGACAGGTATCCGGTGTAACGGTTATAAGTTCAGGTGCCCCTGGTGGGCGTAATGATATTTTTGTTCGAGGCGTTTCTTCTTTTGGAAATGCACAACCTCTTATATTGGTGGATGGTGTGCAAGTACAGGGTGGATTAAATGATATCAATATGAACGATATAGAATCCATTCAAGTACTGAAAGATGCCGGAGCTGCTGCTATTTATGGAGTTCGGGGATCGAATGGTGTAATTATCGTGACCACAAAAAAGGGAAAATCAGGGCAGCCCACGTTAACCTATGATAGTTATTATGGAAGTCAGAGGCCTGCCAAGGGTAATGTCTTTGATTTATTGAACCCGGAAGATTATGCCACACTATTTAAAAAAGTAAACCCGGGAACTGTTTTATTTGCTAACGGTCTTCCTGATTACACGTTTGCGGGTCCTAATGGAGATGGCACTGCCATGGCTGGTGACCCAGCTGTTAATCCAACGAAATATAATTTTGATGCATCGAACCCCAGTAACGATTATTTGATTCAGAAGATGAACAAAACCGGAACGGATTGGTTTCATGAAATTTTTAAACCCGCACCGATGCAAAGCCATAACATTACGGCAAGCGGGGGAACGGATAAATCGAGCTACCTGTTTTCATTAGGATATTTAAATCAACAGGGAACATTAATTGAAACCTATTTAAAAAGATATTCTGTTCGCGTAAATACTCAGTATAGCTTAGGAAAAAATATTCGTATTGGGCAGAATGCGTTTTTCTTCTATAAGGAAAATCCTGGGTTTAGTAATCAAAGTGAGGGTAATGCCATTTCCGTGTCTTATAGAACACTACCCGTTATTCCTGTTCATGATATAAATGGAAATTATGGGGGAACATGGCTTGGACCTGAGCTAGGAACTACAGCAAATCCAGTAGCAATGCAGGAACGAACAAGCCTTAATAAGAATTCATATTTTGATCTCATTGGAAATGTCTTTGCTGAAATTGATATTTTAAAGAACCTCACTGCTCGTTCCAGTTTTGGAGGTGTTATGGACAATCGTTATTACTATAATTTTAACTTTAATCAATATAATGATAAAGAATCACATCTGAGCTCAAATGGTTTCAATGAGAACTCGCAGTTCAATGCCAGCTACACATGGACTAATACTTTAAATTACAAAAACACCTTTGGGAAACATGCATTAACATTATTCGTTGGATCAGAAGCTGTTAAATACACTGGAAGAGGAGTAGGCGGAGCGGCAAATAATTTCTTCTCTACAAATCCTGATTATCTTTTTTTAGGCAATGGCACATCTAATGTTACAAATTATAGTAATGGTTATAAGAATACTTTGTTGTCAGTATTTAGTCGTTTAGATTATTCTTTTAGCGATAAATATTTGTTAGGAATGACTATTCGAAGGGATGGGTCATCTATTTTTGGTTCCGAAAAGAGGTACGGGATATTCCCCTCATTTTCTCTTGGTTGGAGGATCATGAATGAGGGATTCATGAAAAACGTATCTTTTTTTGATGATCTTAAATTTAGAGGCAGTTATGGTATCTTAGGTTCACAGGCTAATGTGAATGCTGCCAACGCCTTCACTACTTATGATTCTGGGTTTGGAACATCCTATTATGATATATCCGGATCAGGTTCAATCAGGCAAGGCTTTTATCAATCTAGAAATGGTAACCCTAATACAGGATGGGAGCAAAACGTAATTGTTAATGCTGGGGTTGACGCGACCATTCTCAATGATAAACTGGATATCCATGTTGAATGGTATAAGAAATCGATCAATGGATTATTATTCCCTCAGCCTTTGCCTGCAACCGCAGGAGGAGCAGGTTCTCCCACCATTAATATTGGGGATATTCAGAATAAAGGTTGGGATTTATCTACTACCTACCGTGGTAAAATTAATTCTGATTTACAATTCAGGATTGGTGCTAATATCACTACTTATAAAAATGAGGTTGTGAGTATTCCTGATCCCGGATATTTTGATGTATCTGGTTCACGTATAGGTAATACCGTTCGTAATCAAGTGGGACATCCTGTAGGTTCATTCTTTGGTTATGAGGTGATAGGATTATTTAGGGATGATGCTGATGTGTTGGCATCTCCGACTCAAACAGATGCAGCTGCCGGCCGTTTCAAATACAGAGATATCAATGGAGACAAAGAGATTACACCCGATGATCGTACTTTTTTTGGTAATCCTAATCCTGATTTTACCTATGGGGTAAATATGGGATTCAATTACAAACGTTTTGATCTAACCGCTCTATTTTATGGCTCACAGGGAAATGATGTAATTAATTTTGTTCGGTACTATACCGATTTTTTTGGCACCTCTGAAGGCAAAGGAAAAAGTAATCGCCTAAAAGACGCATGGACTCCTGAAAATTTGGATGCAACAACACCCGTTGCAGAATATGAAAGTACCTTTAGTACTAACGGAGCCTTTAATTCTTACTTAATGGAAAATGGCTCTTTTCTGAAACTACGGTCATTGATTATTGGGTATAATATAAACCCTGAATTATTAAGTAGATATGGCCTGAAAAAATTTCGATTCTATGTTCAGGCGGCCAACCTTTTTACGTTTACAAAATATACAGGCCTTGATCCCGAATTACCGGGTAGTTTAGGAGGGACACAATCCAGTGCAAGTTTTGGAATAGACAAGGGTAACTATCCAAACAATCAAAAGAGTTTTTTGTTTGGTGTTAACGTTTCTTTTTAATGCAATTAAAATATTTAGTTTATGAAAAATACACATTATAAGCTCATCGTTATAAGTTGCATATTATCATCTCTGTTGCTGTTATATGCTTGTCAGGATTATTTGGAAATTGCTCCATTAGGTAGTCTTAGCGAAACCACTTTAGCAAATAAGGCTGGTGTTGAAGGATTATTAATTGGAGCCTATTCTTTACTAGATGGAATAGGTGGCCCGGGCGGGGATACAGGTCCCTGGGTGCAGGGGATTAGTAACTGGATTTTTAGTGGTGTCGCTTCCGATGATGCCCATAAAGGTTCAGCATATGGTGATGAAACATTTATTCAGGAAATAGAAAATTATTCAGCTACTCCTGTAAATCCGGCATTCAATAGCAAATGGTTGTCTCTCTATACGGGTGTTCAACGCGCCAATGACGTGCTCAGGGTAATGGCTAAAGTTACAGATGGTTCCATATCCTCCGAAGATGAAATTCAAATTAAAGCTGAAGCATTATTTTTAAGAGCAGTCTATCATTTTGAATTATCAAAGTTATGGAGGAATGTTCCTTATTTGGATGAGACGGTAAGCTTTGGTAATGGAAATTATTTGATTCCCAACGCTGGACCGATCTGGACACAAATAGAGACTGATCTTCAGTTTGCCGCCACGAACCTTTCTGAAACAAAAAAAGAAATCGGTAGGGCAAATAATGGGGCTGCTAAATCTTTATTGGCAAAAGTGTATATGTTCCAAAATAAATTTACAGAGGCAAAAACTTTACTCACCGATATTATTGCAAACGGTGTGAATGCAGCAGGTCAGAAATATGACCTTGTTAATTTTGCTGATAATTTCAACCCAGCCACAAAGAATAGTGCAGAATCAGTTTTTGCAGTACAAATGTCTGTTAACGATAATGCTAATGGGGCAAACGGTAATGCGGGTGATGTTTTAAATTTTGCAGCAGGCGGCCCTGCCAATTGTTGTGGTTTTCATCAACCTTCATTCAGTCTTGTTAATTCTTTTAAAACAGATCCAGCCACAGGTCTTCCCTTATTAGATACCTGGAATAACTCGGATATTGCTAACGACCAGGGTTTAGCAACTACTGACTCATTCACACCGTATATTGGAACATTGGATCCTCGTTTAGATTGGACAGCTGGAAGAAGGGGCATACCTTACTTGGATTGGGGACTTATGCCGGGTGCGTCTTGGATTGTTGCACAAGCTGCAGCAGGTCCATACATTCCTATTAAGAATGTATATTATCAGGCACAGAAGGCAGCAACAAGTGGCACTTATGATGGGTGGGCTTCTAATCAAAGCACTTCAAATAATTATAATATGATTCGTTTTGCCGATGTACTATTATGGGCTGCAGAAACAGAAGTGGAGGTCGGCAGTTTGGCACAGGCAGAAATTTATGTGAATATGATTAGGGCACGTGCAGCAAAACCGGAAGGATGGGTAAAAAGTTACGTGGATGATAACGATCCTTCTAAAGGATTTACCAATACGCCTGCATCCAATTATAAAATTGGTCTCTATACAGGGCAATTTGCTGCCCAAGGAAAAGATTTTGCACGAAAGGCAGTTCGTTTTGAAAGAAAACTTGAATTGGCCATGGAGGGACATCGTTTTTTTGATTTGCAGCGCTATGATAATGGCACCGGTTATATGGCAGATGAACTGAACGCATACATTCAACATGAAACCAGTATACCGGGCTACGATTATTTATATCTGAATGGTGCTAAATTCGTTAAAGGCAAAAATGAACTATATCCAATACCTCAAGCTCAGATTGATTTAAGCGTGGAGAAGGGCGCTTCCGTATTGAAACAAAATCCTAATCATTAAGAACAGAAGAGCGGTACGAGAATAATTTTTTGTGCCGCTTTTTATTTTTTTTTAGACTTTATGTTTGACATTTTGTCTGTTTGAATAGGCAAGTCAGTGAGTATGTTCATTATTTTTTTAATGCGATGAGTGTTCACGTTTATTCAGGTGATGCTGAGTATTTTTAAAGACATTCCTCCTACGATTATTAATTCTAGAAATCATGAAGAACAACACGTATGATGCCATTGTGGTAGGCACCGGTATTAGCGGTGGCTGGGCCGCAAAAGAATTATGTGAGAAAGGGCTTAAGACTTTGGTGCTTGAGCGTGGCCGGAATATTGAACATGTTAAGGACTATACCGATACAACTAAAGATCCATGGGAACTAGACCATTGTGGACGTACTACACAAGAGGATCGCATTAACAGCCCCATTCAAAGTAAGATATATGCCTGGAATGAAGTTTCGAAAAAGTTTTTCGTGAATGATTTAGAAAATCCTTACGAACAAGTAAAACCATTTGAATGGATACGGGGGAATCATGTTGGTGGCCGCAGCATTATGTGGGGAAGGCAATGTTACCGTAGAAGTGATGTTGATTTTGAAGCTAATGCAAAAGATGGTCATGGTGTGGATTGGCCAATCCGCTATAAAGACCTTGCCCCGTGGTATGATTACGTTGAACCTTTTGTTGGTGTGAGTGGATCTTTGGAAGGACTGTTTCAGTTACCGGATGGCAAATTCCTTCCTCCCATGGAAATGAATTGTGTGGAAAAGGAAGTAGCGAAACGGATCAATAGAAAGTTTACTGATGGGCGAAAAATGATCATCGGACGAACGGCAAATCATACGCGTCAAGTTGGTAATCGGGGGCCATGCCAATTCCGAAATAAATGTCATGAAGGGTGCCCATTTAGCGGCTATTTCTGCAGTAATTCCGCCACCTTACCGGCTGCAGCCAATACAGGGAATATGACGCTTCGCCCATTTTCTATTGTACAGGAAGTGATGTACGACAAAGAAAAAGGAAGAGCCACAGGTGTACGAATCATCGATGCGGAAACATTGGAAACACATGAGTATTATGCTACTATTATTTTCCTGAATGCTTCCACCTTAGGAACCACCGCTATTTTGTTGAATTCAGTGTCCGATGCTTTTCCTGAAGGATTGGGCAATGGCAGCGGGCAAGTGGGGCACAACCTGATGGATATGCACTACGGCATGGGGGCATCGGGTGATTATGATGGATTTGAAGATTCTTATACCTATGGCCGAAGACCAACAGGAATTTTTATTCCGCAATTCCGGAACATCAATGAGCAAACTAAACAAAAAGAATACCTGCGTGGATTTACCTATCAGGGTGGCGCTAATCGTGGCAGGGCCGGTTTGGCCGATGGTATAGGGGTGCAATTAAAAGAACAGTTAACAGAGCCTGGCAATTGGACGATGGGGATAATGGCATGGGCCGAACATTTACCTTACTATGAAAATAAAGTAACCCTGAATAAGAACAAGAAAGATAAGTTTGGAATGCCTATTCTTAGTATTGATTGTGAATTTAAGGAAAATGAAAAAGCAATGACTAAAGATATAATGAACTCTGCTGCGGAGATGCTGGAAGAAGGAGGGGTGAAGAATGTTAAAACCTACGATAATCAATTGACACCGGGATTTTGTATCCATGAAACCGGAACGGCCAGGATGGGCCATGATCTCAAAACTTCTGTTTTAAATAAGTGGAATCAAATGCATGAAGTGAAAAATGTATTTATCACAGATGGTTCCGCTATGTGTTCATCGGGTTGCACTCCGGGCCCATCCATCACCTACATGGCATTAACAGCCCGTGCTGTAGATTACGCTGTTCGTGAATTGAAAAAAGGAAACATTTAAAATAAATTAAAAATGTTATGAACAGAAAGGAAGCTCTATCTCGGGTGGGGTTGTTGTTGGGAGGAGCTTTAGTAGGTTCCAGTATTTTTCTTGAATCTGGCTGCAAGTCAAACCCAAAACAAGTGAATGATCTTTTTAACCAGGATCAGGTAAACCTATTTAATGAAATAGCGGAAACCATTTTGCCCGCCACCACCACTCCAGGCGCTAAAGAAGCCAAAGTGGGCGAATTCATGACCGTTATGGTTAAAGACTGTTATACAAAAGCAGATCAACAAATATTTTTGGAAGGATTGATTCAAATAGATGAAGAATGTAAAAATGCAACTGGAAATATTTTTTTTGATTCCAATAGTCAGGAGCGCACCACGTTCCTCGCTCAATTGGACACTCATCAGAAAGCATATATGGAAAGAAAAAAGCCCGAGCAGCCTTCTCATTATTTTAGAATGATGAAAGAGATAACGCTTTTAGGTTTTTTCACTTCTGAAGTTGGAGCCACAAAAGCGTTGCGGTATGTAGCGGTGCCCGGCAAATACGATGGATGTGTTCCTTATAAAAAAGGAGACAGGGCATGGGCAACCTAAACTTGTTTTTAGTAGACACTTGAAATTATTTAATAAATGAAAAATAAAGATCATGAAAAATTTTAAAATCTCAGATGCAATTAAGACTTCAGTCACTAATATTTCCTTCTACTTGATGAAAAAGAAGCTATCGGTTTCTTATTTGTTTATGTCCTTTCTTTTTGTGTATATCTTTTTTCTTACTTATCAGGTAAAAGGAAATCCGCCATACCCAGTTAAATTTTCATTGGCAACCAGGGAGATCGTAATTCAAGACACCATAAACCATCCTGAAGTTGTTAACCCCAAACGCGATGGGACTCTTCATTTGCGGGCCGAGATAGCCAAGGCAGTTGGACCGGAAATCAAATATATGCCGGAGTGGAAAGCATTTGGTTGGTTTACATCATCCGATCGGGTTGAGTGGGATGTAGAAGTAAGTAAAGGTGGTGAGTATGAGGTTTATTTGGAGTGGTCGGTTTCAGATAAAGAAGCAGGGAAGCCTTTTGTATTGGAAGCCGGAAAACAAAGATTAAATGGTATTGTTGGCCGTACCGGATCATGGGAAACCTATAAGTCAGAAAAAGTAGGAACAATTAAACTTACAACCGGACGACAAAAAATGGTATTCAAACCTAATTCAAAATTTGAAAAAGACGGAGCCTTGTTGGATTTGCGAGAAGTGAAATTAGTTTTTATGAAGTAAGTATGTTTTAAAGCAAGAAATATTTTTTCACCCAAGAGCATGTTTGAAAAGTTAATTTTTCACCATTTTCTTTTTGAACAAAGTAGATTTAGTTAACTATAAGAAACTACGGTATGATCAAACTGCGCATTATATTTTTATCAGGATGTATTTTTTTGTTGATATCCTGTAACCACGACAATAATAAATCGACCTCATCATTTCAAATTGAAGATGGATTCAATCTGGAGTTAGTCGCCAGCGAACCGCTTATTCAGGATCCGGTAGATTTAGAATTCAATGAATTAGGTGATGTACTTATTTTAGAAATGCCTGGATATCCCTTGGAAGATAAACAAAGTCGGATTAAGGTTTTGAAAGATTCCGATCATAATGGAGTGTATGATGAACAGATTTTGTTTGCGGAAAACTTACAAATGGCGTCAAGTATTATGCCATATAAAAAAGGTGTTTTGGTTGCCGCGCCACCCTACTTGTTATTTCTGAAGGATGAAGATCAAAATTATAAGGTAGAATCTGTAGATACGCTTATGGGGGGTTTTTCTACTGGAAACTTACAACATAATTATAATGGACTGACATACGGTTTAGATGGCTGGATTTACGCAGTCAATGGAGGCAATTCCGGCCATCCATTTTGGTGGGGAGATACTACCTCAGTTATGGATTTGCGAGGCAAGGATTTCCGTTTCAATCTTGATCAAAAAGTTATAGAAAGGCTAGGTAAGTCTTCGGGAGGATTTGGTTTGGGCGTTGATGAATACGGACGCCTTTTTGAAACACATAATCTCAAGCACATCTCCCATCTTGTTTTTCCTGATCGCTATTTAAATGGTGCCAGGCTGCTGATGGAGAATCCGCTTTCGAATATTTCGGATCATGAAGAAAATGGTTTGGCCAGAATTTATCCCATTGGTGAGCAGGAGTCCAGAGTTAATCACCCGGAGCAGTCAGGCTATTTTTCAGGTTCATGTGGCATTACTTATTATGGTGGTGGTGCCTATGGTTCTGAATATGAAAATACAATTTGGGTGGCCGATGTAGTGCTCAATCTTATTCATGTGGACAAAATCAAACCTTTTGGTACATCATTTCAGGCTTCACGTGTTTTTGAAAAAAAAGATTTTCTCGCCAGCAACGATCGATCTTTCAGGCCAGTCAATATGAGCGTTGGTATGGATGGTGCATTATATGTTATTGACATGCACCGACAGGTTATTGAGCATCCGGAATGGATACCTGATGTGATTGAAAAGACCCTTGATCTCAATGCAGGAAAAGATAAGGGGAGGGTATATAAAATAACCCAACAGGGTTTTGAAAATGAGAAATTCAATACTGAGAAATTTAAATCTGTTGGTGGTTGTGTCGAAAGTTTAAGTCATCCCAATCAATGGGTTAGAAGGACTGCCCACCGACTCTTAGTCGAGCGGGAGTTAAATGAATCGGATTATCAATCTTTAAAAAATTCATTGCACTCTAAGAATGAGTGGGCCAAGCTCCATGCCATGTGGGTATTGAATTCTAAAAGACAAATTCAAATTAATGATTTAATCATGCTACTCAATGATTCTGTTCCAGCTATTCGTGAAAGCGCGTTAATGGTTGCAGAGGCGCAGATCAACAGTAATGAGAACTTAGTGAAATCGATATTCAAACACCTTACTGATGAAAATCAGCGAGTGCGGATGCAGGCCGCATTAACTATTAGTCTCCTGAAAAAGACTTCATTTGAAAATAATTGGGATTCTATCAAAAAAGGAATTATAGATCAATCTCTAATGCCCACAGACGATTGGAACATAGCTTCACTAACTCTTTCCTCAAGCAATAATCCCATCGATGTTTTCAAGGATGTTCTGGCCGCTAAGGAAGAACATGGAGATACTAAATTCTTAGAGTCATTGGCTTTGATGGGTTCTGTTGATATTAATGCTACACTAGATTTCCTTAACACGTTACCAACTGAGAAATTAAAACCTATAGAGCGGGCTTCAATAATACATCACTTGGTGAGCGGTAATGCGAAAGGTCCAGGCAAAACCCTTTTATCAAGCATTGAAAAACTGGAGAAGGGAGGCGATCTGGTAATCATTGCAGCATTGAATGAACTTCGTAGAAAGCATCAATTGCCAGCCTCTATAGAATATTTGAGTCTTAGTAAAGAGGCACTCACCAAAGTGTTGGATAACTCTTTGACGGAACAAGCTCGTTTGGATCAATTGTCGTTGCTGGCTTCATTGCCTTATGCTGCCAAGTCTGATGCTCTATTTCAGTGTTTAGTTAATGCCCAACCTTTGGCTATTCAGGAGCAAGCCTTACGTCAACTCTCCACCTATCCGGAAATTGGAATTGGTAAAAAGTTAGTTAACGTATGGAAGGAATTAGGCCCGCAAACCAGGAGATTGGCCAGTGACTTATTGTTATATAACAAAACTCATCACGATGCACTTCTTACCGGTTTAGAAAATGAAACTATTAGCATTGGTGAAATGAACTTTGATCTTGAGCGAAGAAGAACTCTTCTTTGGTGGTCGGACAATGAAGAAACTAAAAGGAGGGCTGCAAAATTATTTTCAGATGTCGGGGTAACCACCCGAAAGGAGGCTATCGAAAAGATGAATGGTGCTCTTAGGTTGATTGGGGATTCTAAAAAGGGATCAAAAGTCTTTCAAAATGTTTGCAGTCATTGCCACATATTTGGCGATACGGGTAAGGATGTTGGCCCCGTGCTAACTGAAATTAGCAGAAAGAGTAAAGAAACTTTATTACACGATATTCTAGACCCTAATGCAGCTGCCAATACCCAATATATCAGCCATCGCCTGGAAACGAAAGCTGGAGAAATTCATATAGGCATTGTTAAAAATGAAACAGATCAATCCATTACGATTATAAAAATGGGAGGCGAGTCTGTCACCGTTGAAAAGAACAACATTAAAACACTTACATCGCTAGGAAAATCACTTATGATGGAAGGACTTGAGGGTAGTATGACCCCGCAAGAGATGGCTGACTTATTATCGTATCTGCAAAATCAGAATTAAGAATTATTATTTTAACGATCGGACATAGTGAAAAAAACCTCTGTATTAGATTTAATTTACTTCAAATTGAGCAAATCGAAAGCTAATTTTTTCAAATCAATCCACACTAAAATGAAAACCAGTTTTTTTTATTTCCATCAACTACGCTTCGTTTCTATTTTCATCATCATTCTTCCTTTCGTAGTAGGTTGTAACAATAAATCTGACACCACCTTAAGTCCTCAGGATGCCCTTTCAGCTTTTGAGATAGAGTTAGGTTTTAAAATTGAATTGTTAGCGGCAGAACCTCTGATCTCTGACCCTGTTGATATGGAGATAGATGAATATGGTCGTCTCTATGTAATTGAAATGCATGGCTATCCGCTTGATCTTGGTGGCTCGGGTAAAATAAAACTGCTCTCCGACACCGATGGTGACGGAGTAATGGATAAGAGTACTTTGTTTGCCGAAGGGCTTATCCTTCCCAACAGCATCATGCGTTGGAAGAAAGGTATTCTGGTTACGGATGCTCCCAACGTTCTTTACATGGAAGACCGCGATGGTAATGGCAAGGCTGAAGTGATTGATACGTTGCTTACTGGATTTGCTTTATCAAATCCACAACATAATCTTAACAACCCTCTGCTCGGACTTGATAATTGGATTTACCTCGCCCACGAAGGGGCAGTGAAAACCGAAACGTATAAAAAGGAACTTGGAGACCTGGGCACAGAAATTTATTTTCCGGGCAAACCAGATGCGCCTCGCCTGGGAATAAATGCCACAGGAAGGATGGTGCGTTTTCAACCGGATCAAAATAAATTGGAGATCACGTCAAGCTACACACAGTTTGGTCATGCCTTTGATGCATGGGGGCATCACCTCCTGGTAAGTAATGCCAATCATATTTTCCAGGAAGTTGTTGCCCAGACCTATCTTAGCCGCAATCATGATTTGTTGGTATCGAACGCTACGCAAAATCTTTCGGATCATGGCGATGCTGCCGAAGTATTTCCCATCACTGTCAATCCACAAAATCAACTGCTCACTGATGTGGGTGTGATCACCTCCGCCTGCGGATTAACAACCTACTTAGGTGGTGCCTTTCCGGCTCCGTTTGATGACAACGTTACTTTCGTAGCCGAGCCTGTCAGCAACCTGATTCACGTTGATAAATTGAAAGAACAGGGTTCAACTTTTATTGCCAGCCGCATCCTGGAACATAAAGAATTTCTGGCTTCCACCGATGCCCGCTTTCGTCCTGTTAATATGTATATAGGTCCGGATGGAGCATTGTATGTCATTGACTATTATCGGCAAATCATTGAGCATCCGGAGTGGATGTCAGATGATGTAGTCAAGTCAGGTGATCTTTACAACGACTCTGATAAAGGTCGCATTTATCGTATCACCCCCACCAATTCAAAGTCTGCCGATTGGACCAAGGGACTCTCTCTTGGAGATGCTTCTGTTCAGCAATTAGTAGAGCATCTGGCAAATCCTAACGTATGGTGGAGACAAAATGCACAACGATTATTGGTTGACCGTGCGGATAAACAATCGATCCTTTCCTTACTTAAAATGACCGGCAATACAGATTCACCAATGGGCCGGCTTCATGCTTTGTGGACGTTGGAAGGAATGGGTGAACTGAAACCTGAACAAATTGAAAAGGCTTTGGGTGATCCGGTTTCGGGGATTCGTGAAAACGCCATCAAGCTGGCAGAACTTCACTTGGCCGATGCACCACAGTTAACGAAATCATTACTTCTATTGCAGGCCGATACAGACGCAAAAGTCAGGTTTCAATTGCTTTGCACGTTAGGATTTGTGCCTACCCCGGAAGCAGCAGAGGCTAGGCATAAAATTTTGTTTACCGATATGCAAGACAATTGGGTGCAGATTGCTGCGTTATCGGCTTCCTCTTCAGAATCAGAATCTTTACTGGAAGTGATGTTGGAAAATTTCCGAAATGATGTTCCTGCCCATGCTTCCATGGTTCAGCGTTTAGCTTCCATGATTGCCACCAAAGGAAACACAGCGGCAATTAAAACATTTATCAAAAGTGCTACTCGTCCTGTTTTGGAAAATCAGAGCACTTGGCAAGCGCCCATGTTAGATGGCATTGCCCAGGGGATTGAATCAATAAAAATGAAAAATCCTGTTACTGAAATGGAAGAGAATCTTTTGGTGCAAACTTTTTTTGAAAGCCCATCCACATCAATACGAAAAGCATCATTGCATCTTCTCAAAACCATTGGAATAAGCAACAACCCGAAAAGTAATGCAGCGATGGGAAAGGCAATCTCACTGGCAACTAATCAAGATCAATCTGATATAAAAAGAGCCGATGGGATTGAGTTCATTGGGCTTCGTAATCCCGCACCTTATGCTTCCATACTGATGCAATTATTCACACCCCAGGAAGAACTTTCAATTCAACTGGCAGCTTTAAGAACATTGAGTTTAATACCCGACACAACAGTTTGCCAATACCTGATAAAGCAATGGCCTGTTCTTACACCGGATATACAAGATGCAGCCGTGAGTACCTTTATGGTGAACATCAAGCGCGTCACCATGTTGTTACAGGCAATCGAATCAGGAAAGATTCAGGTCGCTAGTATCAGTTGGCCAAGAAAAGTAAGGATGATGGCTGCTTCGGATGAAGCAGTTCGGAACCGTGCCCGTGCACTCTTCACCAAAAATGATGAGCAGGAGGTGAATAAAAAATATAAGCAGGCTTTGGCGTTGAAGGGTGATGGAGCTAAAGGAATAAAAGTGTTTGAGCAAAACTGCGCCATTTGTCATCAGGTACGCGGTAAAAAAGGATTAGCGATTGGCCCCGATCTTGGCACAGTTCATAATTGGTCAAAGGAAGCGATTATGGCTAATATTTTAGCTCCCAATCTTTCTATTTCTAGTGGTTATGATCTTTGGTCGGTGGAGTTACAGAATAGTGAATCATTGCAGGGAATGATTGCAAGTGAAACCCCTGAAGCGATCACGCTGCGTAATTCCGGAAGCGCAGATAAAACAGTAAGCCGTAAAAATATTAAATCTATAAAGGCTCTTTCCATTTCGCTCATGACAAGCGGTCTGGAAAATCAAATCAACCAACAGCAAATGGCAGACCTGCTGGATTTTCTAAAACAAAACAAATAATTTATCTGTGTCAGGATGGAATACATGGATTTTGAACAAACAATCTTGTTTACGACATTTCCTAATGGTGGAAGTGTTCTAAAAAATGGTAGGTGAGCTTTTAATTGATCCTGCAGAGGAACCAAACCTTACTAGAGACTTACTTGTTAAGTGGATAAGGTTAAATTTTTACGATAAAAGATGGCTATATATTTTCCTATTCGTCCTTTACTTGGTAAGTCGCATGGCTCTAAAACCATAAGGGGTATTTCCAGTGTGACACTACTATTTCAGTTCAGTCAATTTAAAACTTAGAAATTAAAGGAAACATCAAGCGGAAGATGGTTGGACCACCCTATTCCAAATCAGGGTGACAGTAAGATCAGTATTATGAATAATTTATTCAATTAATGATTGATTCCTAAAAAGGGACCACTACTTCAGATCTGCCGTATCTATACTTCGCGACTTACCTTTTGAATCAATGATAGTTAATTTTTTTACACCTTCAGCTATTGCTATTTTCCTTGTCGATTGCGATAGATAACCAGCACCATAATAAAATTCTATTTCCTGTTTTCTGCCATCCAAAAAGAGCAAGGTTGCGGAAACGTCAAGCGTTTCTGGTTTGAACGTTATTTTGCTTGCTGTGGCTTGAGTGCTGAATACTTTAAGACTATCTTGATTCTGGGTAGCTATAATCATACTTTTGCCATTAACCATTATTTTCGCTAAGGCTTTACCATCTTGCGGAACATAAAAGCCACTTTTTAAGGAAGGTACTACATTGAAAGTTCCCTTTCCATTGCCCAATAAAACCAAACCCGTGCACGCATCATATCTTCCAATAAAAACTTCATTTCCGTAATCATTACCAATTAAAACTATGTCTAAGTTGCCATCGGTATCTACATCTATTGACACCATTCCATTTACTGGAGCAACTTGGGCACTTACAGGCAAAGCCGTCATTCTAAATTTTCCGTTTCCAAGGTTCTCCATATAACTTGACGCCATGTGATTTGCTTCCAATTTAAGTGCGCCCTTTAAGTCATCTTCTGTGAGCAAGCTTTCCAAAGTAGCCGCACCATATTGTTTATAGCTATAATATTTTCTTCTGAACTTAGTGCTTTGAGAATTTAATTCTTCCCAAAAATGAACAGGGTATAATTTTTTAATATCACTTTCCATCGACTCTCTCATATAGCATGCTACGATCGGATCCATGCTTCCGTTTCCATCAAAATCCTTGGCATAGATAGTCAGTGGATATTTATCCGATACCTGGTAATTACTATTTAATCCTAGATTACCAGCCACGTAATCCATATCACCATCATTGTCAAAATCACCAGAAGAGATACTATTCCACCACCCAATGTATTGTTGAATTCCGGTAGTCGATAATTTAGTTAGATTAACTCCATCATTTTTAAAAAAAGTAATAGGCATAAACTCACCGACCAAAACGAGATCAGGCTTTCCATCACGATCAAAATCAGACCAGATAGCATCAGTAACCATACCAGGTAGCCTTAATTCAGCGCATACCTTCTCGGTTACGTCAGTGAATACACCGCCATTGTTTTGAAGAATGTAACTACTGGCGGGCAATGGATAACTACCGGCAACCATTCGTCCACCAACAAATAAGTCCAAATCTCCATCAGCATCAAAGTCTGCCGCTCTTACACAAG
Source organism: Bacteroidota bacterium (assembly GCA_947470895.1). Lineage (GTDB taxonomy): Bacteria > Bacteroidota > Bacteroidia > Cytophagales > Cyclobacteriaceae > ELB16-189. The sequence goes on from CANIVF010000011.1 coordinate 61,410, forward strand.
AGCCGCTGGCTGTAATCTGTGGTAGAGCAGAGCTATCTACTTTAAAATTCCCTTTTCCGTCATTTCGAAAAAAACGATCTTGATATACTTTCACGTTAACATCTTCAAGACTTCCGCTTACGATATATAAATCTAAATCGTTATCGTTATCGGCATCAAACAATAACAATCCTTCATCCTCTTCCTTTTTATGTTCATCCTTGGATTTTTGGAATAGCCTGTTTTTCCCCTCTGAGAAAGTTCCGTCTGGTTGTTGTAGATATAAAGTGGCATTATAATGTGTTGATCCAGCAACAACAAAATCATCTAACCCATCACTATTGATGTCGCCCACGCAAATTCCAGGACCTGACTGAGAAAATTTATGAGGCATTGTTCGTTGCAGATTAAAATCCACTTTATCCTCTTCAAAGTGTTTATATGACATCTGTATCGCCTTACTTACCTCTGTAAAGTATTTACTTAGAGGAAGCATTCTCTTAGATTTAAGAATATTATTCTTTTGAAAAGCAGAACTATGAGGAACGGAAATTACCTGGTTTGTATGAACATTTTTAAGCACCTGAACGTTGCCATCAGGCCACTCAACGAATACTGAATCTACCAGGTTACTCGATCCCATTCCAAAATGTGATATACCCTCTACCGTGGAGAGAAAACCCCTATAAACAAAGTTCTCATTATATTGCCTTCTCCCACTATCATAGAAAATTGATATTTTAGTACCTATGCCAAACCTGTTTAAGGTACCACCTAATAATTTAATTCTAAGAAAATTACTTACGGTTCTATCATTCCCTGAACTGTGATCCAAGTTATTTTTATAGACGAAAGCGACTTCGTTTATATTGTTAACTAAATAATCCAAATCTCCATCATTATCAAGATCTGCAAAGGCGGCACCATTTGAAAAAGATGGCTTATCCATACCCCATTTTTTTGTAACATCACTAAAGGTAAGGTCGCCTTGATTCTTGTAGGCATAATTGGAAATCTTAACGACTGGTATTGAATCCAGAAGATAACGGATTCCAGCTATGTTCTCTTTATCTGATCTGAAAATCGCAAAGTCCTTATCGGTAATGTCTAACGGAAATCCATTTGTAATGAAAAGATCTTTTTCTCCATCATTGTCAAAATCCGCAAACAATGGAGACCAACTCCATTCAGTTTGACTGACTCCTGCAAGTTGTCCTATCTCGCTAAATTTGATACCGCTACTAAGTCCATTATTAATATGTAACATATTTCTTACGTACTGAAATTCATAGCCAAACTCCTTATTGTTAAGATAGTTCTGATAAGTCTTATTGCTAATAGTGGTTTTCTTGCGGGTATTAATTTCAGGAAGCATATCAACGGTAAAAATATCAGACATGCCATCATTGTTAATGTCCGCCACATCATTGCCCATGGAAAACTGACTCTGATGGCCGATATAATCTGCAATACGATTTTTAAAAGTGCCGTCTCTGTTGTTGATGTATAAGATATCATTCGAGAGATAATCGTTCGAAACGTATATGTCAGGCCAACCATCATTATTAAAATCTGAAATAGCCAAACCAAGTCCAAATCCTTCAATTAGAATCCCAGCTTCTTTAGAAACATTTGAAAAAGTACCGTCACCGTTATTTCTATACAGTCTATCATTATTTGGTGATGTGCCATCCACAATTTTAAGGCGGTAACTAGTTGAAAAATTTGGAAGCTTTTGGTTGGTGAGCACATAGAGATCCAAGTCTCCGTCATGATCATAATCAAAAAAAGCAGAGTTAACACTGAACCCCATATCATCAATTTTATACTCTGCCGCCTTTTCTGTAAATGTTGGGAACCCTTCCTTATTTAATCCATTGTTGATAAAAAGCATATTTTTCCGATCTAATGAATCGGGCTTCATAGTAGCACATACGTAGATATCTGGCCATTCATCATTGTTGATGTCAATGATCGAAACTCCTGAGTTCCATCTCCCAGTCACATTAACGTTGGCCTCGGCTGTAATGTCCTTAAATTTAAAATCACCTAGATTTAGGTAAAGCCTATTATCAACTTGGTTACCTGTAAAAAAAACATCCTGTTTTCCATCATTATTGAAATCCGCTATACCAACACCTCCACCATTATAAATATACTCATAGGTAAGAATGTTAAAACTGTCCGTTGCCTCAACCGAATTAGTGAAATGGATACCCGTTTCATTTGCTGATAACAATTTAAAAAGAGTATCCTGTTTCTTGTAGCAACTTGCGAATAAAAACAAAACAACGCAGCATAGAATAGCACTTACACTTACTTCTTTCATAACAGACCTTTTTTTATAAAAATACTCAGATACACTCTGTGCGTTAATAGGTTAATCGGTAACTGGAGATTCCGGACAACGTGCCCGCATGTTCGTTGTTCCTTTTATGACAAAAGATGAGGATCTTTCCATTAAGATGAAACAGCGTCCTAAATTATTTAGCGGAATTAGGTGACTCACTTATTTTACGATTTTTTTTTGTTTCCAAATCAAGGCTTCCATTTTTAGCTATGTAGTAATTAGACCACGTGGTTTATTTTATTCCTCTTGAAGACTACAGTAGCAATTGATGATAAATTGATTTGTAGAAGCGAAATAAACAAATATAATTTCTCAACTCAGGAGTAACTTATACACCAGGTACATCTCTTTATTTTTGTTTGATAGCTCCTACCTATTCCCCTAATCAAACTTGTTAGAACACCCCCAATATCCACATGGTTATATGGAGCTGATTGGTCAAACACATCTGAGCCAGCTTGAAATGGCCTAATCACCCATTCCTTCAGAAATGTGCATGATGAAGAAATCTATCTGCCCCATTTTATTTTATAAACCTTAAAAAGACATGTATATGGAATTGCAAACAGTACAAAGCAAGAGAGCCAAGATCAAAATGGGCTTATATGGCCCCTAAGGAAGTGGTAAAACGATGGGGGCATTACTCGTGGGATATGGCCTATGTGAAGACAGGTCTAAAATAGCCATCATTGACAGTGAATGTCATTCAGCAGATTTGTATGCTCACCTGGGAAGTTATCATGCTCTGCCACTCAGCGCTCCATTTACTCCTGAACTGTCGAACTCTGACAGTTACAAGCTCCAGTCAGCGGGATAGTATTGCTGTTCACGGCCATATGTGACTCGCCACTTCACAGGATACTTGCCATTCTTTAGTGCTCTTCGTTGATCAATTATAATTGATGTGCTCGCTTTCATCCTCTAATTATTTGCAAACATTTTGCAACCAAAGCTGGTACTATTTGGAATATTAAGGAAGATATAAGACGAAACAAATTATCATAAAATACTGATTAATAATTACTTGAAAAGAATAATTAAAGAAATGCGAGAAAGAGAAAAGATGAGTAAGTAAGTTTTTCTGACTGATAATCAAGGAGTCGCTGGATCGTTTCCAACTGGGCCAACTTTTGATAATTAAGGAATTACCACGGTAATTCCTATTTTTTATACCTACCCAGTAGTATTTGGCCAATTTAAACTTTGCGACCTTTTTTGAATGTACCGATGTAAATGGAACAGCATTTTTACATCTTTGAACATTAATAGAAACCGAATTTGACAACACCAGGAATTAAGAACATTATTTTCGACCTTGGGGGAGTCATTATCAATCTCTCGGTGGAAAAAACACACCAGGCATTTTCAGTACTCAGCGGCAAGCCCATCCAGCAGATCAGAAGTATCGTTCAGAAAAGTCCTTTCTTTAATCAATATGAGAAAGGTATGATTGATGATGAAACTTTTCGTGACCAATTGCGTGAGGTTTTAAGTGATCATTTGAGTGATGCAGAACTTGATCATGCATGGAATGCCATGCTGCTCGATATTCCCATGGAGCGCATTCATTTGTTGGAGCATCTTAAATCCAGATTCAATATCTACTTACTCAGCAACACCAATAACATTCATTTGCAATGTTTCAATAAGCAAGTGCAACAACTCACGGGCTTTGTGGCCATGGATCAGTATTTTCACCAGGCTTACTACTCACATATCATGAAGATGCGAAAGCCGGATGTGGAGATTTACGAGTACGTGCTTCATGCCCACGATCTGGTGCCCCACGAAACCATATTTCTCGATGATAACAAAGACAACCTGCTGGGAGCAAACAATGCAGGCATAAAGACGTTTCATGTTGAACATCCGGATCAAATTTATTCTCTTTTCTGATGAATCCAAAAATTAAGTCGTACCTCATTCATTCTTCTCTTTTCATCGTCACGTTGATCACCACTACGTTGGCAGGGGCAGAGTGGACACATGGTAAGTCGGTGCTGATGGCCGGGTATAGCTGGCATGATTTCTATTCGGGTCTTCCGTATTCCATTTGTTTTTTAACCATCCTCACGGCACACGAGTTTGGTCACTACTTTACTGCGATTTATTATCGTGTACGCACCACGTTACCTTATTTCATTCCGCTGCCTCCAATCCCTATGATGTTTGGCACCCTGGGGGCACTTATCCGCATTAAGCAACGGATTAAATCAACGCAACAACATTTTGATATTGGTATTGCCGGGCCACTGGCAGGATTTGTTTTTGCCCTTGGTTTTCTCTGGTATGGGTTCACGTACCTGCCACCACCCGAGTATATCTTTGAAATCCATCCGGAGTATCAGCAGTTTGGTTTGAACTATGCTGAATATGTTTATCAACCAGAGTTTTTTAAAGAGGGAGGACTCGATGTATACCTCGGCAAGAATCTCTTGTTCTTATTCTTTGAAAATTTTGTAGCAGGTCCTGACCGCATGCCTAATGTGCATGAGATCATTCATTACCCGTTTTTGTTTGCCGGATTTTTGTCGTTGGTTTTCACCAGCATCAACTTGTTGCCTATTGGTCAGCTGGATGGAGGGCATGTACTTTATGGTTTAGTGGGGCACATGTGGCATAAGCGGATAGCTACGGTTATTTTTCTTGCCTTTTTGTTTTATGCAGGTCTTGGTTTCGTTCATCCGGCAGACGGATTTGAGGTGCTGATTTACAAAATCCCATTGTTCATCGGGTTCTTGTATTTATCCATGCGTGGATTAGGATTAAGCCAGCGCGACAACTGGATGTATGCCTTAGCACTATTTGCTTTGCAATATGGAGTTGTCACGGCATTTCCGCTGGTGCGTGGTTATTCAGGTTGGCTGCTATTCTCATTTTTGATTGGGCGATTTATTGGCATTCAACATCCACCTTCTGAAATCGAAGAGCGGTTAAGTCCCGCACGCATTGCTTTGGGATGGCTTGCCCTGGTGATTTTTGTATTGTGTTTTGCTCCGAATCCGTTAGAGATAATTGAAGTCTTACCAGCGATACCTGCACCTTAAAGTACGATGTTATTTTATAACCACCTTATGGGTTGTCCATCGATGTTGCTGATAAGTTTTGAGTAAATAAATTCCTGCTTCCGGATTCAATAGGGTGATACGGGTTTGTTCATTAACCATTTCGGATTCGATCTTGATCTTTCTACCCATGAGGTCAACCAGTTCAGCATGATCAACGATGGTGGATAAAAAGAATATGCCTTGCGAAGGATTAGGATAAATCGATGGACCTTCACCAGGATCTTCTACTCCGGTAACCTCACCGCTTCCTTTACCTTTTCCAAATACAGGGCGAATCATCAAACTTCCCTTCAGGGTTACGTTAGGTTCCCAGGTGCCATTGACGTTGGAAAAGATTTTGTTTCCGGTATCTGTATTTTTATCAAGCCCTACGGCAATCACGGCCGATGAGCTCTGCTTCCATCCAATAAAAAATTTCTCGTTCACACCAACAGGTTCAGCCGCGAACGATATCCTCCAAAACATATTCCGTGTATTTCGCTGAATGGGTAGACTTTTTGAATAGATCACATCAGTAGGGCTGCCCGTTAACGCTCTAAGAATTTGAAACAGGATCACCTGATTGCTCTCATCGCCAAAGCGAGGAAAATAGATATCGACTGCTACGATGGTATCGCGTTGATCCGTTAGCATGTCGAACTGATAAGCCAGCTGTGCTCCGGGTTGATTTAGTCCAGCGCCATACTCGGCACCGCCATCATCATAAGCATAAAAGTTGGACAGTGCATAACTCGTGCTGATGCTATCATTCGTGCGGAATTCAATCGGGTTGAAAACATTAAAATCATAGTCACCTTCCGTTGGTGTTTTTACTTTGTTGTCACCAGTATCGAAGAATACACTCAGCTTCATGTTGATGGAGTCTGCGGAAGCATCCCATGAAGAAGGGTCAGGCAAGGTATTGAGTGTGACCACTCGGTTTTGTTTAAAAACAAGTTCGCTCCCAATGTTTAGGTTCACATCGAGCGGCAAAGAAGTAATCACAGGAGGTTCATTTTTTTTATTGATTGAAATTCGCGCTGAAGAGTTGTAAGACACGGGCTGTCCGTTTCCTGCCACCTGATCCTGACGCAAGTTGGTGATCGCTACCGTAGGTTTTATCAGGTTGTTTGATGCATTGGAGAAAAAGTGTTTGATGGGTATGGACCAATACGAAGCAAACGAGGAGGTAAGTTTCGAGGTGATCGCACGGTCTGGAAATAATGGTCGGATCGGATCGATCTGCAATTTTCCGTTATTGAGATAAATGTAATCCACATGCCAGGTATCATACGGTCCGGACAGGCGCGCGAAGTTTTGAATTCTAAATTGAAAGTTCTCGTGAAAGAAACGATCTGCGGTAATGGGAATGATCAGTTGTTCAAACTTATCCTTTAAAAGCGTACCATCATTTTCTTTCGACCAGATTACTTCCCAGGCACCGCTGCTATTTTTGAATGATAGAGAAAGCAGATCACCTACATCAGGAGGCTCTCCATTTCCATGGAATTGATAGAAGAATGAAATAAAAATACGTGTTCGATCAGCAGCACTCACCAGGTCCATCCGAATGGGTGCTGATGTGAGTTTATCAGCAAATCCTTTCGCGAGCACATCGGTTACGTTGTAGGGTTTCCCCAGCGAATCCAATCCATCAAAGGTAGCCACATTCAACGAAGGAGGATTGATGGCCATGCCTTCGTTTACCCATACGGAATTACTAAACCCCCAACGATCATTTTTAGGATAGCCATCCCGCACGGTAGAGAAGTCATCCCAAAAAGGCAGGACGATCGGATCAGTACTCTTGCTGCGATTAGCTTTATTTTGTTTTTCTCGTGCTTCCTTTTGGATGGGCACAACGATGAACTGACAGAAACCTGAGTGGGTGATCAGTAGCAGCATGATCGCGAGCAGGGTTACGCTTCTCACCAGATTGAATTAATTATCTCTGTTCGTTTCATTAGTTTCTTCCTCGGATTCTGTATATCCTTTCGGTCCGATCCACAGATCAATAGGATCACCAACGCGAACAGAATCGCCAGGCATCGGGAATTGCTTGAAAACGAAAATCTCTATCCCGGTAGTATCGATGCCTTTGGGTATTTTTATTTTACCAAGGTGCAAGTCCCAACCTCCAAGTTTGAACTTAGCACGCTCAAAGGTATCGCCCAGTAAACTGCCTACGGTGAAGTCGGCAGGGCCATTGCCATCACCCACAATCAAATCGATGATCGCGCCTTTGGTTATGCGGGTGCCGGGCGTAATTGTTTTTCCACCGTGTCGCATTTCTTTCACCAGGTTTTGGAATGGACTTGGTTCATAGATGATCATGCCACGCACCAACTCATTGCTTCGCAATACCACCTCGGCATTAATCAGCGATCGATCCACCAGATCGGGCATAGGAAGTGTTGGCGGTGTAACCCGGTTTAATGAAATGTAAATCATTCGGTTCTCCTTCACCTTTGATCCGGCTTTCGGAAACTGCCTGAGTACAGAAAGGGGAAGATGTTCGGATGAGTAAGCGGAATCATTTACAGAGAATCTCAGGTCATGTTCTTTCACAAATGAATCCAGTTCTTCGATCTTCATTCCTGTGAGGTCGGGCACGGTAATGGATTCGCCATGGTTTGTTGAAGAAGGCAAATAGATGTAGAAATAAATAATGGCGATCAAAAGTATGGTGCCTATGGGGATGCCCAAGTTGACCAACAAGCCACGTATTGATTTGCTTTTAAATAATTTGGTTTTGGTGCTCATTCATTAAAACTTTAATGATGATTGATAGTTGTGATCGATGCGCATTGACTTTTGATATCGTTCTTCGGCCAGTTCCGTCAGTTTCGTAATTAAGTCGGTGAATGAAATTCCGCGCTCTTTCCACATCATGGGGAACATGCTTGAATTGGTGAAGCCAGGAATGGTATTGATTTCATTGACATAAACGTTTCCCTCTTTCGTGAGGAATAAATCCACTCGTGAAAAATCTTCACAGCCAAGAGCCCGATAAGCCCGCACCGAAATATCTTGTATTTTTTCTGCTATAGCTGATTCTAATTTGGCCGGTACTTCAATGGATACGGCTTCACCGTCCACATATTTGGCATCGAAGGTGTAGAATTCATATTGGTTGCTGATCACGATCTCGCCTGGCAGGGAAGCTTTGGCAGGAGCATTTCCGAGAATAGCACACTCAATTTCTCTTCCTGTTATAAATTCCTCAAACAATATACAATCGTCATAGCGATACGAATCAGCCAATGCCTTTTCGAAATCGTCTTTCGATTTTACTTTAGATACTCCTACTGATGAGCCGAGGCTGGCAGACTTGACCATGAAAGGCACTCCTAATGCTTTTTCTATTTCTTCGAAGGTGTATTGCTTCTGATCGGGATAATATGAGTATAAGAATCGGGTAACCGGAAGGCCGGCTTCAACGAGTAACCGCTTTGCTACCAGTTTGCTCATCGACATGGCCGAGCCAGCAACACCCGTTCCAATCATGGGTATGCTCATTGCTTTGAGCAGACCTTGAATGCTGCCGTCTTCACCATCGGTGCCATGCAAAACAGGGAACACGATGTCGGGAACAAACGATGCACCATCTTTGGTGGCGAATTGAGGTTGCGTAGGGTTAAGAGCGAGCGTGAGTGGTTGCCCGGTTTCGATATCCTTGCTTACTGTTTCTGTTTTATACCAAACTCCTTCCAGCGATATTCCGATCAGGATCGGTTCAAATCGTTCGCGATCGATATATTGATGAATGTTTCTAGCAGAATTGATCGAAACACCATGCTCCACCGAGCGGCCCCCATACAGGATAGCAATTTTCTTTTTCGTCATGTTAAAATCAAACTCAAATATGCCCACGTTTTGCCTTATTTCCATCATTCACGCTGGCAAAATCACGTTAAATCCGGTAGCCAGCGAATGGTTTCATCCATCTAATGCCCCAAATAGATTCTGGTAGCGGAAACGGTATCTCCAAATTGCACTTTTACAATGTAAATACCCGGGCTTTGGTGGCCCATATCCAGATAGTAAGTTTGATTGAGTGTTTCCGGCAAAGTGTTATGCAAGATCAACTGGCCAACCATGTTGTAAATTTTGAGATCAACCGGTTTGCGCTCCGCAAGGTTGAAAGTTAATCGAACATCATCGATCACACCATACACCGAAAAACTATTTTCAATTGCTAACGGCTCATCGTTGTCATCAATAAAGAACTCAATATTGTCGAGGTATTGATTGTTTCCATTTTGTGCGGTGGCCACAAATGCAAATCTCACATTGGATTTACCAATCAGTGAATTTAAGTTGAGGTAGTTTCTTCTCCATTCATTTTTCATCGTAGGTATCCACGATTCGTTCGAGAACGCGGTAGCCAGCGATGGCCCTGCCTTGGAGAAAAGAATTGAATTAAAAGAAACTCCACAATCTTCCGAATATAAAACCTTAAGCTGATCTTCTCCAAAGGCATTGGAAGGATAGGCATTATCGAAGAATAAACTGGCTTCCAGTGCTTTTGATAAGTCCAGCTCCGGGCTTACCAGCCAGGACTCTTCACCCAGGTTCGGATTATTGAAGGAAGTGAATGCCAATGACGTACCTGAATTTGTTGCTGTTGGAGTCCATACTTCTTGCTGCCCCTGACTGACGATGGACCATGAAGAAGTAAATTCATTATCAAAATTCTGCCGTAAAGGAATAATGTCTTTTGATGCGTTGACGATCCGCTGATAGGTAAAACTGTTATTGGTCGGATTGGAGTCGCTTAAATTGTTTGGATCGGTTAGCGAAATCAAAATGGAATTCAATCCGGATTTTAGTGTTAATGAATTTAAAGCCACGGTTTGTTCAGCGCTGGGCTGAATATCAAGATTGAAGATGGTTTGAGAAGCTGAAGTTTGATTGTTCACCAAAGTTTGCACTTTAAAACTGGTGATGGGAGTGGTGCCAAGATTTTTCACGCGTATCAGGGGAGTGGAGTTCAGGTTACAAATTACGGGTGACGGGCTATCGAGCGAGATCAAAGCGAGGTTAGTAAATTCATCGCTTGATATCGCGATGTTATCCAGGAACTGGTTATTTCCGTAGCCATTAATAGATTCAAAAGAAATTTGAATTTTTTTTCCGATAAAGTCGCTTAATGAAATGATTTCGGTTTTCCATTGGGTGGACGTAGGCAAAAAGAAACCTCCGGAACTACCGGTTGTTGTCGATAGCACTAACCCATTTTTATCGAATACTACGGTAGCCGTATTATTAAAATCACAGGATTCAGAGATCAGTACACGCAATCGATCTTCAAAACCTGCTGAGTAAAATTCATAGGCCCGATCAAATTTTAAGTAGGCGAAGGAAACATTAGTGAGATCGATAACAGGAGAAATGAGTTGATCACTCGCGCCTTGATTTTCATAATTGAAAGACTCTACAAACAGGGCATTTCCATTGCTTGTTGTATTGGTTAATGACCAGGTTTTAAGACCATCTGGATTGGCGATGGTCCAATTTGAAGGAATAATATTAAAGCTTTCGTTGAGAGGAATGCCCACGAGTGGAGGAATCGTGGTTGTAACAGAGGAGATATTGTTGAATGATCTACCATCCGTTACGCCATTCACCTGTAGAATTTCAAATGTAAATGAAATCGGATTTGAATTTGTGGCAATGCCAGTAAACTGAATTTCTCCGCTTTCCAGATTTGAAAGACTGATGGACACATCATTGGTTTGCACAATCATGTTATTCACTTTCAATTGTACCCGTACGGAAGTAATCGGATCGGTGCCGAGATTTTGAATTTGAAGGGAAGGAGTGAAGCTGCCTTCGCATGCTGTGGCACCGGGCGATATGATTTTCCTAATGCCTGCATCAATTGCCAAAACTGGCGGAGTGGTGGCACCTATGGAATTGAGCAGCGTAATTCTTCGCGGACTGTTTTGCATCACTACATTGATACGGCCGACTTGCCCCAGTGAAAACATATTCATGCAAGCGTCATCGGTGTAGTCCATGTAGTTCATATACATATCATCCGAGTTGCACGATGTTCTTGTTCCGGAAGGGCATTGATTAATGTAACTGCCGGCCTGATTAGGTGTGTCGTCCACATAGTCGCTTCCACTGCACGCGCCTCCATCATCACCCCAGATATGATACAACCCAAAGAAGTGACCTACTTCATGTGTGGTCGTACGGCCTTTATTGTATTTGGTATCCAGCGCGAATGCTCCATCGTCAATAGATCCAAAAGCGGTACTGCTGATGGCCACACCATCTGTTAATCGATCAGTGGGAGAATCGCTCAATGTGGGCAGGTTTGAAACAGGCAATTGGGCATAGCCCAGCGTTTGATCAGTAAATTTCACTACCCAGATGTTCAGGTATTTTTCTGCAGGCCAATAACTCAGTGCTTTGAAGATGGAGTTATCATTCACGGTCCATCCTGATTGGGTTCCCTGCACGCGAACAATTCCTGTAGTTGGTGCTCCGATGGGATCTTGTTTGGCGAGCACAAACTGAACATCAACCGATCCTGCTAACGGTAAAAAAGAAGCAGGGGTGCTGGCAGCGTCTGTGTTTAGTCGTTGAAAGTCTTTATTTAAAACATCGATTTGCGACTGTATCTGGGCAACCGATAGATTTAATCCATTTCCTTCAGCCTCTCCATTATGGATGATGTGAACCACCACTGGAATTTCGTAGGTAGCTTTTGCATCCTGTGTGCGCCTTGCTTCCATCTTGCGCAGAGATACGTTCTGGCGTATCCACTCTTCAAACTGCTGAGTGGTTTCCTTTTTTGGATGGAGTAGATTTCTCAGCTCTTCATATTTTACCGTGGCACAGCGATCTTGGGCTATGGAACTACGAGTGACTAGGAACAACAGGGTTGCAAAAATAATTCGTGCCGCACAACGCATAAAAGGCGGGTGGTCTTTACATTTTCTCAAACGCTTGGAATCGAATTCCATTGTATTCGCGTGCGAAATTGGGGTATGGCTATGGGGTTTATCATAACCCACACTAAGCCGTGGTCAGGTTTACTACATCAATTTTTTTTATTTCGGGCACTGTTCTTTTGATGGCCTCTTCTACGCCAGCCTTGAACGTCATGGTTGACATCGGGCATGTGCCGCATGCGCCCAAGAACTCAAGTTTTAATATCTGATCAGCTGTAAATTCCAACACTCGCACATTACCACCATCGGCTTCCAAGTATGGACGAATACTATCTAACGCTGCTTCGATGCGATTGGTTAGTTCTGTTGATTTCAGTGCTTGAGTATTCATTACACGGTGAGCTCTACGCGTTTAGTGGAATCAAAGTTAGCATTTCTTATTGCAATTTGGCGTGCCATGGCTTCGGCTAATTCTTTGAATGCCTGAGCGGTTACTCCGTCTTTCAAGACCGCAGGTAATCCACTGTCTCCGCTTTCGCGGATGCTTTGCACTAAGGGTATCTGCCCCAGCAGAGGAACATGGTATTTATTCGCCAGAGTTTTGCCTCCGTCTTTTCCGAATATGTAATACTTGTTATCAGGTAGTTCCTCCGGGGTGAAGTAGGCCATGTTTTCAATGACGCCTAACACCGGCACGTTGATCTGAGGTTGCTTAAACATAGCCAGCCCTTTGTTTGCATCAGCAAGCGCTACTTTCTGTGGTGTTGTTACAATCACCGCACCGGTTACAGGTACTGTTTGCACGAGTGTAAGGTGGATATCACTGGTGCCGGGAGGCAGGTCGATCAATAGATAATCAAGATCGCCCCATACGGTGTCGCAAATGAATTGCTTCAATGCTGCACTGGCCATAGGTCCTCTCCAAATCACAGCACTGTCGGCAGGAGCCAGGAATCCAATCGACATCAGTTTCACTCCGTAATGTTCCAGTGGAATGATGTAGTTCTTTCCATCCACTACTTTCACTTCGGGTTGCTCGCGTTCGCAGTTAAACATGACGGGAATGGAAGGCCCAAAAATATCAGCATCAATCAAACCTACTTTGGCGCCTGCTTGTGCCAGCGCTACAGCGAGATTCGTGGTGACGGTAGATTTTCCGACACCACCTTTTCCTGAGGCAATGGCGATAATATTTTTTACTCCGGGCAATAGCGGTGCGTTGTCGCGCAAGCTCGTTACCGAAGAGGTCATTTTAATATCGATACTGAAATCCTTCCCAACCACTTTTTCAACCGCTTCTTCACAGTCTTTTCTGATTTTCTCCTTTAATGGACAAGCTGGTGTGGTGAGCACCACCGTAAAACTTACTTTTCGATCACCAACCTCAATATCCTTCACCATATTGAGGGTGACCAAATCCTTTTTCAAATCTGGATCGTGAACGGTGCCCAGGGCTTTTAAAATCACTTCTTTAGTAATACTCATAACTGCAAAACAGCACAAATTACACGGTTCTTTGAAGTTCTTTCGAATAATTTCTTCGACAATACGGTATGTCTACCTGCTTACTAGATAACCGTCCAATATTCTTATATTTGCTTCCATGTTATCAGGAGAAACACATCATCAATTAAGCACCCTGGCTGCTCATGAGGGGCTTCGTTGGGTAGCTGAACATTTTCATACGGCAAAGTTTGCTTCCTCCTTTGGTGAGGAAGATCAAGTAATTACGCAACTTATTGCCAGCCAGCATTTATCCATTGGAATTTTTACATTAGATACAGGCCGTCTTTTTCAGGAAACGTACGACCTGATTGATTTAACAAGAGCTAATTATAAGATCGACATTGATGTTCTTTTCCCGGATGCTACGGAGGTAGAAAAGTATGTTAAAGACAAAGGAATCAACGGGTTCTATAATTCTGTGGATAACAGAAAAGAATGCTGCGGCATCCGTAAAATACACCCGTTGAACCGGGCGCTTAGCGGTGTTGATCTCTGGGTTACAGGTTTGCGTAGGTCGCAATCGTCCAACCGACAATTGATGCAGAAGGTAGAATGGATCCCCGAATACAACCTGATCAAATACAATCCTTTATTCGATTGGTCGGATGAAGACATGCAGCAGCATATTGAAGCTCACCACATTCCGTTGAATACACTGCATAAAAAAGGTTTTCCGAGTATTGGTTGTGCTCCGTGCACCCGCGCCATCGCTCCTGGCGAAGATCTCCGCGCAGGCCGATGGTGGTGGGAAGGAAGCGCCAAAGAATGTGGTTTGCACGAAACGAAAGCAGGTTATAACCCAGTTTAATCCTCTTTTTTTAGCCTGTAATTACGGTTAACTAAAGTATCTTTACGGATTCTGAAGAATAGACCTCTTGATCTCCCGCGATACCATAGAAGAAATCCGAAACCGCATTGATATCATTGATGTCATCAGCGATTTTTTGACCCTTAAGAAGTCGGGGAGCAATTATAAAGCGTTAAGCCCATTCGCCAACGAGAAGACGCCCTCGTTTTTCGTGGTTCCCGCCAAGGGCATATTTAAAGATTTCAGTAGCGGCAAGGGTGGCGATGCCATTACGTTTGTGATGGAGCATGAAAAAATGGGCTACACCGAGGCGCTCCGCTACCTGGCCAAAAAATATGGTGTAGATATCAAAGAAGAGCGCCAGACTGAAGAGGGCAAGGCTGAGCAAAGTGAACGTGAAGGACTTTACATCCTCATGAACTTTGCGAAAGAATATTATCGCAAGCAACTTACTGGAAGTGAAGAAGGAATCAGCATCGGACTAAGTTATTTCAGAGAGCGTGGATTCAACGATCGCACCATTGAGAAATTTGAATTAGGATATGCGTTGGAAGGGTGGGAGAATTTTACCAAAGAAGCGATAACAAAAGGGTATAATAAAGAGCTGCTGGAAAAAACAGGACTCATCGTTAAGAAGGATGATGGTAGTACCTATGACCGCTTTCGAGGAAGGGTGATATTTCCCGTGCACAACATCTCCGGTAAGGTGATTGCATTTGGTGCGCGCATGCTGGGCAAGGATAAGAACCAGCCCAAGTACATCAACTCACCGGAAACCGATATCTATCACAAGAGCGATGTCTTATATGGTTTGTATCAGGCCAAGAATGCCATTCGCCAACATGATGTTTGTTACCTGGTAGAAGGATATACTGATGTGATTTCATTACATCAATCGGATGTTTCGAATGTGGTAGCCTCTTCGGGCACTGCGCTTACGGAAAGTCAGATCAGAGTTATTCGGAGGTTTACGGAGAACGTTACGGTGCTCTTCGATGGTGATTCGGCCGGTATCAAAGCCGCACTGCGCGGTATCGACATGATTCTGAAAGGCGGCATGAACGTGCGAGTGGTGTTGTTTCCGGATGGGGAAGATCCGGATAGCTATTCACGCAAAGTAGGCACCACCGAATTTCAGAAATTTTTAAAAGATCATACACAGGATTTCGTTTCGTTTAAAGCAGGACTCTATGCATCCGAAGCTGGAGGAGATCCGATCCGCAAAGCGGAATCCATCAAAGAAATTATTTCCAGTATTTCGCAAATTCCTGATGCGGTCAAGCGATCCGTTTATATTCAGGAAACCAGCAGCTTGTTAAAGATTGCTGAGCCGGTGTTGCTTAGTGAGTTGAATAAGATTCTTATTCAGGAAAGGCGAAAGGCAGAGAAAGATAAACCCAGGGAGCAGCATCCGGAAGAATCGATTCCGGTGGTGCCTGAAGAAATTGAACCTAACAAACTGGATGTACAGGGAATGGTGCAATTGCAGGAGCGCGAAACCATTCGATTGCTTTTGAATTATGCCGACAAGGCGGTAGAGGAACACAAACTCACCGAATTTATCATGCAGGAGTTGGATGATGTTACGTTTACCAATCCGGTGTATAAACAAATTTATGAGGCGTTTAAGGATGGCGCTATACAGGGCAACGTGACGGATAGTAATTCTTTTTTAAAAAGTAGCAGCGCTGAAGTAAAAAATACCGTAACTGAATTGATCACCGCCCGTTACGACACCAGCAAGCATTGGAACTCTAAGAATATCTTTTTCTCCAAGGAAAGTGAAATCGTGAATGAGTTGGCTTTGAGCAATGTATTGCGGTTGAAGTTCAGGATGGTGCAGAAAATGATGGAGGAGAATCTGCAAAAGATAAAAGAGGCAGAGCGTGGAGGAAGTTGGGAACAATTAGAACAGACGTTGATTGATCAAACCGGATTAAAAGATGCTGAACGTGAACTGGCTAAATTGTTGGGTATTGTGGTAGCAAAATAGGAATAGGAATAATTTTTTCTTTGTTAGATAAGTGAAAATAAATAAACATGAGTGATAAAATTATGATTGATTCGATCTTAGAGGCGATTGAAGAAATAAAAAATGGTAAAGTCATAATTGTTGTAGACGATGAGGATCGTGAAAATGAAGGTGACTTTGTTTGTGCTGCTGAATCCATTACGCCCGAGATTGTTAACTTCATGGCTACCCATGGTCGCGGATTGATCTGCGCCCCGTTAATGGAAGACCGTTGTGAAGAGATGGGCCTCGATTTGATGGTAGGAAAAAACACCGCCACGTTTGAAACGCCTTTCACTGTATCAGTGGATTTGATTGGTCACGGATGTACTACGGGTATTTCCGCTCACGATCGTTACAAAACCATCAAGGCGCTGGTTGATCCTAAAACAAAATCGGAAGAATTAGGCAGACCAGGTCATATATTTCCATTGCGTGCCAAAAAAGAGGGAGTGCTCAGGCGCCCTGGCCATACCGAAGCTGCTGTTGACTTTGCGCGTCTTGCAGGCTTTAGGCCTGCTGGGGTTTTGGTCGAAATCATGAACGAAGATGGCTCCATGGCCCGCCTGGCGGATCTTCGAAAAGTGGCTGATCATTTTAATCTTAAGTTGGTAACGATTAAAGATTTGATCGCTTATCGCATGAAGGTTGAATCACAGATTCGCAGACAGGTGGACGTAAAGATGCCGACTGAATACGGAGATTTTAAATTGGTGGCTTACGAGCAAATCAATACTACGGAAGTGCACATGGCGTTAGTAAAGGGTGAATGGAAACAAGATGAACCGGTGATGGTGCGCGTACACTCTTCTTGTGTAACAGGAGATATTTTTGGATCATGCCGGTGCGACTGTGGTTCGCAATTGCATGCTGCCATGGAGATGGTGGAGCGTGAGGGTAAAGGGATTGTTCTGTACATGAAACAAGAAGGAAGAGGCATTGGTTTGTTGAATAAACTGAGAGCCTATAAATTACAAGAAGAAGGACTTGATACCGTGGAGGCTAACTTGCAGTTAGGTTTTGAAATGGATAGTCGCGACTATGGTATTGGCGCTCAGATTTTAAGTGATCTAGGTGTATCTAAGATCAGGCTGATCACCAATAATCCAAAGAAACGCGTTGGGTTAATGGGTTATGGTCTGGAGATCGTGGATAATATTGCCATCGAAATTGCACCCAATATGCACAATGAAAAATATTTAAAAACGAAACGAGACAAACTCGGACACATGATTTTGAATTCAAAGTGAAACGTCTAGCAATCCTCTTATATAGTTTAATCAGCTTTACTGCGGCTGCACAACAATTTGCGTTTGAACTGTGGCATGAAGGCAAGTTGATTCTGGATACCGGAGATACGCTGCGCGGCACAATCAAGTATGACTTGCAAAGTGATTTGCTGCAATATCAAGCCAATCAGCAGACGCCCAAGTTGGAAAGCTACACGGCACGTAAGGTGCTGTTCTTTGAGATTTATGACGGCACAGTTAAACGTTATCGGATCTTTTATTCCTTGCCTTATTCCTCTGCAGGTCAGTACAAAGCACCCGTATTTTTTGAATTGCTGGAAGAAGGTAAATTGACTGTGTTGTGCCGCGAGAATCTGGAATACCGCACTAGCACTTCCTTTTACTATTATGGCTCATACACCAGGCTGGTGTTGATTAATAAGTATTTCATCCTGAAAGAGAATGGGAACATCGAAGAGTACCGGGGAAAGAAAAATGATTGGTATGAATTGATGAGAGGCAAGGAAGATGAAGTTCAAAAATACGTAAGAGCCAACCGCATTGATCTGGATGACAAATATGAGCTTGCTCAGGCTTTGAATTTTTATAATTCCTTTTTTGTAAAATAGCATTTATTTTTTATCACGATATTTTATGCAACGACCTTTGATATTGATTTCAAACGATGATGGTATTACGGCACAAGGAATACTGAACTTAGTCAATGTGATGAAGGAACTGGGCGATGTGATTGTGGTGGCACCCGATGGCCCACAGTCGGGCATGGGGCACGCGATTACCGTAGGTGATACACTTCGGTTGAATGAGTCGTTTATTTTTGAAGGGGTGAGAGCATACGAATGCTCGGGCACACCGGCCGATTGTATAAAGATGGCTCGTCATTTTGTTTTGAAAGATAATCGCCAACCTGATCTGGTCGTGAGCGGAATCAATCATGGAAGCAATACTTCGATCAGTGTTCTTTATTCCGGCACGATGTCGGCTGCGATTGAAGGCGCAATTGAAGGCACGCCTGCAATCGGTTTTTCGCTATGCGATTACAGCCACAAAGCAGATTTCTCGCATACGCATGAAGTAGTAAAAAAGATTGCACAACAAGTGTTGGAGAATGGATTGCCCAAAGGTGTTGCGTTGAATGTGAACATTCCACCCAAGCGCAACGAACCTGTTAAAGGTATTCGTGTTTGTCGCCAGGCCAATGCCAAGTGGGTGGAGGATTTTGTACAACGCTTTGATCCAAATGGAAGAAGTTATTTTTGGATGACCGGCAACTTCGTGAATTTTGATAAGGGAGAAGACAACGATGAGTGGGCCATAGCGAATAATTATGTTTCTGTTGTTCCATGTCAGTTTGATCTCACCGCGCACTCTGCCATTTCGGTGTTGAATGAGGAGTGGAGTATTTTAGATTGATTGAAAATATTGATAAGATTTGCTCGAGGCTGTCATGTGGTCGGGCAACTTACTCTTTCCAATATCACTTCATGTAACACCGAACCGGGATCTCGTACGGTTTACGGATAATTTTTTTCATAGTAACGTTCTCACTTCCCTTTATCTGGATCCCGGTTCGCGATTTGTAGTTTGGAGTAGTAGTTTTCATTTCGGTTAACTTGACCGGGATGGTATTTCATAGATCCTATTTTGGATCGACTTACACTTTTTAACACCACTCCTGTGTGCGTACGTTGAATGAGCCTATCAAGCCGGATCAACATCAAACACAATCCGCGCACTGCGATATTCTTTGATCTCTAAAAGTTGTGATGCAGTGATACTAAGGATGTGTTTTATTTCATGTAGCTTGCCCTGATCGCGGTTGATCTTCACCATAATCGCCATGAGATATTCATTTCTCATTTTAGAAATCATCGGCTCACCGGGGCCAAGAATTCTTATTCCTTTCAATTGATCTTTTAGTTCCCTGGCAAACTGATCGGATAATGCCACGGCAATTTTCTTGTCGGTATGTTTTACGATGATTTCAATCAGGCGGGTATACGGTGGATAAAAATGTTCCTGCCGATCGAGTAGCTGATCTTGTAGGAATCCCTGCACATTATTTTCAATGACATAGCGAAAGAGGGGATGATTGGGATCAGATGTTTGCAACACGACTTTTCCTTTTTTCTCCCTGCGCCCAGCGCGGCCACTCACTTGCGTGATCAATTGAAACGCTCGTTCATACGAACGAAAGTCGGGGAAGTGCATCATGCGATCGGTATCAAACACACCCACTAAACTTACCCGATCGAAGTCGAGGCCCTTGGTGACCATTTGTGTACCCACTAAAATATTGGTTTCACCACTTTCAAATCCTTCGATGATGGTTTCATAACCCGTGCGCGATCGCGTGGTGTCTAAATCCATGCGTTGAATTTTTGCTTCCGGAAAATGTAGCGTTAATTCCTCTTCCAGTTTTTCAGTTCCATAACCCAGCGTGTGTATTCGTTTCGAACTACAAGTGGGGCATTGCTTAGGAAGTTCTTCCCGGTATCCGCAGTAATGACAAATCATGGCATGGCGATATTGATGATAAGTCAGGCTCACCGAACAATTAATACACTTCGGTATCCAACTGCAATCTTCGCATTGCACCATTGGCGAGTAGCCTCTGCGGTTTTGAAATAAAATGACCTGTTCATTTTTCTTCAGCGCTTCCTTGATTTCGTTGAGGAAGAGGGAAGAGAATTCTCCTTTGTTTGTCTTGCGTCTTTTCTCTTGCAGGAGATCAGCAAAAACAATTTCTGGTAACTGTGCTTCGCCAAAACGTTCTTGTAAAGAAACCAAGCCATACTTGCCTGACTTTGCCTGGTAATAAGATTCCACCGAAGGTGTGGCACTTCCCAATAATACTTTAGCATGATGAATCTGCACCATTACCATCGCCACATCACGCGCATGATAGCGAGGTGCGGGATCATGTTGTTTATAGGAAGGATCATGCTCTTCATCCACAATGATCAACCCCAGGTTATCAAAAGGAAGAAAAATAGATGAACGCACACCCACCACGAAGCGGAATTTGCCGGTGAGCACACCATTCCAGACTTCTACCCGTTCGTTGTCCGAAAACTTGGAGTGATATACACCCATTTCAGAGCCGAACATTTTCTTTAGTCGTTGAACGATTTGAGTCGTGAGTGCAATCTCGGGCAACAGATATAATACTTGCGATCCACCTTCCATCGCTTTGCGGATCAGGTCGATGTAGATTTCGGTTTTGCCACTGCCCGTTACACCGTGAAGCAATGTAGCTGTATGTTCTTCGAAGCCTTTCAATATTTCATTGCGTGCTTTTTCCTGTGTTTCGCTTAGCAGCACTGGATGTTCGTGACTGTTGTCAGGAAAACCAAAGCGGGGCACGATTACATCAAATTCTTCCAAAACTTTCTTTTTTATCAGAGTACCGATAGAGGATTCTGAAATTTCTCCATCCATCAGTTTTGATTTGTGAATGCCTTGCTGATTTAATTCCGGATGCGAAAATACAGGCACTTCCTGCAAATATTTTAACAACACCGCTTCCTGCTTCGGTTTGGCAGCGAATGTTTCAAACAATACCTCTAGACTTTTCTTGTTTGCGTGTTCCGGATTCAAGCGAATGTGTTTCTCTGTCTTGGGTTTAAATTTCTCTTTCACCTGCTCAAACAGGATGATGGCATCTTTGGATGATAATGATTTTAAAATGCTATAAATACTTTTTGCTCCTAACAGTTTTGACACATCAGAATAACTTAGTGTGTCGGACTGGAGTCGTGCCAACAGTAACCGTTCCTTTTCCGAGAAATCAAAATCCGATTCCTCGATATCGAAACCCGGTCGCAATTGCACCATGGATTCACTCGAAAGTTTTAAACCGGAAGGCAGCGCGGCATTCACCACTTCGCCCATCGTGCATAAATAGTAATCGGCAATCCATTGATAGAGTTGAAACTGAGGTGCATAAATCACTTCATGTTCATCCAGCAGTTCCAGAATATATTTTGCTTCATATTCTTTGGGTGGTTGATGGTGGATCGTCATCACAATTCCCGTCAGGATTTTCTTTTGACCAAAGGGAACAATCACACGCTGACCTACTTTCACTTTCTCTTGCCATTCCTTTGGCACGCGGTAGGTGAAGAGCCTGCCGATGGGCACCGGCAACACGATCTCTGCAAAGCGTGTGTCTTTGTCAGTTGGATTAAATAAATCAACTTCGGGTGTGCTCATAGTTAGAGTGCTAAGTTAATTGATTTCTATTAAGTAATTATACCTTCGTGTATCTTAGTGACTTAGAGCCTTCGTGGTTCAATGAGGCTGTGAACCACCAGGTCACGAAGGCACAAATCGGCAAAAAAAATTAACCTAGATTAAGATCGTAGTACTTTCGTGGAATGATGGAATTAAAATACTATCGCTTTGGTTAATTTGCTATCAGATGAAACGAAGAGATTTTCTTTCACACTCACTTTTAGGGATCAGCACGATGAGCACATTCAGTTCTTTTATGAATTCGATGGACGATTTAACGCCATCAGAACAACTTATGCCGGCATTATTTATCGGGCATGGAAGTCCGATGAATGCGATTGAACAAAATGACTATAGCCACTCGTGGGTGGAGCTTGGAAAAAAACTACCTCGCCCCAAGGCCATTTTAACCATATCAGCACACTGGCTCACGCGCGATACCCGGGTAACAGCGATGGCG
Organism: Bacteroidota bacterium; assembly: GCA_947470895.1. Taxonomy (GTDB): domain Bacteria; phylum Bacteroidota; class Bacteroidia; order Cytophagales; family Cyclobacteriaceae; genus ELB16-189. Next base: position 83,965 of record CANIVF010000011.1, read on the forward strand.
CGGCCGAAGACTATCCACGATTTTGGTGGGTTTCCGAAGGCGTTGTTTGATGCACAGTATCCCGCACCGGGCTCGCCCGATTTTGCAGCGCTGACTAAAAAAATCATCACCAAAGCAACGATTCAAGATGATTATGAATGGGGACTCGATCATGGCACCTGGAGTTTCTTAATGCCTATGTATCCGCAAGCTGATATTCCCGTGTATCAACTCAGCCTGGATTATTATAAGCCCATGCAGTATCATTATGAGCTGGCCCGTGAACTTCGTGCGTTAAGAAAGAAGGGGGTGATGATTATTGGTAGCGGCAATATTGTTCATAACCTGCGGCTGTTGAATTTTTCGGGCCAAACCTACGATTGGGCAACTGAATTTGATCAAAAGATCAAAACATTTCTCGTGGATAGAAATCATCATGGCATTATCCAGTACGATAAGTTAGGCAATGCTGCACAAATGTCGGTACCTACACCAGATCATTACCTTCCATTGATTTAAACTATTGCTCAACAAGAAAGTAATGAGCAGATTTCTTTCTTCAATGAAAAGACAGATATGGGTTCGGTATCGATGAGGTCGTTTGTGATTAAATAGATAGATTTTTTATGTGTGATCTTGATAGTGTAGTTGAAAACAATCGGCAGGAAATTCTTCTGGAATCGTTCCGTTGATCATCAGATGGGCAGCAACAAAACCAATAGCGTCTGAGCACATAGCCGAATAGCCATTGCATCCGCCAGCAACAAACAAACCTTTACTATTGGTTTCTCCAATGTAGGGTTGTCCGTGTGCTGTGTAGCTGGTAATGCATTTTTTAGTTGTGTATTCGTTGACCGTTAAATCAGGCAAAATGCTTTTTATAGCTCGTATGAGTTTGGGTGCATACTGGTCACTGTTTCCGTTTCTAAACCAATCTTGAATCTCTTCTATGTTTTCCAAAAGAATATCATCAGACATGTTGCACCTTATTTTATCCCAGATTATTCATTAGGACGGAAGAGTTATTCATAAATGCTTCATAACTATCCGAAAGTTCACTTTATAAAAGTAGCGGAAAAAGTTTAAACCTTTGAGGTGTCTA
>CANIVF010000012.1 GCA_947470895.1 Bacteroidota bacterium
CTAAAGATCCCTTTTCAATGAAAGAACTTCCATTCCATTCCAACACTTTGTCATTGGATAACAAAAACTTTCCTGAAGGTGAGAGTGTCTGCGGGCCTGCACTTGATTTAATTATCGTGAAGTCGCTCATTCTGATAAGTGAGTTGTTTGCCTGACCTAAAACACTTATCCAATGGTTGTCAGAAACAGTTATGCTGTAGCCTGATATGTCGTAAGTGGCGAGTACCTCAAATGTATTAGGATCGATGCGTTTAGTGTTGGTGTAGGAAGTGACATAGAGGTACTCGCCATTCTCCGAAATGGAGAATCCTCCCGAACGACCAACAGGTATTTCAGCCTCCACATTAAATGTTGTTCCATCTATACGTATCAGTTTATAATCGTCTTGTTGTACGTATTGAAGCGCGAAGTATTTGTTTAACACCTTGTTATAGATGATACTTTTTGAATAGAACGATGGAATAATCTTGCCAAAGGTTAATATCGTTTTGGATTTTGCTGCATTGTCATCATCATAGGATTGGGAGTATACCTTTAAATCAGCTGCCCGAGTTGATCCAAATTTCATGTCGGGTTCAAAAGTAACTGTGGTATCATTTATTGTTTCCTTGTTAAACACGACATTAGTTAGTCCAAAGACTCCGAATTTATAGCCAGTGAAGTTTTCATAGAAAGGAGTTTTCTTCCATGTAAATTTTACCTGTTGTTTGTTGAGCCACTCAAATTGAAGTTCGGGATCATAGACAAACTCGTAGGCTTGTTGTGTTGCCTCACTGTTTTGAAACCCACCTTTCACCATGATTTCATATTTCACTTTTCCACCCATGTAGGTTACGTCATTAAATATGGTTGTATTTTGTTCATCTAATTCAATAGACCAGCACAGTTGATAGAAATCAAAATTGGGAACATAACAGTACTTTCTAACCATATAAGATTGAAAGTTATATTGATTATACGGTAGCCATTTTAACTGCAACGTTCCATTGTTTGGGCTGATGGATGTAATCGATACTGGCTTGGGCGTACTTCGATCAATGAAAGCTTTCCATTCTCTAGTCAGTTTAATTTGTTCACTTCCTAGAATATCCGCTAAACTGTTGGAACCTGTGCTCGTATAAATTTCAATTTTTAAAGAATAAATTCCATCCGGATAGTTTAGAGAGCTTAGGTAGAAACTTGCTTGTGCCGAATTGAATCTTGTTACTTCTTTACTGTCGAAGTAAACAATGACACTATGAATTTTTTTTTGGCCGGTTTCTGCCAGATAGCTAAGCTCGGTACTCTGAAAAACGTAAACAGTGTCAGCTTTATTTAGATCGATTGCCACACCACTTAGTTCGGTAAGAGGAATATCTTTGAAAAACTCTTTATCCGGTTGATAATCGCATGAAAAACTAATAGAGATGATCAAGTAGGTAAGCAACCGATTCTTTAACATAGACATTAATCTTGTTATTTAATGAATTACTTTTTTTAAAGGGTATGATAAAATCAAGTGGAGATTAATAAAATTATCAAAAAGCAAATAGATAAGCAAGGATTATGACACACAATAGGATCGGGTCATTTGTAAACCTAACTCTTCATGCGCAAACCAAATTGATTTTCAATCCTTTGAAACTGGATCGATCATAATATGAGCGCGGTGTGTGCCCGGATTCATGATCCACGGCATGCCAGGTGCCTCAGGTTTTATCGGCAGTCCAGTGCTGGCTGCTGTTGCCCAAGGGATGTAAACCACATAGCGAAAACTTCCTTTCTTCACTTCACCCGTGGTGGCATTATAGTTTTCGTCACTGGCAGAATAGACTTGTAGGTTTGATGCTTGCTTAGGCATTGCCAGCGTTCCTGACTTAGCCTCAACTTCGCGGATATCAAATATTTCCTGTGTAGTTTTTCCAGCGTCTTTTAACTCGCGCCCGCGTGCCATAAAAGGTTCCAGATCTTGATGGTAGCATGAAACGCTAAAACCTTTTTGATTTGGGTTGTCGGCAAGGCAGATGATTTCATTGGTTCCTTTTCTGAGTAAAACAAATTTACCTTTGGCATCATAACCATATACCATGGCGCCAGCGCGTTTGTCTTCAGATGCTGCGAGCACAGCAGTTTTAATTTGCATTTCAGTTGATGGTATCTGTGCAAACAAGGTGGTTACACTAGCCAATGTGATGATCAAAACGAATGTGTATTTCATAAAGATGTTTTTTACTTTAATAATTATCGTGTATTACCAAATCTATTGCTAATTGCTCTTTCTGTTTTTACAATCCATATAATCACCGTAGCAAGCATGAGTCCAAGACCAACGGCTGTACCTATGGCTTCGGTTGGATTGTAGAAGAGACTTAATGGAGAAGTTAATGCTAAAATAGCTCCCGATTTAATCATTTCTTTAGCCGAATAGCATTGTGCAAAATCCCATCTTTCTTGCGACTTCATTGAAGTGGAGGTACGGTATCCATAAATACTATTGATCGTTTTGGGAGGGAATTTGAGCATGATTGTCCCTATGATCACAAAGGATGAACCTGCCAACACTGGAATAATAAAAAGAGGATTTTGAAAGTTCATCATTCAGATGATTAGTTATTCAATCTGGCCCAGTGTTAATTTGTGTACACTAAATTACTATTTTCATACGGTTTGTTCAGTATAACTGTTTTAGAATACTAGCTGAATTCCCATCTGACAATCGACTAAAACAATGACTCATCAAGTTTAAGTTGATTCTTCCTTTTCTTTTTCTCTGTTTTGTAAAATGAAACGACTACTTATTTATTTTCTTCTATTGATTACTCACGTAGGTTTTGCACAGACCATCATGGTAAAGGGGAATGTAAAAGATGCAATCAGAGGAAGACTTTTGAAATCAAAAATTACTTACCATAGTTATCCGACAGGTGGAATATCGGGTTCATTTCATGATAGCACGTTCTCCTTTTCAATTTTTGGTTCGGCCAAATATCAGATCACAGCAGAGTCAGAGGGCTATATTCCGCACACCGTTATCGTAGATCCTAAAGAGTCTGTAGACAATGTGATCTCGCACGATATAGCATTAACATCAAAAGGTGAAACGATTATTCTTAATCATCTCATCTTTGAACAAGGTAAGGCGGTGATTAATCCTAAATCATTTCAGGAATTGGATGAGATGGTTGCGATGATGAAAGATAGTCCTAAAGTTGAGATTCAGCTCGAGGGCCATACCGATAATGTGGGTAACCCTGCGGCAAACCTGAAGCTCTCTCAGTCTCGGGTAGATGCAGTGAAAAAATACATTACGACTAAGGGAATCAGCAAGAACAGAGTGCAGACTAAAGCATTCGGGGGATCACAGCCTATTGCTAAAGAAAACAATGAAGAAGCAAGGGCAAAAAATAGGCGAGTGGAGATGAGAGTATTGAAAGATTAAAGTGAAGGTAAATTTTAGTTAAGTACTTTAATCATCACTTATAAGAATCAGTTGTTTATAGAAGCAAAAAATATCTTTTCTTTGAATAAGAAAATAAAAATTGGAACGAGGAATAGCAATAAATTTAATTCATTTTTGATGATGCAATTTCTTTTCTTGTAATCGATGATTGTTCAATTTCCAATGCTTTCCAATATTTGGTAAGCTGTGATAAATCTTCTTCAATACAAGGATAATTAGGTACTTTTGGAATAACAGGCCATTGTCCTAAAGAAAGGTTGTAACTACTTAATCCACCGGTCCACTCAAAATGTCCAGGATCGTAAAGACTTCTCCATCTTCCTCCCCAGCGGAATCCAAGTTGTTCGCCAATAACACCAATTTTGCGCCATAGCTTAGCGTTCTCCCATTGCGCCACAGAATTAATCATTGGAACAACATCTACAGCCAATCCATATTGATGCTTTGATTTTCCGCCCACTGATCGGGTATAGTTTTTACCCATTGCTTTATATTCATTTTGTTTGGAGTGAGTACGATAACTTTCCACCACGGCAAGTTCAATCCCTTTTGTTTTACACACTGCAATCAGCATTGCTACTTGATCACGAAAGTAGGGGTGAAGCGCATCGAGGTCAGCAATCATTGGAAGATCACCGCGGTTTTTGCCGAAGGTGTAATTTTCAACCAGTAACCAATTTTTCCAAGCCGCATCTGGTTCATGTGTTTCCTCTTTTGGAGATTCAGCATTAAAACTTTTTGAAAGCGTTGAAATTAATTCTGCATAGAATGTACTATAAGGAGATAAGGGCAGCGAAACATTCTCATTTTGACCATGTAGGGCGAAAGAGCACAATAAAAGGCTCGTAAAAACAACTGATTTTAGCATTTCCGGTTTAATCCAATCTCAAAGGTATAAAAAATCGGAGAATGGCAGGTATTCGTTCTACACACGAATGGACGAAAGCCCACCATCGGCATGAATAATCTGGCCTGTTATCCAGGATGATTGTGATGATAACAAAAATGCAGCGAGCCTGGCAATATCTTCGGCCTTACCAATTCTTTTTAGCGGATGTCTTTCATCAGATGTTTTTTTCTTTTCATCAGATGAAAGAAGGCGAGCAGCCAACGGAGTATTCGTTAGCGATGGAGCAATGCCATTGACTCTGATTTTTGGAGCAAACTCGGCCGCAAGCGAACGGGTTAGGCCTTCCAATGCACCCTTTGCAGCGGCAATGGATGAATGAAACGGCATACCTTGTTGCACAGCGATGGTGCTGAAAAGAACAATTGATGATTGTTGTGAATTTTTCAAGAGTGGTAATACTTTTCGGATCACTTTAATGGCCCCAATTACATTCAGTGTAAATTCTTCTATAAATTCCTGATCTGTAATGCGATGAAATGGCTTGAGATTGATTGACCCAGGACAGTACACCAAACCGTCCAGAGAATCAGGCAGTAAACTCAAATTCAATTCATCTTTAGTCAGATCAAAAGGAATATGAGCATGGGAATCAGTCACGTCTCTTCGAGAAGCTGTGATTACCTGATGTTGGTCAGCGTTTAATATGTTTAAGACTGCTGATCCAACACCAGAACTTGCGCCAATGATCAAATATTTTTTTGAGTCAGTCATGTTTATGTACTTTACGGCTTTAACAGATTGTTTAAGCAATTGTTCATGAACGAAAAAGATAAAAACAAATTGCTGTGTAAGTACTTTTCGCGCTTTGTTAGCGATCATAAGAAAGAATTTGTAGAGAAAGTATTGGATCAGCGCACGCGGCATATCACCATGGTGCTGGAGGATATTTATCAATCACAAAATGCCAGTGCTGTTATTCGCACCTGCGAGTGCATGGGCATTCAGGATGTCCATATCATTGAAAATGACAGTAAGTACACCGTTAATCGGAGAGTGCTTAAGGGTTCTTATAAATGGGTTGATTTAATCAGGCATAGAGGAAAATCGAGAAACAATACCGAGGCGTGTTTTGAACAGCTAAGAGCAGATGGCTATAGAATTGCAGCTACCGATCCTTCCCCAGAAGGTATTTCGATTCATGAACTTTCTGTAGACGAAAAGATTGCCATTGTGATGGGCAATGAATTGCATGGCACTTCATCGTATGCTCTTGATCATGCTGATATGAAGATTAATATTCCCATGTATGGCTTTACGGAAAGTCTGAATATTTCTGTTAGTGCTGCCATTTGTCTTAATTCGCTTGTACCTGGGTTGCACAATTCCGAAGTAAACTGGCATTTGTCTGAAGAAGAGAAGGATGATGTAAGACTCAGATGGCTTCGTAAGATGGTGAGGAATGCAGAAATAATGGAAAAGGAATTTATGAAGTCAATTGTGTAAATTTACCAGTCTTTAATCTGGCTTTAAATGAAGTTTTGGAAACACGTGTTGAGGGGTGCCGCGTTTGGTTTATTAATTCTGATCATTTTTGTCCTTGTTTCCAATCTGTGGGTTGTATTGAGCACACGAACAAAAGTATTAGACGATCAACAACAACTGCAAAAAGGAGGCGTAGCTTTGGTTTTAGGTACCAGCCACCGGATGATTAGCGGAGTGCCCAATCCTTTTTTTGAGAATCGTATAGCCACCGCTGCTGAGCTATTTAGCAATGGTAAGGTAACTCATTTCATATTGAGTGGAGACAATCGCACCCGCTATTACAATGAGCCTTTGGAGATGAAAAAGGCTCTAATGAAAAAAGGAGTACCCTCTTCGGCCATTACGCTTGATCATGCGGGGTTGCGCACATTGGATTCGATTGTCAGATGTAAGGAAATTTTCGGGCAAAGCACGATCATCATCATCACTCAGCCCTTTCATAGTTATAGGGCCCTGTTTATTAGCAATTACTATCATATGGATGCCGTTGCCTTAGTGGCGCAGGAGCCATCACAAGAGATTTCGGCACAGGTATATTTCCGGGAATACTTTGCGCGGACAAAGGCTATCCTCGATCTTTATGTTTTAGGTACAGAACCCCTCCATTTAGGTGAAAAAGAACCACTTAGTCTTTGATTTGAAATAAAAAAATTCAGTCGGTCTACCTTTCTCTTTCTCGTCCATATAAATGCTTAATTTTGTACTTGTTCCTTTCCGTGAAACTTACTAGACAGCTTTTTAATAAATCATTGATTAGATTTTTGTGCCTGTTACTCATTAGCAGTGGAGTATGGGCACAGGAAACCATCGTGCAAGGTAAGGTTACTGATGCGGCATCGGGTGATCCCCTTCCTTTTGTTAACGTTGTCTTTAAGGGAACTTCCATAGGCACCACCACCGATTTTGACGGCAACTTCCTTCTAAAGTCTTCAAACGCCACAGATTCATTGATTGCCACCTACGTTGGGTACAAGCTTAAAAGCAAAGCGGTAAAACTTGGCATAAAACAAACGATCAATTTTCAGTTATTGGAAGAGTCAATTGGGTTGCAAGAGGTTATTGTATATGCAGGCGAGAATCCTGCCTTTGAGATTTTGAGAAATGTAGTGCGTAATAAGAACAACAACGATAAACGAAAGTTGATCGCCTATGAATATGATACATACACAAAAATTGAAGTAGATGTAGATAATATCTCAGAAAAATTCAGAGAAAAGAAAGTTGTAAAAAAAATTACACAGGTTCTCGATAGTATTGATCGCATTGCCGGGGAAGATGGGAAACCCATCCTGCCACTATTTATTACAGAGAGCACATCAAAAATTTATTATCGTGACAATCCTTCCCTGAAAAAGGAAAAAATTCTAAAAACAAAGGTGAGTGGATTAGGGGTGGAGGATGGGACTACGGTAACACAAATGGTGGGATCATCTTTTCAAGAATACAATTTCTATCAGAACTGGTTGAATATTTTAACTAAGGAGTTTGTTTCTCCTATCGCTGACGGATGGCGTATTTACTATGAATATGATCTAAGCGACAGTCTTTATCTGGGAGATGATTTTTGTTATCGATTGGATTTCTTTCCCAAAAGTCCGCAGGATTTGGCTTTTACAGGCACAATGTGGATCACAAAAAAGGAGTATGCATTAAAACAGATTGATGCCTCAATGGGCGATCAGGCTAACCTTAACTTTATTGAGAAGATCAGGTTGCAACAAGAGTCGGCCAAGACTGAATTAGGCCCGTGGCTTCCAATAAAGAATCGGGTATTGATTGATGTAGGCGAGATTGGAAAAGATAATGCCGGTATGCTGGCGAAGTTTTATACCAGCAATAAGAACTTAATCACCAACAAACCCCATGAGCCAACTTTCTATGAACGAACTATTGAAATGGCTGAAGATTTTCGCATGTACGAAGATGAAAAATACTGGGATACGCTTCGCCACGAGCCATTAAGTGAAACAGAGAAGAACGTGTATCGGATGATAGATACCTTAAAAAATATACCCATTGTAAAGACCTATACCGACATCATCAAAGTTTTAGTTGATGGATACTATACGGTTAATAAAATCGATGTCGGTCCTTACCTGAGCACACTTTCGTGGAACAATATTGAAGGCATTCGGTTGCAGGCTGGATTCAGAACCAATTATCAGTTCAGCAAGAAATGGGTGTATCATGTGCAGGGCGCGTATGGATTTGATGATGAAAAGTTTAAATACATGGTGGGGATTAAACACATCCTGTCACGACATCGATGGACTACACTTTCTTTCAGGGCTCGAAGAGATTTATCACGAATTGGTATCGATGATGAAACACTTGCCGACAATCCTCTTTTTGTCGCGGCTACCCGTTGGGGCTATTTTCGCAGAGGTTATTACTCAGACGAGTACAGGGTTTCAATTCAACGCGAATTGTTTAAGGGCTATTCACAACGCGTGGCTTTTAGAACCTGGAATTTCGACCCGACATTTAATTTTGGATATATAAATCCATATAACCTGGGAGAGGTGTTAAGTACTTTTCAAACCTCTGAGGTGATCATTGAATCGCGCTATGCAAGAGATGAAGTCTTTTTGATGGATGATAATGAGCGGGTAAGTTTAGGCACACAAAAATGGCCCGTTCTTACGTTGAAATATACCAAAGGTATTTCGGGTGTGTTTGGTAGTGATTTTAACTACGATAAGCTACGCTTTAGTTTAACAAAGCGAATTAAAACAGGGCCACTTGGTGTTGGGCATTTAACCTTTACGGGTGAGTATGTTTTCAATACATTGCCTTACCCATTGCTATCGCTACACTTGGGCAATGAATCGTTTGTTTACACCTCACTTACATACAATCTCATGAACTATGGAGAATTTGTAAGTGATCATTTCGCTGCAATTCAATACCGTCAATACCTCGAGGGATTTCTTTTGAATCGGGTGCCGCTGCTGAATAAATTTAAGTGGCGACTTTTAGCAACCGCCAACCTGATTTCAGGAGGCATGAGAGAGTCCAATCGAAACCTGATTTCTCAATATACTCCAGAGGGTGGTGAAACGCTTACTGCTGGATATTTTAAGAATGGAAAGCCCTATGTCGAATTAGGTTATGGTGTGGAAAACATTTTTAAATTTTTACGAGTGGATTTTGTTCACAGGGTATCTTATCTTGATAACCCGGGCGCACGTAAGTTTGGAGTCCTCTTTACAGCTCAATTCCAACTCTAATTCACTCTATTTTTACTTTTTAATGCATTAAACAGCTAGGAAAACGCCATATTTGCAATCCAAAATTCTGAATCATGAGTGTTGTTAAAATCACATTGCCGGATGGATCATCCAGAGAGTATCCGCTGGGCGTAAAAGGAATTGAAATAGCTCAAAGTATTAGTGAAGGACTGGCCCGGAATGCATTATCTATTGAAGTAAATGGAGAGATCTGGGACCTGAGCCGACCTATACATTCAGATTCGTCAATAAAAATATTTACGTGGAACGATAAGGGTGGTAAGTATGCGTTCTGGCACTCCTCGGCTCACTTGTTTGCCGAGGCTTTGGAGGCGCTGTATCCCGGTGTCAAGTTTGGAATTGGTCCTCCAATCGATAATGGTTTCTATTATGATGTTGATTTGGCAGATATTCCTTTTGGTGATGAAGAATTGATTGCTGTTGAAAAGAAAATGTTAGAGCTGGCAAAAACCAATAGCCAGTTTGTGCGCAGAGATGTATCCAAAAGTGAAGCACTGGAATATTTTACAAAAAAAGGTGATCCATATAAGTTAGAGTTAATTGATGGCCTTGCAGATGGATCGATTACATTCTATCAGCAAGGAAATTTTGTTGATCTCTGCCGCGGACCACATATTTCCTCCACTGGCCCAATCAAAGCGATAAAACTTCTTAGTGTTGCCGGAGCATATTGGCGCGGTAATGAACAAAATAAGATGCTCAAGCGCATTTATGGCATCACGTTCCCCAAGCAAAAAGAGTTGGAAGAGTATCTCCACATGCTGGAAGAAGCGAAGAAACGTGACCATAGAAAACTAGGTAAAGAATTGGAGCTATTTGCTTTCTCAGAAAAAGTAGGAATGGGTTTGCCTTTATGGTTACCTAAGGGAACCATCCTTCGTGAGCGTCTTGAGCAATTTATGCGAAGGGCACAGATCCGAGCAGGATATGAGCCCGTGGTAACACCTCATATTGGTAGCAAGCAATTGTATATTACATCAGGTCACTACGAGAAGTATGGTAAAGATTCTTTTCAACCGATAAAGACCCCGGATGAGAGCGAAGAGTTTTTGCTGAAGCCTATGAACTGCCCGCATCATTGTGAGATTTATAAAGTCAAGCCAAGGTCATATAAAGATCTGCCTATCCGCTATGCAGAATTTGGTACCGTTTACCGCTATGAGCAAAGTGGTGAACTTCACGGACTAACCAGGGTGAGAGGCTTTACACAAGATGATGCTCATATTTTTTGCAGGCCAGATCAGGTGAAAGAAGAATTTATTAAGGTGATTGATCTCGTGCTGTTTGTGTTCAGGTCTTTAGGATTCGAAAACTATACCGCACAGGTTTCACTTCGCGACCCGGAAAACAAAGCAAAGTATATCGGACAAGATGAATTGTGGGAACGTGCCGAGCGCGAAATTCAGGAAGCTGCGGATGAACGTGGGTTGAAAACAGTAGCCGTAAAAGGTGAGGCTGCTTTCTACGGTCCTAAATTGGATTTCATGGTAAAAGATGCCCTCGGACGAAGCTGGCAGCTTGGAACCATTCAGGTTGACTATCAACTTCCTCAGCGATTTGAGCTAGAATACATTGGATCAGATAATCAAAAGCACACCCCGGTTATGATTCACCGGGCACCTTTTGGTTCTTTGGAAAGATTTGTGGCGGTTTTGATTGAGCATTGCGCAGGAAATTTCCCCCTATGGCTTGCCCCTGAGCAGATCGCAGTGTTGCCAATTTCTGAACGATTTAATGATTATGGTAAAAAAGTTCTTGACATCCTTAAGGAGAGAGATATTCGGGGCTTTTTAGATGAACGAAATGAGAAAATTGGCCGCAAAATCAGGGATGCTGAAGTAAATAAGGTTCCGTTTATGCTTTTGGTAGGCGAGAAGGAAGCCTTGGAAAATACAGTAGCTGTGAGGAAGCATGGAGAAGGAGATAAGGGTGTAATGGACCTTAACGACTTTATGGCCACCTTTTCTAAGGATTTCGCACTCCCATCCTGATTTCTTCATTTTGAAAAAAAGAAAAAAGAGCGATATTTGCAGCCCTGTCTGAGAACCAGACCGAAATTTTTAAAAATTTTAAGTATTTAAACCCAAAGAGTGGCAATATTTCAAGGTGGAAACCGCCCAAAACCTTTCGTAAGAGGTCCGCGGAGAGTAGTAGAAGAACCTTATCGTGTTAACGAACGCATTCTTGCTCCTCGAGTAAGGGTAGTTGGTGAAAATATAAAGGTTGATGTTTATCCAACATCAGTTGCTATCAAGCTGGCTCAGGAGCAAGGTTTGGATTTGGTGGAAATTTCACCCAATGCAGATCCTCCGGTTTGCAAAGTGATTGATTACTCGAAGTTTAAGTACGAACAAAAGAAAAAACAGAAGGAGATCAAGGCCAACGCCCAAAAAACGATTTTGAAAGAAATCAGATTTGGACCGAATACTGATGACCATGATTTCAATTTCAAAGTGAAACATGGCGAAAACTTCCTTCAGGAAGGAGCTAAGGTAAAAGCCTATGTTCACTTCGCAGGTCGTTCTATTGTTTATAAAGAGAGGGGTGAAATTCTCTTGTTGAAATTTGCCCAGGCGCTGGAAGAATTTGGTAAGGTTGAGCAATTACCAAAGTTAGAAGGCAAGCGCATGTATATGATGATGGCGCCAAAAGGAAAGAAATAGAGTTAGTCGATTTAAATTTATAAGTAATGCCTAAGTTAAAAACAAAGTCAGGAGCCAAAAAGCGTTTCAAGGTTACCGGAACCGGTAAGATTAAGCGAAAGAAGGCTTATAAAAGACACATCCTGACGAAGAAAGGTACTAAGCAGAAAAGAAGACTAGGACATGCAACCACCGTTAAAAAAGCTGACGAGGGTAACGTGAAACTAATGCTTCCATTTCTTGCTTAATCCGTCAAGTCGGATTTTGGTTGCTTATTGAAACAAAAGTTTTAATGAGCTTATGTTAAACCCGGTAATTGGCACAAAAGTGTTTTGAAACAAAAGACCGCCAACGCCAAAAATTAAAAAAATATGCCACGTTCAGTAAACAGTGTTGCATCCCGTGCCAGACGCAAGCGCGTCATGGAGTTGGCCAAAGGATACTTTGGTCGCAGAAAAAACGTATGGACTGTAGCAAAAAATGCAGTTGAGAAAGGTTTGGTCTATGCATATCGCGATAGAAAAGCCAAGAAAAGAGATTTTCGCACCCTTTGGATCGCCCGTATAAACGCTGGAGCAAGACTTCATGGAATGTCCTACTCTGAATTTATGGGAAAAATGAAAAAGGCTGGTATTGATTTGAATCGTAAGGTTCTCGCTGATTTAGCAATGAATCACCCCTTAGCTTTTGAGGCGGTAGCCAAGAAATTGAATTAATTGTTAAGAATCACTACGAAAAATAAAAGGGGGTTCAATGCCCCCTTTTAAATTTTACACCATGTCAAAATCAAAGAAAATATTTCTGTTTGTGGCAGCCATTTTCTTTTTGCTGTTGATCTATGCCAGCTACGACATTTCATCACGCACCACGTTTCCAGGATCAAAGCCACAACTTCAGGAACGCATCAAAGACCAGTTTTTGGCTCCAGATTCAACAAATAGGGATTCAGTGGTGTCCGTTACAAAGTGAATACACCCCTTCAGGGTGTTTTTTTTTCGTAGCTGGGTTCTAAAATTTGATTATTTTTAAAAGGACTATTATCCTAGCTAAGGATTTAAGCCAACTATAGAAGAGAAAATCCCCTGAAGTCAATGGCTTCGGGGGATTTTCTTTTATACCATTTACAAACCCGCTCATGCATTTAGGTAACTTCGTTCCACTGAAGGCAACCCTTTCTTTTTTTCTTTCGTCCTTTGTAAGTAATCTTTTAAACCTAAAATTCGAGTAACCTCATGTACCTGCTCATACAGGGCTGCATGCGTAATGATCGTGATAGTCAGCGATTGCTGTATCAGCATTACTATGCCTATGCATTGAGCATCTGCATCCGTTACTCAAGAAATATCAACGAGGCAAAAGAAGTGGTGAATGACGGATTTATGAAAGTGTTTGCAAAAATTGATCAATACAATCAGGATTCGCCTTTTAAAGGTTGGCTTCGAAAGATTATGATTAATGCATCCATTGATCAGTATCGAAGGGAACTAAAGCACCAGCAACAAGATCCGGTTGAATTTGCTCATTCAGCGTTCACACAACCCCAAGCCCTAACGGATTTGTCGCATGATGAATTGATCGGGTTGGTGCAGAAGTTATCTCCTGGATATCGTGCTGTTTTCAATTTGCATGTGGTTGATGGATACACACACGAAGAGATCGGAAAAATACTGAACATATCTGCAGGAACATCAAAATCAAATTTGCTCAAAGCTCGGGAAAATTTGCGCGACATGTTGGAAGGGCTGAATAGGATATCGTATGAAAAAGTTAACTGACCAGGAACTCGATTCGATATTTAAACATGCAGCTGAAGGCTTTGAACCTTCTTTTGATTCGGCTGCCTGGGATGCTATGAATGCGAAGTTGGATCAGCCAAAGCCAGCGATGTGGAACGGATGGATCACTTTTGTTCTTCTCGGGTTAGTTATTTTTTCCTCTGGTGTTTGGGTGGGAACTAGTATTACCGAAAAGCGACTCCTAACTAAGTCACTATTGCATGCTAATGCCAAAGAATCAATTCAGAAGAATAATTCAACAGAGGAGATAAATCAAAATCCAGTTCAAATAGTGCCTTATCAAACTTCTGTACAAAAAGAGAGTCTCATTGAAAACCGACAGCAAAAAAAATCCATCGTTAAAGAATTAGATGGATCCTTCATAACTTCTGATGATATAGAAAAAACGCAAGCGCTGATAGTTACCGAAACTGGGGATTCTAAAAAGGAATCTAAACTAGTGATGCAAGAGAATAAGGATTCACAAGAATCGATAGTCAGCGTTTCTGATCATCGGGTAGATACGGTTTTGCAACAGATCATTGTGGATAGGATTACGATCGATACCACGCAAGTAATTTCTGATACAAGGATGGAGAGAAAGGAGTTTTCGGATAGGCACGCTATTTTTTTACGTGCACTGGCATCGCCTGATTTTTCATCAATCAATTATTCTTCATCATCACAAACGGGTAGCAATTTTTCTTTACTGGTGGAATATCAGGTAACCAATCGTTGGTCAATTACTACTGGTGGAATATGGTCGATGAAGAAATACTCAGAAGATAGTAAGGTGACCTACGGAAAATTCACAGCCGACCGTATGGTAGGATCATGTCAGGTTTTAGACATACCGGTAAATATTTATTATCGGTTCCGACCTCAATTGAAAACTTCCTTTTATGCAGGTATTGGACTATCCTCCTATGTTATGCTAGAGGAAGATTATACCTATACGGTTGATTATTCTTCGGGTAGCCGCGACTACGCTTATTATATAGAGGGAAAAAATGATGAATGGTTTAAGATGCTTAATCTTTCAGTGGGTATGCAATACCAAATTGCGCCAAGGTTTCATATTCAAATCGAACCATTTTTTAAGGCCCCGTTGGTCGGTATTGGTGAATGGGATGTGCAACTATCAAGCGTAGGAATCTTTCTAGGCGTTAAATGTAAAATCAACTAATCATAGGGATATGCAATTCAAAAACTTAACCGGTGTCATTCTTATCGTTTCCGTATCATTATCTTTTTTCATGAATTGTTCCAGCGGAGACGAACCTGGTCCGGTTGATTGTTCAACATCAAACTTAACTTTAAATTTAACTTCATCAGATCCCAATTCATGTGGAACTAATGATGGTTCCATTATGGCCACTGCCAATGGAGGCGATTCCCCTTATCAGTTTGCACTGGATGCCCAGGCGTTTGCTGCCAGTGCAAGTTTTACTGGATTGAGTGCAAGCACTTACCAGGTGAAGGTGAAGGATAAAAATGGATGTGAGAGAACAAGCAGCGTAACGCTAAAACCTTTTGGGTCTACACTGGCAGCTACTGTTTCAATAACAGACAGTGGATGCAAGACAACCAAAGGGGTGCTCACTATTAGTGCAACAGGAGGAACAGGACCTTATTCTTATAAAATAAATGGTGGAACCTCTTCATCTAACAATGTATTCAATACTCTTGCAGCCGGTAGTTATTCTGTCTTGATCACCGATAACACGGGTTGCTCCATCAAAAAGACTGAGAAAGTATTAAGTGGTGTTACATTTACCGGGGAAGTGAAAAGTATTATTGATGCTAATTGTGCTGTTAGCGGGTGTCATGTTTCTGGCGGTGCTGCGCCCTCTTCTTTTACTGTGTTTAGTAATATACAATCCAGCGCAAATCAAATAAAGTCACTCACACAGAGTGGCGCCATGCCGAAGAATGGAACAAAATTGTCCCCAACTCAATTGGATGCTATTGCCTGCTGGGTTGATGACGGGGCATTAAATAATTAATAACCGTGAATTCTAAAAGCATACTTTTTCTATTGTCAATTTAAAGTAACTGATGAAAAGTAAATGATTTAACTGTTCTCTTTTTCACTTTTCATTTTGCTCTTTTCGCTGAACCGAGTTGCTGTCATTTTTTATTATCGATGACCAGATCCTTACGGTAATCTTAGTCTACTGGTTTCCTAAACTTAAGGCTTAAAGTAATTTCTACTTCTTTGTTGAAGTCTTTCGCTCCAGGTTAGTATGGTTAGATAATCTGTGCGCTGCATTTCTGTCTGATAGGCGCGTTTCCTTCTTGTCCAGCATTTCCGGGGGCATTAGCCACAACGGCTTTCTTTCTGCGGTGGACGGAAAACAAAAAGCCATACCAATCTGTTTTTAATTAGTTCTGTAAAATCCCTTAGAAGTGGTTGCGATTGTTGGAGCATTGTTTTCCCTGCAAGCATGGTTTACGGATTTTTTTAAGATTTATCAATTAAATGACCTAAGTAATATGTTCACTAAGAATCTGATAGGCGTTGTTGCCATAGTGTTAGATGTATCATTATACTTTGGAGGTTGTGCCAGCGAGATTGAACTAGTTCCTGTGGACTGCACAACTTCAGTTCTTACGTTAAGTCTGGCATTTTCAGAGCCAACCTCCTGTGGTTCGACTGATGGTTCAATAACCGTTATAGCTAGTGGAGGTAAGGAGCCATATCAGTATTCTATTGATGCTCAATCGAAAGGTATTAAACAGGTTTTTTTAGGATTGGGAGCTGGCACGTATCAAATGAAGCTAACAGATGCAAATGGGTGTGAGCGTATGAGTAGCATTACGCTAAAGCCAGTAGGATCTTCATTGGCTTTTAGTGTTCAGACAAACAACAGCAATTGTAAGACCAATACAGGAGCAATCACGATTAATGCAACAGGTGGTTCTGGCCCTTATTCTTATATGTTTAATAATGGGCCTGCTTCCTTCACCAATTCATTTAATGCACTGTCAGCAGGCAGCTATCCAATACGTATAATGGATGAGACTGGTTGCGAAATAACTCAAACCATTAAAGTATTAACCAATATAAAATTCAGCACAGATATCAAAAGCATCATCAATACTAATTGTGCCATTGCAGGATGTCATGTAGCAGGAGGTAGTGGTCCTGGTAATTTTGCTGTTTTTGCTAACATCCGAGAAAGTGCCTATGCCATACATCGAGTGGTTCAAAGTGGCAATATGCCTAAGAATGCAGCCAAGTTACCACAAGCGCAACTGGACGCCATTGCTTGTTGGGTAGATGATGGAGCACTGGATAATTAACATCAACATATCGCCATCTGGTTGTTGGCATTAGGTTGATTTTCTAGGTGTAATAAATTATGGTTTATAAATTAAAAGCATTTTCTATTTCAATTTAACAGAGCCAGTAAAAAGTAATAGATTTACCCTTTCTCTTTTTTACTTTTAGGTTTACATTTTGACCTAACCGAATTGCTCCTTTTTTCCATCATCGTTTACCTGATCATCACCGTTGTGATTGGTTATTGGGCCTCTCGCAGGGTGAAGACGTCTGGAGATTTTATGCTGGCAGGTCGGAGTCTTCCTCTCCTGTTAAGTTCTTCCGCTTTATTTGCTACGTGGTTTGGTTCTGAAACTGTTTTTGGTGCTTCCTCTGAATTTTTAAAAGGTGGACTTTTCGCAGTCATCGAAGATCCATTTGGAGCGGCTCTGTGCCTGGTATTATTCGGATTATTTTTTGCCCGCAAACTATATTCCATGAACTTGCTTACGCTGGGCGATTTCTTTAAAGTTCGCTTTGGCAAGCGAACAGAATTAGTGGCAAGCGCGTTCATCGTTCCCTCATATGTGGGATACATCGCTGCCCAACTTCTTGCTATGGGCTTGATATTAAATGTTGTTACCGATATGGCCGTTTGGCAAGGCGTTGTTATTTCGGCCATGGTTGTCACGTTCTATACTTATATAGGGGGCATGTGGGCAATCTCCATTACCGATTTTATTCAAAGTGTAATCATCATCGGAGGATTGTTAGTACTGGCTATTGTTCTTTCTGTTAAGGCTGGAGGAATTTCTGTCGTACTGAGTGAAACACATCCAGAAACATTCCGCTTCCTTCCGGAAAGTAATTTTAAAGACATTGTAATTTATCTGGGGGCATGGTCGGTACTGGGTTTAGGTTCTATTCCATCACAAGATGTATTTCAGCGGGTAATGTCATCGGGTAGTGTTAATACGGCTGTTCGTTCATGTTACATAGCAGCCTTTATGTATTTGACCATAGCGATGCTTCCTTTGTTTATTAGTTTATGCGCAAAACATTTATATCCTGAGTTTGCTATCGGTGATGCTCAACTGGCGCTACCCAGTATGGTGCTTAGCCATGCCGCCATGCCTGTACAAGTACTTTTTTTTGGTTCTCTGTTGTCTGCGATTATGAGTACAACCAGTTCTGCTATTTTAGCCCCAGCAGCAATTTTTTCAGAAAACTTAGTGAAGCCCCTTTCGAAGGGAAGACTTAGTGACAAACAGTTATTAAGGGTAACCCGAATCTCCGTGTTAGGATTTAGTATTTTAGCGACCATCATGGCCACGGTTCGTTCAAATATTTATGAATTAGTTGGTGAGTCTTCAATACTTAGTTTAGTTTCTTTATTTGCTCCTCTGGTCTTTGGATTATATTGGAAAAGGGCTACCGCAATTGGCGCGTTATTATCTATGGTATTAGGTACCTTTACATGGTTTATTTTTGAGAGAATGGAAACCGGCTGGCCCAGTCTTGTGCCAGGTTTACTGGTAAGTGTTTTGGCAATGGTTATTGGAAGTTTAGTTTGGAAGAAAAATAGTATGATATGATAACAGTTGAAATCAATCGCATCGATCAGGATTTTCACATGGAGGCTGTGAATGAAGCTGGAAATAAAATCTATATGGATGCAGGACCTGCCAATGGCGGGCACGATTTGGCGTTCCGTCCTATGCAGTTATTGTTGGCAGCTTTTGGTGGATGTAGTGCCATCGATTTAATAGCGATCTTACGCAAGCAACGCGAACCTCTTCAGGATTTGAAAATTACAGTAACGGGCGAACGTGAAAAGGATGCAGTGCCAGCTCTCTATACCGAAGTGCATGCTCACTTTAGATTATTTGGTAACATTAATCAGGAAAAGGCAGAAAGAGCCGTTCAGCTTTCGGTTGATAAATATTGCTCTGTTGCAAAAACCATAGAGAAAACAGCCAAGGTTACTTATAGTTTTGAAATCATTAATCAGTAGTTATGGAAGAGAGAAATTTTGAAACTGATGCAATACGTGCGCAAAGCGAACGAACGCCCTATCGCGAACACTCCGTGCCACTTTATCTTACTTCCAGCTTTGTGTTTGACGATGCAGAGCATGCGAGAGCTTTGTTTGCTGATGAAATGCCGGGGAATATTTACACACGTTTCTCCAATCCTAACAATACAGAATTAATTCAAAAGCTTTGCTTGCTAGAAGGAACGGAAGACGGAATTGCAACCGCTTCTGGCATGGCCGCGATGTACATCAGCATGGCTTCGCTGTTAAAATCAGGTGATCATGTATTAGCATCACGATCTGTTTTTGGATCAACACATCAGATCCTGAATATCATTTTTCCGAAAATCAATATCACGCACACCTATGCAGATCTGGCCGATCCTGGGTCTTGGGAAAGTAAGATTCAGCCAAACACTAAAATGATTTTTGTGGAAACCCCATCCAACCCTGGACTCGATATTGTTGACTTGGAATGGTTAGGCAAACTGGCAAACAAACACAACTTGATCTTGAATGTTGATAATTGTTTTGCTACTCCTTACTTACAAAATCCAGCCAAATGGGGTGCGCATTTAGTTACTCATTCGGCAACAAAATTTATTGATGGACAGGGGAGAGTGATTGGTGGTGCGGTGCTGGGAAAAAAAGAATTGATAAAAGAAGTTCGCTTCTTCGCTCGTCATACAGGTCCATCCATGTCGCCATTTAATGCGTGGGTGTTATCAAAGAGTTTAGAAACATTGGCTGTGCGCATGGATCGTCATTGCCAGAATGCAATGGAACTGGCTAATCATTTAGAATCACATAGCGAAGTATTGAAAGTGAAATACCCTTTCCTTCCATCTCACCCCCAATATGCACTTGCCAAAAAGCAAATGAAATCAGGAGGCGGCATTGTTACCTTTGAAATTAAAGGAGGCATTGATCGCGGGCGCAAGTTCTTAAATTCACTCAAGATGCTTTCTCATTCAGCCAACCTGGGTG
The DNA here is from genome assembly GCA_947470895.1 of Bacteroidota bacterium. GTDB lineage: Bacteria > Bacteroidota > Bacteroidia > Cytophagales > Cyclobacteriaceae > ELB16-189. Next base: position 19,787 of record CANIVF010000012.1, read on the forward strand.
ATACACGCTCGATTGCAACACACCCGGCATCCACCACGCATTCAAAATTAACTGATACGGAGCGAATGGCAGTAGGTATTACACCCGGATTAATTAGGATTTCTGTTGGTCTTGAGAATATTCAAGATATCACTAACGACATTGACCAGGCAATAGCAACTAGTAGCTTATAGAAATATTTTTTCAATCTGTTTTAAAATACTTTTATAAGTATTCGAACACTCCAGAAAACGACTAGGATTCCGAGTAATAGATAAGATGTCTTTTTGGGTATTTTACCAGCCAACTTTGCCGCAATAGGAGCTGCTATTGTTCCCCCAATCATTAATGCAAAGATCACCTGCCAATGGCTTACACCAAGCATGGTGAAGAAGGTAAAGGCACTTGCTAATGTGATAAAAAATTCGGTAAGGCTTACGGAACCAATGACATATTTATGACTTCGGCCGTTGTTAATCAATGTGGAGGTAACGATAGGTCCCCAACCACCGCCACCAAAAGAATCAAAGAAACCGCCAACCGTAGCCAGCAAACTATAGTGCTTAAATTTTTGAACCACTTTGGTTTGTCTGAACGCATTAAGAATAAACTTGATTCCCAAAAACAATGTGTAAACAGCAATTACCGGGCGCAGATGATTGCCATATTTATCACCAAGCAATACTAATAACAGCGCTCCGACAACGGCACCGATCACACCAGGGATAACGAGCGCTTTAAATAACTTTTTGTTTACGTTTCCAAATTTATAATGGCTATAGCCAGATACGCCTGCGGCAAATGTTTCAGCGGTGTGAATGCTTCCACTGATTGCAACCGGACTAATGCCTGTCGATAACAATACAGTTGCACTGGTAACTCCATAACCCATACCTAAGGCACCATCAACTAACTGTGCCAAAAATCCAGCCAACATCATCCAATGAAAATTATCATCTAACGTTTTATACCACGCTACAGAATCATCAACTATTTGTTGAAATGGAACATACGAAAAGATGAAATGTCCTATGAGCATCAATGCAAATGAGAGTATTGAGTAGGTGGCTATTTTTTGTATTCGTTTTTCACGCGCTACTTGTTCGCTTTCTACGAGCACCTTACTGATACGATTAAGTTTTTTAACTTTTTCAGCGAAGTTTCCATTCAGTTTGTTGCGAATGCTATGCATGTTATCCAAAACCTGATCGATCTCATCGGGTAAGGCTTGATTGAATGTTTCTTTTAAGCGTTTGGCTATTGTGGGCGATTTACCGTTGGTGCTGATGGCTATTTTTAGATTCCCCTTCTTCACTACACTGCTCAGATAGAAATCGCAAAGCTCTGGTGTATCTGCCACATTACACAGTACGCCATTCCTACGGGCCAATTGTTTAATGTGTTTATGTAGTTCTTTATCATCGGTAGCTAGTATGGCAATATCTTTCCCTTCTAAATCTTGATCTTCAAACTTGCGTTCAATCAGGGAGTATGCTGCATGGTGTTTAATAACTTCCTTTAATTCAGTCTTTATTTCAGGGGCAACGACTGTGACGTTGGCCTCTGGTGATGAAAAAAGTAATGCGTTTACTTTTTCTAGTCCAACGTTACCACCGCCAACCACCAATGCATTTAGCTCATCTAGCTTTAGGAAGATGGGGTATAGGTTGTTTTTCTTGGTAGGTGCTCCAGACTGATCTGATGAATTATTTTGGTTCGCCATTTTGTTGATATCTCATTCCTGAATCTATAGCCAATCTCTTAATTTAAAGTCACCCACTTGTGGAATGAGAAATCGCCAAAGGTTTCATTTTCAATTTTCTCGTTTGCATAGATAAAGAAAAGCTCATCCAGTGTTTGAAGTATTTGGTCTTCATTTAAGTTCTCCTTAAACTTTTTGTTTAACCGTAAGCCCAACCGATCGCCACCAATGTGAAGGTTGTACAAACCGTAGGCCGTGCCAACAAATCCAATTTCAGCGGCTGTACTTCTTCCACATCCATTGGGGCAGCCGGTCATTCGCAATACAATATCATCTTGTGATAAGTTATGCTTAGCCAGCAGAGGTTCAATCTTGGTAATTAGTGAAGGAATGTAGCGTTGAGCTTCTGCCAATGCCAATGGACACGTATTAAATGCCACACACGCCAAACTGCTAAGCCGAATGGGTGATGAAATTTGCGTGAATTGTGTAACGCCATTTTGACTCAATAAAGCATCGATAGTTTGTTTATCCTTTTCGCTTACGTCTGAGACAATCACATTTTGGTTACACGTAAACCTAAAGGAAGATTTATTCAACTCCGCAATTTCATAGAGCGCATTTTTTGTGTTTACATTTTCTTCATCGGTTATTCGTCCACATTCTACAAACGCAGTGTAATGCCATAATCCATCTTTACTTTGACTCCAACCAAAATCATCTTTACGCTGTGCAAACGCAAATGGTTTTGATTCTTCAAGTTTGAATCCAATCCTACTCTCTAATTCATTTTTAAACACTTCAACACTCAGCCGGTCTACGGTGTATTTTAACCGAGCCTGCTTTCGATCACTACGATTCCCAAAGTCTCTCTGCACAGTTAAAACCTCATAGACTGTTTTAAGAGTCTTTTCTTCTGTATCTGTAAAGCCAATCATTGTGGCTAATCTTGGATAAGTAGCTTCGTTACCATGTGTAAACGATAGGCCCCCACCTATGGCAATATTGAATCCTTTCAAAATATCATTTTCTATGATGGCGATAAGTCCTATATCATTGGTAAGCACATCCACATCGTTGTTTGGGGGAATAGCGATACCAATTTTAAATTTGCGTGGCAAATATCGGTCTTGGTATAAAGGATCTGTCTCATCCTTTTTTTCTTCCAGTAATTCTTCATCAAGCCAGATCTCATAATAGGCTCTTGTTTTAGGCATCAGAAGCGTACTGATCTTATCTGCGTAAGCGTGTACTTGTTGATGCAAAGACGAATGAGATGGCAAAGCATTTGAAGTTACGTTGCGATTGATATCACCACATGTAGCGATGCTGTCGAGCCGTGCAGCATTAAAAGATTGAATGGTGGGTTTGATGTGTGATTTCAGAATGCCATGCAATTGAATAGTTTGGCGTGTGGTAATCTTGATAACTCCGGTGGAATGTTCACCCGCAATATGATGTGTGGCCATCCATTGTTCTGCCGTAAGCACACCACCGGGCAGCCGTAGGCGGATCATGAAAGAATATAAGTTTTCTAATTTTTTTCGGGCTCTTTCTTCACGCACATCACGATTATCTTGCTGATACATGCCGTGAAATTTTACCACTTGCGTATCATCTTCCTGCACTTGTCCAGTGATAGCTTCAGATAAACTTTCATTGATGGTCCCCCTCAACCCATGGCTCTCACGTTTTATGCGTTCTACAGCTGACAATTGCGTTGACTCTTTTTTTGACATGGTGTTCCGTTTAATATTTTCTTTGAATTTTGGATGATTAATAGACATCTTTCACATAGCGACCCTGCTCATTCAGATTTTCTAAGAATTGCATTGCTTTTTCATGAGAAATATTTCTTTGCTCTCTTAAAATTTCGATAAGGGTCTCATCCACTTCTATACTCATAGGGTCTTTGTTTCCGCAGATATATATATGGGCCCCATCATCAATCCACTGCATGATTTCATTAGCTTCCTTTTTTAACTCATGCTGCACATAGTTTTTTTTATTATTGTCGCGGCTCCATGCGAGATTTATCTTGGTAAGTACGCCATTGGCTTTATACTGCTGCCATTCTGTTTGATATAAAAAGTCAGTAGTGAAATTTCGATCACCAAAGAACAGCCAATTTCTTCCAGTGGCACCGGTAGCATCGCGCTCTTCAACAAAAGAACGGAATGGTGCTACCCCTGTTCCTGGGCCGATCATAATTATATCCTTGTTAGGTAATGGTAATTTAAAATGCTGATTCTTGTGTACGTAGAAATTAAGCGAATCACCCTCCTTGAGTTCGCACAGGAAATCGCTACACAATCCAATACGTTTTTCACCATTCACTTCAAATGTATTTTTAGCTACCGTTAAGTGTACTTCATTCGAATGAGCGATGGGTGAAGAGGCAACACTATATATGCGTGGTGTATGTGGATTAAGTATCTTAATGACATCATCAATCTGAGATGTATTTTTTAAAGGGTAAATGCGTAGAAGTTCAACTAAATCGATACGGGTATCAGGAATTTGAACCCCAATTATACATGCGTATTTCTGTACCGTAGCTACTGACAAATAGTTAATAGTTAAATGGTTTTTTAGAAGGGCTTGTACCGAATCGGTGAATTTAGTAGTAGATACTTTCTTTGCAGGATCAACACCAGACAGCTCAATGATTTTATTGACTACTTCAGTTTTATTATAAGGATAAATTCCAATAGCATCGCCAGGTTGATAGGTGGGCTGATCATTGGTACTTATTTCAATATGGTATGTCTCTTTGCTGCTCCGATTATCATTGAGATTAATATGATGGGTAATTTTTCCTTCGTATTGTGTTTTATTCGATATTTTTTGTGCATTAGTTAATGGCTTCGTACTTGATTCTGCGGAATATTTACTCAGCGCTGTAAATACATCCTCCAGCCATGCGGCTGCTTCAGTTTCATAATCTACATCGCATTTTTGCAATACAATAATGGACTGTGCTCCTAGTTTGGTAAGCCTCACATCTACATCTTCTGCGGCTTTACAGAATAGTGGATAGGAAGTATCACCTAACCCCAGCACCGCGTACTTCAGGTTGTTTAGTGAAATACTTTCCTGATGAATATAGTCGTAGAATTCTTTTGCAGCTACCGGCGGTTCACCTTCTCCTTGGGTGCTTATTACAATAAAAAGATATTCCTCCATTGCTAAATCAGTCAAACGGTATTGATCTAATCCGTTCAATTTTACACCGATGCCTTTCTTCTTCGCGGAAGCCGCAAAGATGTTCCCCAATTTTTTAGCGTTACCGGTTTCCGTTCCATATAGAATGGTCATTTTTTTTACAGTGATGTCTGCATGATTCGATTCCGGCTTTATTTGGGAATGTCCATTCTGAAGCAATCCGCTCAAATAGCCATTTACCCACACTAGTTCTTCCTTAGAAAAAGTACTGACGAATGCATGAAGTTGTTGAAGTCTTGCTTCTGCTAACATCTTGATCGATTTATATAAGTTGTTTAAATACAGTTCCTTCTTCCAAGCTGCCCAGCCAATTAAATGAAATATGCAGTTGTACCACCTTACCCACAATCATCAGTGAAGGTGAGCTAAACGATTTATTATTGAAATCAATTTTGCATTGCGACAACGTGGTCGTGTGCACTTGTTGATGAGATGTGGTTGCTTGCTCTATGACTGCTAAGGATGTGTCTACTTTGGCACCATAAGACATCAGCTTATCAGCTATGTCTATAGCATGGCTGGCCGACATATAAAAAACAAGAGTGTCCGTAGAGGTTGCCAATTGTTTCCATTTTTCGGGCATAAACTGATCTTCGATATAGTAAGTAAGAAACTGGACACCCTGTGCATAACCTCGGGCCGTTAAAGGGATGCCTGCATATGCAGACGCACCACTGGCCGCTGTAATACCAGGAATGATTTCAAAGGGAATTTTGTGTTTTATTAAATTTTGTAATTCATCTAAAACATTACTAAAGAACGCTACATCGCCACCTTTCAGACGCAACACGGTTTTTCCTTCAAAAGCATACTTCCTTACCAGTATATTGATTTCTTTCATAGTGACTGATGCATCACTGTATCCTTGTTTTCCTGTAAGTATAATCTGAGCATGGTCGTTAGCAAACGTTTTAAGGATCGCTGGATTCACTAAGCGATCTGTGATGATTACATCAGCACGTTGTAAGGCTTTACTTAGTCGGATGGTAATTAGTTCTGGATCACCAGGACCAGCGCCAGCCAATATTACTTTTCCTGATTTAGCTGTCGTGCTATTTGACTTATGCTTTATCATTCTATCAAACTTTGTAATTCCAATTTTTCACACTTGTAGTTATAGAATCATGCAAGCAGCTACAGTTGAGTTACTTGTTTCGTCAATTAATATTCCACCACCATTACCACTCATTCTGGAATAGGATTCGTAGGGTACCGGACTAGCTGCTTTCAAGGTTACTTTTACAATGTCATTTAACCTTAGTCCTATTGGATTGTATTCTTTCTCAAGCGTATTCACATCTAGTCTGTATTCGATTTCCCGAACCACTATTCTTACCAAGCGACTATTGAGCTGTAAATAATATTTATTACCGGCTATTAAAGGTTTGTTGTCCATCCAGCACAGCAGCACTTGCAATTCGTTTGATACAGCAGGCTGGTTATCGGTTTTTGAGATCATATCACCTCTGCTGATATCGATATCGTCCTCCAGCGTCAACACGATACTTTGTGGGGCAAAGGCTTCTTCTATTTCAATGCCATCTTTTTCAATTGTTTTTATTTTGCTACGAATGCCAACCGGGAGAACCGTTATGGCATCACCTTTTTTATAAATACCACTTGTGATTTTTCCTGCATAGCCACGGTAGTCATGTAACTCTTCAGTTTGGGGTCGGATTACTAATTGTACTGGAAAGCGAGCATCATCCAGGTTAATATTATGATACACTTCAACCGTTTCTAGCCAATCCAACAAACATTCGCCTTCGTACCATGCTAGCTTACTGCTTCTGTCGACTATGTTATCTCCATTTAAAGCACTGATCGGAATGAATTTGATTTCCTTTAGTGCTAGTGATTTTGCTAGGGCAGAATATTCATTGACAATTTTGTTAAATACTTCTTGCGAATAATCAACCAAATCCATTTTGTTTACTGCCACAATGATTTGAGGTATTTTGAATAGTGATGCAATAATGGAATGACGCCTGGTTTGTTCAATCACGCCAAGGCGCGCATCAACCAATACAATCATCAGGTTTACATTGCTGGCACCGGTGATCATGTTGCGCGTGTATTGCACATGACCAGGCGCATCGGCAATGATGAATTTTCTTTTTGGAGTTGAGAAGTAGCGATAGGCTACATCAATCGTAATTCCTTGTTCACGTTCTGCACGCAGACCATCGGTAAGCAATGCCAAATCCACTTCACCATTAGCATTGGTACTTTTTTCAATCGCTTCTAATTGATCAATTAATATATTTTTACTGTCGTAGAGTAAGCGACCAATCAATGTGCTCTTGCCATCATCTACACTGCCTGCTGTAATAAAACGTAATATGTCCATAGGAAGTATCGCAATTAAAAATATCCATTCTTTTTTCTGTCCTCCATAGCGGCCTCGGTAACTTTGTCATCAATCCGGGTTTCACCACGTTCACTTATTTTGGTAGCAATAATCTCATTGACTACCTCATCTAAGCTGTTGGCTTCTGATTCAACAGCAGCCGTGCAGGTCATATCACCGACCGTTCTATATCGAACTCTTTTTGTCGTGATCACATCAGTTTGATCAATGCGAATAAAAGGCGATACCGCGATAAATTGACCTTCATGTTCTATTACTTCACGTTCATGGGAGAAGTAGATTCTTGGTAGCGGAATATTTTCTTTGCGTATATAATTCCATACATCCAACTCTGTCCAGTTGCTGATTGGGAAAACTCTCACATTCTCGCCTTTATGAATGCGTCCGTTGTAGGTATTCCACAACTCTGGCCTTTGCAGTTTAGGATCCCATTGGCCAAACTCATCGCGTACGGAAAAAATCCTTTCTTTTGCTCTCGCTTTTTCTTCATCACGCCTGGCGCCCCCAATGCAAGCATCGAATTTGAATTCTTCAATGACGTCTAAGAGGGTATAGGTTTGTAGCCAATTGCGACTGGCAAATTTTCCTTTTGGTTCGGTTAGACTTTTCTTTTGAATAGTATCTTCCACTTTTCGAACGATTAGTGTAGCGCCCCATTCACGAGCCATCCCATCACGAAATTCCAATGCTTCAGGAAAATTGTGTCCAGTATCAATGTGTAGTAAGAGGAATGGTACTTTTGCTGGTGCAAATGCTTTTACTGCTAAGTGCATTAGTGTAATGGAATCTTTGCCACCACTAAATAGTAATGCAGGTCTCTCGAACTGAGCAACACCCTCACGCATAATGTGAATGCTTTCAGATTCCAGCTGTTCCAGATAGTTCAATTTGTATTTGTTCGTCATGTCCTCGCGATCAGTTCTGTATGCATTCACTACTACATCTATTAAACCTATAATATCTATCAGATAAGTAGACAAAAATAACCATGGAATTCTATTTTTAAACCATTTAAGACATTTTTTATGATTTAGATCAAATTGCTAATCGTAAGGAAAGGCAAATTTGAGACTAGTAGGTGGGCATGCTTGTATCGATATCTCTTGCCCATGCCAAAATACCTCCTTTTAAGTTATAGAGATTGGTGAATCCATGATTTTTCTCTAGCCACTGTACCATGTTGCCACTGCGTGCACCACTACGGCATTGAACGATTACCTTCTTGTTTTTTGAAACCTTGTCAACATGATTTGGAATTTCTCCCTGAGGAATAAGCTCACCGCCAAGGTTACAAATGTCATATTCATGCGGTTCACGAACATCAATCAGTTGAAAATCTGCTCCCGAATCCATCAGAGCTTTCAATTCCTGTACAGTTACTTCTTTCATAGTTTCGATGGGGGTTAAACTTGATATACCACAAAACTCATCATAATTGATCAAACTTTTGATTTTTGCTCTGGAGTTTTGGTCAGGAATTTTTATCTGGGTGAATTCAAACGTGTGCGAATCAAATATGACCAATCGTCCTGCTACCGTTTCACCAAAGCCACCTGCAATTTTTATAGCCTCGTTGGCTTGCATACTTCCAATGATGCCTGCCAATACGCCTAATACGCCACCCTCCTCGCAATTGGGAACTGAATCAGGAGAAGGAGGCAATGGATAAAGATCGCGGTAGTTGGGTCCTTTCTTATAGTTGATTACGGCCACCTGACCTTCGTACCTGAAAATCGATCCATAGACTAATGGTTTATCCAGCAGTACACAGGCATCATTTAATAGGTACCGTGTGGGAAAGTTATCAGTACAATCAATTACAATATCATAATTGCTAAGAACACGAAAAGCGTTGTTATTGGTGATTCTTTTTTCAATTGTGTGAATCGAAATGGAAGGGTTTAACTTCTTTAATCGATCCGCAGCAGCGATCGCCTTCGATTTAGTAATGTCTTCGGTAGTGTATAACACTTGCCGTTGCAGATTTGACAAACTCACCTGGTCATCATCAACAATAGCGATCGTGCCTACACCAGCAGCTGCCAGGTACAGTAGTACGGGGCAGCCCAAACCGCCAGCGCCAATCACGATAATCTTCGATGATTTTAATTTTAGTTGAGCATCAGAGCCAAACCCTGGCAAAACAAAATGACGACTGTATCGGATTTGCTCTTCTTTTGAGAAATTAGCATCAACCTTATGACTCATAATTCGTAATTTACGATACGAAAATGTAATCTTAAATTATGAGAACAAACTATTCCACCGGTGCTAAATGGGAAGATATTGTTGGTTATTGCCGAGCTGTACAAATTGGAAACTCGCTTGAAGTTTCAGGAACGGTTGCTACTGATGGCAGCAACGTGGTAGCCAAAGGAGATTTTTATGGTCAGACAAAATTCATCATTGAGAAAATTGAAACAGTATTAAAACAAGCAGGGTTCGAACTGAAAGATGTTATCCGTACACGTATTTTTGTTACCGATATTTCAAATTGGGAAGCTGTAGGAAAAGCACATGGCGAATTTTTTAAAGACATAAAGCCGGTCACTAGCATGGTGGAGGTAAGTGCACTGATTGATCCGGACTACCTGGTCGAGATTGAAGTATCAGCCATAAAAGAATAAGGCTCTTTATTATGTTTCGTCTATTTAAATACAAGTTGCTTATTCTGGTTTGTCTATCGGTAACTCATGTTAAGGCACAAGTAGATCAGATTAAGAGTTCGTCTTCATCTAATTCGGCTAATAGCTCACGGTCAAGCGACCGTGGTTCAAATACATCATCTTCTGGATTCTTTGCTTATTTTTTTGTTGATCTGATTGGCAATGGCATTGTAGTATGGCAAGGGGAAAAGCTGAGTAAGAAAGAAAGAAATCCAAGAATTGTTTCTCTGGAGTTGCCTCTTCAGGCCGCGGCCCAGCCTTCTAATTATTATTTACTTAATCCACGAATTCGAGGGAACTGAGGATTGTTCTCTACGGATTTCAGAGTTAATTACCTGATAGAGGAAGATATTGATGGCCCTAAAGATCTCACCACATTTGATTGGCAAGTCATCCAATTAAATGTGGTAACAACAAAGAATGTGATTGGCCGAGTTGGCTTTGGCGTTATGAATGAAAACTTTGGCACCAAACAATCAATTTTTGAATCCACCTTTGGCTTATCCATATTATCGAACGATCATAAGCTGGGTGGTAGTTTAGAATATCGTGTGGCTAAAGATTTTGAAACCGATGTAACACCTCGCAGAGAAATTAGTGGCTCTTTTGAAAAGCAGATATTTAGTACCGGATCATTTCATGGGTTTGCAACCTTGGGAGTTGTGTACCAACGGTATTACAGTGATATAATCCTAGATTATGCATTAGAGTTTGTGGATAACTTCTTTCTCTATGAGAATCAATCAGTTAGTTTCTAATGCATAGCATTAGGATGGTTTGGAATAATTCTTGCTCAAAGAGCCTGATTTTCATAGAGTTATATCGAATTCTATTTTTCTAATGCATGATCTCGGATAATTGTTTGAGGAATTCAGGGAGGCATTACCTTCCGCATTCATAGTCCTGTTATGTTGCTTGAGGAAGAAGTCAACTAACGCTGATAAGTACTGACGTATCACGACCCATCACATTCATTTTACCTCAATTCAAATTCAATCTAGTTCCTCTTTCGAGGTTTCCAGGCCTCGATCTTGACATTTCTACGATTAAATAATCCTTTTAATGTGTTTTTTAGTGTGCTTAGCGGAAAGTGGTGGGGCGTAATCGCAATTGGAGGTAAATTGAATCTCATTCAAACGCACCATAACACTTATGGGGGTTTCAAAATTTCACTTATTCAGAGCACGTTTTTTGGTTGCGCTCATGGGTTTTTCTATGTTAGCTTACGGTACGCCTCGGTTGATTTCTGATCTATAATGATCGAGCCATACAAGATATTAATCAATCAAAAATAGGTCTCAACTAAAACGCTTCATAGCAAGCGTTGACACAGCTTCTCCAATAGCTAATGATGACGTAGCAGCTGGAGAGGGAGCGTTGCATACGTTAATCACATGTTCTTTCTCGAGTATCATGAAGTCATCTACTAAACCACCTTGGCGATCGCAGGCTTGTGCGCGTACTCCCGCACCACCTTCCACTAAATCTGATTCCTGAATTTCGGGAATTAATTTTTGTAGTGCTTTCGTAAAAGCTGCTTTTGAAAACGAACGATACATTTCACCAAATCCTGTGCGCCAATATTTTGATGCCACTTTTTGAAAGCCTGGCCATGCTAGTGTTTCCGCTAGCTCAGAAAGATTGATGTCTGATTTTTTATAACCTTCCCTTTTGAAGGCCAACACCGCATTAGGTCCCGCTTCTACAACACCTTTCGCCATGCGAGTAAAGTGAACACCAAGAAAAGGAAAGTTTGGATCTGGCACCGGATAGATCAGATTTTTTACTAGATATTCTTTTTCCTTTCTCAGCTTGAAATATTCTCCTCGGAAAGGAATGATCTTCACATTCAAATCATCTACCGTCATACGGGCTACCTTGTCGGAATATAGCCCCGCACAGTTTATTACGAGCTTGGCCGAATAGCTTTGTTTCTGCGTAACCACTACTACTTTAGAAACATCTTTCTGAATATCGATCACCTGTTCGCCTAAATTGATATCTGCTTCTTTTTGCTTAAGAAGCTCACCATATTTTTCTGATACTTTTTTGTAATCGACAATGCCAGTTTGTGGAACAAAGATTCCTTTAAGACCCGTTACATGGGGCTCATATTCTTTTAGTTCTTCTTTGGTGAGTTTCTTTAAATTTTGAAGACCGTTTTGCTGCCCGCGCTCATATAAGTTTTCTAACTGAGCTAATTCTTTTTCTTCGGTTGCCACCACAATTTTACCGCACAATTCGAAGGGAACATTATTCTCTTTACAGAAATCAATGAGGAGATGGTAGCCATCTATACAGTTTTTTGCTTTAAGACTTCCTGGTTTATAGTAAAGCCCGGAGTGAATAACACCACTATTATTTCCGGTTTGATGTTTAGCTAACTCGGACTCTTTTTCCAGCAATACAACTTTAAGAAAAGGATTTGTTGTTTTTAGTTTTAATGCTGTTGCCAATCCTACAATGCCACCACCGATCACAATTATATCGTAGTTCACGTTCTTTCAAGTTTACTGCGAAGCTAACGTATTCCGGAAGGGAAGTGAAGAATTACTTAATCTTTAATGGGCTTTACTCTCACATTTAAAGATTGTTCGACAATGACGAAATGATTGGCTGGAATCATGGTCCAATCTTTATCGTCAGAAAGTTTTTCTGATACAATCAAAACCGCCTGATTATTATCCTTGGGTGCTTCCAATCTGGTGACACCATCCTCCACTACATATCGGCTGCCTTCTGAATGATAGAGTGTCAATGGTTCTTCTTTGGCATCTGATGCATATCGGGTTCCTACCAGAAAATTACCATCCGTAAATACCATGTTTAAATATGCGGATTCACGGATGTCATATTTAGTCATCAGCTGCTTGAGGGTGTGAAATGTATGTTCAAAAGAGTCCACCACGGTTTCGGGTGTTATTGTATCATGATTTGATTTAAGATAGTTAAGCAGCGATGCAAAAATGTGTTCAGAATCAGTTTGTCCCTTGATCCAATTATAGAGTTCGTCACTCAGAGGTGATCTGAGATGTCGTTTGATTTTCCCAAATTCCTCTACACCTCCGTTGTGAGCCATTAAAATGTTTTTATACTGGAAAGGATGACAATTGGATTCTGATACTTCTCCAACACTCGCTGCCCTTACGTGCGCGATTAAGCATTCTGTCTTGATTTTCGGAGCCAGGTTTCTCAGGTTTCTATTGCTCCAGGCAGGGTTTACAGAAACGAAAGTTACAGGCTCATTGGCTACTTCGGGCACATACCACCCAATTCCAAATCCATCACCATTTAGTGGTTCTTCGATTTCTCGGGCATTGAAACTTTGATTGATTAATGAATTTTTAGGTTGATAGAGTAGACTATCGATGATAATGGGGCTGCCCTTGTAGGCCATGAGTCTGCACATAGGGTTTCAATTTTCTACTAAAGTTACTAAATAAAAAGGCCTCTAGTCAGAGGTCTTCAAGAAACAGTTTGTTGATTATAAATTACTTTTTAGCCTTCTTTTCAAATTTCATGGCAGCTGAATTCATGCAGTAACGAAGTCCGGTTGGTGCTGGTCCATCATCAAAAACATGCCCCAGGTGTCCACCACAATTACTACAAACCACTTCGTCTCGCACCATGCCATAGCTGGTGTCCGTTCCAACGCCAACAGCGCCATCTTTAATGGGCTGATAAAAGCTTGGCCATCCACTGCCCGATTCAAATTTTGTTTCTGAACTGAATAATTCCTGCTGGCATCCTGCACAATAGTATACTCCTTTTTCGTGATTCTCCCAGAGGTCGCCTGTAAATGCTCTTTCTGTTCCTTTCTGTCTCAAAACTTCAAACTGCATAGGAGCTAGTATGCTTCTCCATTCGGCTTCCGTTTTGTTTACTGTATACTGATTTTTTATAGAAGACTTTTTTGAATTCTGCTGACCACAAGCAATTAATGAAATAGTAATGAACAACGTGGTGATATTGATGAGTTTCATGGTTGTTTAATGATTTTTTAGGATGACTATAAAATACAAATAACCCCTCCGCCTGAGGGGTTATTTGTAACCTAAACCTATGAGAGTCTTTGCGACTCTGTGTAAACTAACGATGATTGAGGTAATAGGTTTCATATGGGGTGTCGGTTTTAATACTTTTCTAACGAGTGTTTATTTTTTCAATTTTGAAGCATACTGCTTATTAAATTTTTCAACTTTGGGGCGAATCACATACTGGCAATAGCCCTGATTGGGGTTAAGCGCGTAATAATTTTGATGGTAATCTTCTGCTTGGTAAAAAATTGTGAAAGGTGTTATTTCTGTAACAATTCTATTTTTGTATACACCTGATTTATCTAACTGACTTTTATATTGCTCAGCAACCTTTTTCTGCTCTTCGCTGTGATAGAAGACGGCAGAACGATACTGAGTTCCTTCATCAGCTCCTTGCTTGTTTAACGTGGTAGGGTCATGCGTATTCCAAAACACTTCCAGAATTTCTTCATAGGAGATTATTTTCAGATTAAATTTTACCTGAATTACTTCTGCATGACCGGTTAATCCAGTGCATACTTCACGATAACTAGGGTTTTTAACTTTTCCTCCTGAGTAACCGGATACAACTGATTCAACGCCATTTAATTTTAAAAAGAAGGCTTCTGTGCACCAGAAACATCCTGATCCTAAGGTTGCAATCTGCAATTCGTCATTCATGTTTTTTGGTTTTTTGGTTTGGCCCCAATTCGTCATTGAAAGGACACAAAACAGAGCTATTAAAAAAGTTTTTTTCATATGTCGTAATAACCAATAAGTGGACTAAATGGTTTTAGCAAAAACCATAATTGTCGTACAGCTTACAATAACGAAACCTAGTATTGACCGTAGTATCCGGATATGTAGTTAGTCAGCTTTTTATCCAGTTCCTGTTTAGTTTGATTGCGAAGAAAGTCGCGCGCCATAGAAGGTTCTCTCGTGCCGCACATTTTTTTGTTAGCCTCCGACATTGCTCTTAAATCACCTTCGCAGGTTGCCCACCGATCAGACCAGCGCTCTTCGCTAATGATTTCTGAGCTTTTCAGTTCTGCATTGCTATTTGCATCTCTTATATTAATAGTAATTGAGCCCCGCGATGGGATTGACTTTTCATACGTGGTCATGGTTGCAGTCACCTTTTCGTATACTGGTATTTTCTGATTGTTTACTGTTTTCTCACTGACTTTTACACTATCCTTAAAGGTGTCAACCCGTTTTGTTGTTGTTGGTCTTCCTTCGGTGTATCCATTTACAGTAACCTTTACAAATTGATCAACCTTGCTGAGATTTGCATCCTGAGCTTCGCGGGGAGTATAGAATTTTATAAACTGGCTGGGTCTTGATCCAAAAATGAGGGATTCAAAATTCCAATCGTTGTAGTTTTGAAAGGTAGGATCAACGATTACTTTGAGTGTCGCATTAAATTTTGATTGTTCGATCATCTCAATCGATTCACGATATCCCGGATTAAAATTGTTTGCTTCAGAAAAAAGAAAATATGCTCGTTTGGCGTCTTCTCGGGTATTTTGAAGCATGTATTGAATACCTGCTTCATAAGTTTCTTCGGCAGCTTTGTTTTTTACTTCGGTGAGTTCATTATACTTATTCACCGGATTGGGAATTACTTTGAGTGCTCCCGGTGAAGTACGTATCTGCTCGTATAAGTTATTGATGCTCTCATAGTTTTGAACAGCATTTTTCCATTTGAAATTGGCATTTGAGGCTATTTGATTTTTAGCGTCTGTCTCAAGATATTCAATAGCCATTTTATAACTTGTGCTGAGTACTTCTTTTGATTTTTTATGATCGGGATTCTGCCTTAAACGAGCAACTGCTTGTGATACTGCGGAAAAATAATCTCCATGTTTAAGAGCCGCTTTACCCGATGAGCAAGAGTCTAACACCAAAAGCGAAAGAAGAAACGAGGAAAGTAAAATAGCTTTCATATTCAAACGATGTACAAATTGAGAGCCTCAATTTAAGTAAATTATAAGAGGCTTCTAAAACTAATTGGAAGGTGGAAAAAGATCAATAAGAATATTATCGATGAGGCCTCGCCAGTTTCCCCACGAGTGGCCTTCCTTAACATCCCTGTATTGGTACACGCTGCTGTTTCCGTCCAGAAAATCTCTCATTTTTAGGCTTTCTGTGCTGGTATCATTAATTAAACCTGAAGGCCTGGAGATTTTCATTTTTGAAGCTGCTTGATTTGATCAGAGCGAATAGATCTGAGGCTTGGTGTAAAAAGCAGGTGATTGAATTCCAGCCATTCCAAATACATCAGGCTTGCTAAAAGCAAAATACGTTGCTGTTAAGCCACCCATTGAATTGCCAAAAATCGCCCGATGTTGCTCATCACTTACTATTAGATATACGGATTCAATTTGTGGTATAAGTTCTTGGGTGAAAAAATTCAGCTACTTTGCATTCATGGCAAGCTCTTGCATTCTGCGGTTGTTGGATCTATCAACGGGTGCACCATCGTCAATGAAAACTGCAATGACGGGTGATATTTCTTTGTCTTCAATCAGGTTATCCAGCACGGTGCTCATGTTGCCAAGTTTTGGGTGCAGGTATTCATAGCCGTCTGTAACATAAATGCACGGTAATTTTTCTGTTTTGGATTGTTGAAAAGGTAAATAAACCGAATACATGACTTGCTAGCCAAGCACTTTGCTATCAAGTAACACATCGCTTATGAGTGTTCCCTAATGGTTATTTTGTCTCTCTAACTGAATTGGATCTTCTTTCCATTCAGGCATGCGTAATTCTGAGTTGGGGCTTCCACCACTCACACCTGACCACTGCTGAAATTTATTTTCAGGATCAAGAATCCAGTTGGTTCCATCAATCAGAATTTTATAATCGAGTCGGGCGTCTTTTGGAAAAGAAGCCTTTAAGATACAGATGTCTGTTCCCGGAATCTGGTTTCCTTTATTGGAAAAGTTTTTCTGAAAACCCCATCCGTTAAAGTCGCCCATCCATTCGACAGATTTGGTGTTGCTTTTTAGTAAAAAAATTACAGAATCATTGTAGGTAAATGTGATCTTTGATTTCTGAGATAGTGAATCGAACAATTTTTTAACATGGGTTTTTTCTGATGTTTCTAATCTTTTGCCAGTATTCGAGAACGTTGTATAATCAAAATTATTCTGTCCTTGCGATGAATAATTAATTGTAATTACTGCAATTAGAATTTGTAGGCGCCTTATCATTTTTTGATTCAATCTTTATCCTCAACTCTAAGAGATAGCAAACCAGCGATGATCATTAAAAATCCTCCAAGTACCAGTGTTAACATGGTGTTACCACCAAAAACATTTATCGTCAAGAATCCTAAAATCGTTGCAGCAAATATTTGAGGTATAACGATGAAAAAATTAAACACCCCCATATAGTAACCCATTTTATTTGCTGGTAAGGCACCTGATAACATTGCATAAGGCATAGAAAGAATACTTGCCCAAGCAATTCCTACAAGGCCCATAGAAATTGCGATAGCATTTGGATTGCTTATAAAATTCAAGGAGATAAGACCTAAACCTCCTATGATTAGGCAAATCATGTGAGTCTTTTTTCTACCAAATCGTATAGCAATGATTGGGATGATGAAAGCAAAGATAGCTGCAACACCGTTTCTAACTGATGAGCAAACACCTAACCAATCTGCTCCATCATTATATTCCTCTTGAACTTTCTTTAGCATGTTTTTTTCGGCTGTAACTAAGTCTTTCGATTTTAGCGAGTGGTTAGTCAAATTAATCGTTAAGACAATTTGAACTTTACCGGTTTGAAATTTATCTATTTCACTAATGTCTTTCATCAACGAATTAAATTCTTTCTCGCCTAAAGCAGTTTGAGCGTTTAAAATGCCACTCTTAAGTTTTAAATAAAGTTCGATAGGCACCTTCATATTATAGATATTGCTTGTTACTGCATTGGTCGAATAAATCCACATCGAGAATAATGCAAACCACGTAAAGAATTGAACATATGCGAGCTGCTTCATTGCCTTTGGCATATTGAATACTCCCTGATACGATTCTTTTAAGCCACCCAAGAAGGTTGTCTTTCTATTCTCTTCTTTTAGCTTTTCAATGCTTTCGGGAGGGAATTCCTTTGTTGTAAAAACGGTATACATCACTGCAGCAAGGAACGCGAATGCACCTGTGTAGAATGACCACTTCACCGAATCTGGAATGGTTCCGCTTTCAGCAATATTGCTAACATCAAACCAATTATTAAAAATCCATGGTAATAGTGCAGCAATGACAGATCCTGTGCCTATAAAAAAACTCTGCATAGCGAAGCCAGATGTTCTTTGTGAAGGAGGCAATTTGTCCCCAACAAAAGCACGGAAAGGTTCCATAGAAATATTTATTGACGCATCCAGAATCCAAAGCATACCTCCAGCCACCCAAAGTGATGGAGAGTTAGGCATGATGAATAATGCACAGGTTGCTAAAATTGCTCCGATGAAAAAGAAAGGTCTTCGTCTTCCCCAATAAGGATGCCATGTTCTATCGCTTATGTAGCCAATTATTGGTTGAACCAATAAACCTGTCAATGGTGCTGCTATCCAGAGAATGGGAATCTCGTCTTTATTAGCACCAAGTGTTTCAAAAATTCGACTCACGTTTGAATTCTGCAATTCAAATCCAAATTGAATTCCCAAAAAACCAAAACTCATATTCCATATTTGCCAGAAGCTGAGTTGAGGTTTGAATGTTTGTTGTTGGCTCATAGGTGGTAGTGTAATGAACTGTGTTGTATTTTATTTTGATTATCGGAAAGATCTATCTTCATTATTAAGCTTTTCATCTGGTGTAATCGCGGTTACCGTGTTGCTCATAAAGATATTATTTTTGTGCCAGCCTTGACCAGATTATTTCTATTTGCGATGATGAATAAGTAGTCGTAGACGCTTTAACACATTCTTCTCCCACCGAATCAGGATCATTAATCGGATCGTACTTTTCAAGTGGAGCGAAGAAGGAATGCATTTGGTGCGTTAATTTTTGACTGTTGCCATTGAATGAAATTTCATCCGCCTGCGAGCCATGCAACACCACTTTTATTGTTTTAAAATCAGTTTGATAATCGCCTTCTTCAGCAGTAACTACCACTTTATTTTCGTGAGCGTGATATTGAATCAATCGCTTCATTGATTTCCCTTTTTGATAATCGAATGTTTGACCATCATCGGTGTAATAAAGAAAATCACTTGACTCTTTTCCGCAGTAGATATGAAGAATCCATTCCTCTTGTTTTATCCCAGTGTGGGGGGTAGCTTTTTGCATGGGCAACACACTTCCAGCTTTTATAAATACTGGTAATTTGTGAATGGGTGATTCAACAATGATTTCCTGATTACCACCAAACACAATGCCGGAGTATAAGTCGAACCAATCGCCATCTGGCAAAAATACTTTTACGAGTTCTTTGTTACTTTCAACAGGTGCTAATAAGATGCTTGGACCAAACAGGTATTGATTGTGATACAGTCCATTATACACCCGTGCATCATGTGTGTAGTCGATGGCGAGTGAACGTTGCACGGGCATTCCTGTTTTTGACGCTTCGTAGAACAGCGAGTAGATGTATGGTAATAGTTGATAACGGAATTTTATATAGTTTCTGCAAATCCCTTCTACTTCTTCCCCGTAAGACCAAGGCTCACTGTCGCGTGTGTTAATCATGCTATGTGCCCTGAAGAAAGGAGAGAAGGACGCAATGGAAATCCAACGTGCAAAGAGTTTGGTGTTCGCTTCACCTACAAATCCACCGGCATCATATCCTGCGAAGGCAACCCCAGTAAGACCCATGCTGTTAACGATACGCACACCAAGCAACATATGTTCGTCATAGGCAACATTATCACCCGTCCAAACTGCGGAGTAGCGTTGAATTCCTGAAAAGCTGGAACGGGTTAAGTTAAAAGGTCTTTTTCCATTCATTAATTTCCTGGTGCCTTCATAGGTGCTTCGCGCCATTTGGAAACCAAATACATTTCTCCCTCTTCGCATGGTTGCTTTATTCCCTTCAAAATCAAATTCAAGATTTTCCGGTAAAGCATTTCCCCAGGTGGCAATTTCATTCATATCGTTCCAAAATCCTTCTACGCCTAATTCTACATAATCTTTAAACTTTGATGCCCACCATGCCCTTGCTGCTGGTTTTGTAAAATCAGGAAAGTGACACCACCCCGGCCAAACCTGACCTTGATAATTTTCTCCGTCAGGATATTTGATGAAAACATCTTTTTGAAGTCCATCATCATATGCTTCATAACCAGGTTCTACTTTTATTCCTGGATCGCACATGATCACGACATGAAACCCTTGTTTCTTAATTGCTTCAAGGAGTCCCTTCGGATCTGAAAAATGCTTTTTGTCCCACGTAAATATTTTGTACTTGTCCATGTAGTGGATATCCAGTACAATGGCATCTGCTGGAATATCTTTTTCCCTGAAGGTTTGAGCTACGGCAAATACTTCCTTATCGGGGTAATAGCTATAACGACATTGTTGGTAGCCAATACTCCACAGAGGTGGCAGCTCCATTCTGCCTGTTAATTCGGTGTAGTTTTTGATCACCTCACCAACCGAATTTCCTAGCATAAAATAGTAATTCATTTCTCCGGCATCGGCAGAGAAACTTGCAAAGCGATTATTCGATGCAGCAAAATTGAAAAAGGATTTGTGTGTGTTATCTAAAAATATTCCATAGGTGAAGGGATGACGCACACCAATATAAAATGGCATGGAGGAATAAAGTGGGTCAGTCCCTTTATTGTAAGCATATGCATCGGTGTTCCAGTTTTGGTAGGCGGCTCCCTTGCGATCCAGCGGACCGGTCTTTTCACCTAATCCGATGAAGCGCTCTCCGGATTGTAGTCTTTTATAGGTTGTCACCTGATCTCCAATCCAAGAGGTACCGAATGAATCGTCCTCATTGATAATCTGACCATGTAAATCCTGAAAGGAAAATCGAACTGGATTTTTGGAAATTGACAATACGACTTTCTTCGTGGTTATTTTAATGAGGTTATCCTGATCTGATATTTCAAAATGAACCTCGTTAGGTTTTAAAATAACCGAATAGGAGAAGTCTTCAAAAGTTTCTTCGCAGGTGGCTGTAATTCGTATAATGGAATCTGAATAAAGGCTGACTTTAAAATTCCCGTATGAAGTGGATCCCTCAACGCCACCCGCGTGTTTGGAATAGGAAATTAGATTACCCAGACTCTTGCTGGTTATAGATTGAAACGTAGAAGCCATTAACTTGATCTTTGAAAAGTTAAATGGCGAAAGTAAGCCTAAATCAGGTTACCTAACCTAAAAATCAGAGTTCATAAAATCAGAAAACGATTGCGCTATTTTTTCTTTCCCTTTTTTAAAGATGAGTCTCTAACAATAAGCCGGGTCTTAAGAATCTTGGTTTCAGGTTGGATTTCAAATTGATCTTTTTCGTTCATTTCAATTTGGCGAATCAGTAATCTGGCAGCTTCCTGGCCCATTTCGAAACCCGGCTGATCTACAGTGGTTAAGGATGGCTCCATTAATTCACCAAAAAACCAGTTGCTGAAACCTACAATGGCTATATCCTGAGGTATTTTAAGACCTTTTTCTTTGATTGCCATCATGGAACCCATTGCCATAGGGTCATTGTTGGCAAATATGGCATCTGGAGGGTTAGGGATCTCCAACAGTCTTTTCGTTGCCTTTTTGCCCTCTTCAAAAGTTCCGGATGGACAGTTAATCACCAGACTATCAATCAAATTAATGTTATTTTCTTTCAAGGCTTCGGTATATCCGCGGAATCGGTCTACACTAATGATGAGGTTAGGAGCCCCATTTAAGTGCGCGATTCTTTTGCAGCCCTGCTCGATGAGGTGATTTACAGCTTCTTTGGCGCCAGTGTAATCATCCACAATTACTTTACTGGATGTGGGGCTATTGTACATGCGGTCGTAAAATACAATTGGAACACCCTTGGAGATGATCGACTCAATATGATCAAAATTGGTCGTTTCTCTAGAAACGGAGAGCAGCATGCCATCAACCCGACTATTGAATAAAGCCTTAATATCCGTCATTTCTCTCTGATAGGATTCGTTAGACTGCGCCAGAATCACATTATAACCGGCTGTATAGGCAACATCTTCAATACCACTAATCACTGTTGAAAAGAAGAAATGAACGATTTCGGGGATAATGACTCCAATGGTGTTGGTTTTTCTTTGCCTTAGATTAAGCGCAACGATATTAGGCTGATAGTTCAGCTTTTCAGCTAACTCATTAACAGCCTTCTTGGTTTGCACGCTAATGTCCGGATGATCTTTTAATGCACGCGACACGGTGGAGGGTGAAATACCAAGTTCTCGGGCGATATCCTTGATGGTTATTTGGTTGAATTTCATTTGTTTTTAAAGAAATTTAAAATACTCTCAAAACCGCAAACGGTTGCGAATCCGTTTCCATAAATTTAAGGTGAATAATTTTATAAACTAGGTTTGCCAAATGGTTATTTACGGGTATTATTGAAGCCAAATTCTGATTCGTTACTTCATGCAATTAACAAATTAGAATTTGAAAGTAATCGTAAAAACAACAATTAAAACCCTAAAACAATTACGTATGACCAAATTGTATCTGTTTGTTCGCAGGTATCTGACGGTGTTACTGGTTTTTGGAACTCTGGTGAGTTTCGCCCAGCAGACTGTATCAGGTAAAGTAACTTCGGCTGATGACGGCACAGGAATTCCAGGTGTTAACATCCTTGAAAAAGGAACTAGCAACGGAACCGTGTCAGATTCAGATGGAAATTTCCGCATTAGTGTTGGTAGTAATGCCACGTTGGTTTTCTCCTTCGTAGGATACCAGGCACAGGAAGTTGCGGTAGGTTCTCAAAGCTCAGTAAATGTTTCTATGCAATCTGATGTTACGGCCTTGAGTGAGGTTGTGGTGGTTGGATATGGAACTCAGGAGAAAAAGGAAATTACCAGTGCTGTAACTAGTATTAAATCAGAAGATTTCAACAAGGGAACTGTGAATGATCCAGTTCAACTTTTGCAAGGTAAAGTTGCTGGTTTGAACATTACACGCGCTGGAGGTGACCCTAACGGAGGCTTTAACGTTCGATTAAGAGGTGTTGGTACGATTGGTGCTAATGCTGAGCCTTTGGTGGTAATTGATGGTGTTATTGGTGGTTCTTTAAGCACTATTGACCCTAATGATATCAAGTCAATCGATGTATTGAAAGATGGATCTGCTGCCGCTATTTACGGTAGCCGTGGTGGTAGCGGTGTTATCCTTGTTACTACTAAATCTGGTAAAAAAGGATCTGTACAAGTAAGCTACAATGGTTCAATGGCTATTGAAAATGTTAATAACAGTATCAGTGTTATGTCAGCCGAAGAATATCGTAAGGTGCCAGGTCATATTGACCTTGGATCTAGTACTGATTGGCTGGATGTAATCACGCGCCAGGGAAACGCTCAGGTTCATAACGTTGCTTTATCAGGTGGTACGGCATCAACAACCTACAGAGCGTCTATCAACGTTCGTCAACAGAATGGTGTTGGTCTAAAATCTGGATTTGATCAGATCAACGGTCGTCTGAATCTTACTCAAAAGGCACTTAAAGACAAGGCAACTTTCACCATTAATATGTCGTCAACGACAAAAGATGCCCAATTAGGTAATGCTGCTTCATTTAATTACGGTATTTTAGCTAACCCTACCATGCCAATTTATGATAACACAACAACAAGCCCAACTGCAGGTGGTCGTTATGGAGGTTATGCTGAACGCGACATCTTTGATTTTTTCAACCCACTTTCTATTGTTGAGCAAAATGAGCGTGACAAGAAGGAAACCAGGCAATTAGCTAGCATTCGTGCTGAGTATGATTTTAGTGACTTAGTAGAAGGTCTTAGATTTTCTATGTTCTATTCTGCACAGCGTGAGTCTGATTTTTATGGCTCTTACAGTGCAAAGTCAGCGAAATTAGGAGGCAGAAATGGTTTAGGTTACGCATCCCGCTCTACTGACCAACGTATCAACGAACTTTTCGAAACAACTGTTAATTACGACAAGAATTTTGGAGGTGCTGATCTGGCCTTATTAGCAGGATATTCTTATCAGGACTTCTCTAATGAAGGTTTTGGAATGGCAGGGGGTAACTTTGTTACTGATGCATTTAGCTATAATAACATGGGAACAGCATTGGACTTCAATAATGGACTTGGATCCGTTTACAGCTATGCCAACTCCAATAAACTCGTAGCTTTTTTTGGTAGAGCTAATCTTAATTTTGGTGGCAATTATTTCATTTCAGCTAGTGCCCGTCAGGAAGGTTCTTCACGCTTTGGAGAAAATAACAAATGGGGTTTATTCCCAGCTGTTAGTGCTGGTGTTACTTTAAGTAATCTGATTGACATCCCTTCTGTAAATAGCTTGAAATTGAGAGCTAGTTATGGTGTTACTGGTAACCAGCCTGGTTCATCATATATATCTCTTCAGAAATTTACAAGAACAGGTAGTTTCTTTTATAATGGTGTATTTGGCCCAAGTTATGGACCTCAGAGCAATGCAAATCCTAATTTAAAGTGGGAGACGAAGGCTGAAATTGACTTTGGCTTTGATTTCGCCATGTTCAACAATAAGTTGACTGGTACATTTGATTACTATAATAGAACAACTACAGACATGATTTTGCCTGTAAATGTACCGGTTCCACCAAACCTCGTGGGTCAGACTCTGGTAAACATTGGTGAATTGAAAAACTCGGGATTTGAATTGTCACTTAATTATGCTGCAATTACAAAACCTGACTTTTCCTGGACTGTAGGTGGAAATATCGGAACCTATAATACCAAAGTAATTAGCTTGAAGAATGATGTATATAACTTCGCTGAAACTGGGGTATTATATCGTGCATCCATGGGATCACCTGGCCAGAGCGCTGTACAGTTAGTAAGAGTGAAGGAAGGAGATGCACTTGGTCAACTTTGGGGCGCTAAATATGATGGCGTTAATGCTGATGGTACTTACAAGTTTGTCGACATTAATGGTGATGGCAAAATTGATGCTACCAGTGATGACGATCGTACTGTAATTGGAAATGGACTTCCCTCTGCCACATTCGGTATTAACAACAGCTTTACGTACAAGCACTTTGATATGAACATTTTCTTCAATGGTGCTCTTGGCCATGAGTTATTAAATAGCTACAGAGCATTCTATGAAAATAACGAGACGACCACTATTAACAACTGGAATATCGTTAACACGAAGAACTATGATCCTAAAGTGACGAAAGCGAACGTAAATAGTATTCATGTTGAAAAAGCAGACTTCATACGTTTGAATAACATGTCAATTGGTTACAACGTGCCGATGAAGAGCGGCACAGCAGTAAGAAACCTACGACTTTATGTTGCAGGACAGAACTTATTTACAATAACCAAATACACTGGAGTTGATCCTGAAGTTCGTTATAAGGATACTGATGGCGATGATGGTTTAGCTCCTGGTATTGAAAGAAGATCAACATACTTCACTACTAGAACATTTACTCTTGGTGTGAATCTTGGATTTTAATAATAAAGATTAATATGAAAAGAACATTTAAAAAAATATGGATGCTTGGTTTGGGAACGGCATTTTTTACCTTCTCGTGTACCAATCTTGATGAGGAATTGTTTGATCAAGTTACAGCAGATAACTTTTTCAAAACCGATCAGGAATTGATTGCTGGTTTGGGAGCTGCTTACTCTAGTTTTGGAGGATTGGGAAACCACTCTAACCTTTGGTCAACCAACGAATTGGTTTCTGATGAATTGATCATTACAACCAAAGGCGGTGACTGGTTTGATGGTGGTGTTTTGCAACAATTGCACTTGCATACCTTTACGCCTGACAATGGTTTCTTTAACAATACCTGGGGATTCCTTTATGGTGGTGTTAACACCGCCAATCGTCTGATCTATCAATTTGAAGAGTTGAAGGCACAGGGAAATACCGCATCTGACGCCTATATAGCTGAGTTACGTGCTATCAGGGCATTGTGGTATTATTGGATTATGGATGGTTTCGGAAGAGGCCCACTCGCGATTGATTTTACCGATGAGGAGGTTAAAGGTGCTTCAACCCGTCAAGAGCTTTATAGCTTCATAGATTCTGAACTCACTGCTGTTATTGATGTACTTCCTACTGCAAAAGATGCAACAACTTATGGCAGGATGACTAAATGGGCTGCATTAGCTGTACGTGCAAAGTTGTATTTGAACGCTGGAGTTTATACAGGTACGCCACAATGGGCTAAGGCAGCAGCAGATGCTAAATCTATTATCGATGGTGGTAAGTTCAATTTGGAGGCAACCTACAAGGATAACTTTGCAGTAAATAATGCTGGATCGAGCGAGAATATCTTTGTTTATCCTTACGATAAGGTTTTCAACGGGGGATTCAATTGGCCAATGATGACTTTGCACTATGCAAGCCAGACTGTTTATAACTTCACTGATCAACCTTGGAATGGTTATTCAGTTGTAGAGGAGTTTTACAATTCATATTCTGATCCTGCTACCAATCCTGGCCCTCAGGGACCAGTTTGGAAAGGGTTAGCCGTAGATGCTAATGATGATAAGGTACCTGATACTCAAGGTACATTAGATTCACGCCTCTCTAACTTTATTGTTGGACCACAGTATAAGCCAAGTGGAGAAAAGGCAATTGATCCTGCCTTTGAAGGATCATCTTCAGCACAGCCTGATCCGGATGGAACAAACTTGAATTTTACACCTAAGTTGAATGAATTAGGACCAAACGCATGGCGCCAGGGCGGGGCTCGTATAGGAAAATATGCCTATGAGGTCGGTGGTACTGCCAACATGAGCAACGACTTTGTTGTATTCCGCTATGCTGATGTTCTACTGATCAGAGCAGAAGCACTATGGCAATTGAATAATGGTGATGCCGAGGCTTTAACTCTTGTTAATCAGATTCGTAGCAGAGCAAAAGTTGATCCTTTCGTATCTCTTACTGCTGATAATCTATTAGCGGAGCGTGGTCGTGAGATGTTTGCAGAGATGACTCGCAGACAAGATTTGATCCGCTTTAATAAATTTGGACAAGCATGGGGCTTTAAGCCTGGCACGGATGCTTCCAAGTATTCTCTGTTCCCAATTCCTAAGCAACAACTTGATGCTAACAGCAAGTTGACTCAGAATCCTGGTTACTAGTAGTTTAGTAATATGATTTTAAAGGCAAGCATTTTATGCTTGCCTTTTTTTTTCTAACGTCACAGTCGATTTGATTATACTTGGCATTAGATTATTAAAAACTGGCTAACGGTCTTAATTTTGAGCTATAAAGTCTTTGCCAAAAGGAGAAAGTGAAAAGGATATTTAACATTCGTATTTTTTCATTTTTGATTCTCATTTATTTGACCTCATGCAATTCAGATCAGGATCAATCCAAAGCGGATCAGCTATTTCTCTTACATCCATCATCAAAAACGAGTATTACCTTTAAAAATGAGCTTAGTTACACCGAGGAATTGAATCCCTATACATTCCGCAGCTTTTACAATGGAGGAGGTGTTGGTCTTGGAGATTTTAACAACGATGGATGGCAGGATATTTTTTTTGCCGGTAACCTGGTCTCTAATAAATTATACCTGAATAAAGGGAATTTTGAATTTGTTGACATCACAGCCTCGGCCGGTCTTCAATCAGAAGGTGTATGGAGTACTGGAGTGAGCGTGGTTGATATTAATTCTGATGGTTATTTGGACATCTATGTTTGCAAGTCAGGCCCACCGGGTGACGTACGGAGAAAGAATGAGTTATTTATCAATCAACGAGACCTAACTTTTAAAGAGCAAGCTTCCGACTACGGTCTTGCCTTTGAAGGTTTATCTATTCATGCAGCATTTTTTGATTACGATAAGGATGGTGACTTAGATTGTTACCTGTTGAATAATTCTTTGCGTTCAGTGGGAGGGTTTGATTTGAGAAAAGATCAACGAAATATTCCTGACCCTGAAGGAGGCAATCGCCTTCTGCGAAATGAAAATGGAAAATATGGGGATGTAAGCCAACGTGCAGGCATCTATAGTAGTAAAATCGGCTTTGGGTTAGGTGTTACCGTTGGCGATATTAATAACGATGGATGGTCTGATATGTTTGTATCCAATGACTTTTTTGAGAAGGACTACCTCTATATTAATAATCAAGACGGAACCTTCACAGAGTCGTTGGAGAGTATGATACGCGAAATCAGTTTGGGATCTATGGGGGCTGATCTGGCTGATATTAATAATGATGGCCTACCCGAATTGTATGTAACAGAAATGCTTCCTGAGCATGATGATCGACTAAAGACGACATCGCAGTTTGAAACCTGGGATAAGTATAAGATATCCAACGAAGAAGGTTACTATCGGCAGTTTAGTCGAAATGCCTTGCAACTGAATAATGGAGATGGCACCTTTTCTGAAATATCAAGATTGACCAAAACAGAGGCAACAGATTGGAGTTGGGGTGCCTTGATTTTTGATATGGATAATGATGGAATGAAAGATATTTTTGTTGGCAATGGTATATATAAAGATTTGATCAATCAGGATTATGTCAATTTTATTGCAAACGCCAATGCTGTGCGCGAAATACTTCGAAAGGAAAAGAAAGTGATCAAGCGGTTGGTTGATTCCATACCATCAAACCAATTACCTAATTATGCATTCCAAAATAATGGTAATCTCCACTTTACGAATAAAGCCTCCGAATGGGGACTTGAATTACCAACGCACACCAATGGATCAGCCTATGGTGATTTAGATAATGACGGGGATCTTGACCTGGTGTTGAACAATGTAAATATGTCATCCTTTGTCTATGAAAATAGGTCAAAGCAAATCCACCCTAACAACAAAACAATTTCATTTTCATTGCATGGAGATGATTTAAATTTATTTGCATTAGGTGCAAAAGTATCTCTTTATGATAGTGGCGTACTTTTTTATCAGGAAGTATCGCCTATGCGTGGGTTTATGTCTACGGTTGATACTCGTTTGCATTTTGGAGTTGGCTCCATCAATGCTATTGATTCCGTACGAATTGAATGGCCTGATGGACGATTAACCATGCTAAGGAACACCACAACAAATCAGATTATAGATGTCTTTCAGAAAGAGGCAACGCTTACTAAGCCAATACTCAAACGTGTTGTGACATCACCGACTTTCAGTAAGGTAACTAACCTTCCGGGCCTTCAATTTGAACACAAGGAAAACGAGTTTGTTGATTTTGATCGGGATCGGTTGTTATTCAATATGATTTCCAATGAAGGACCTTGTATTTGCTCGGGTGACATTAACCAGGATGGATTAGATGACTTTTATATTGGTGGGGCAAAGGACCAGGCAGGAGCTTTTTTTATTCAAACCAAAGAAGGTTTCAAAAGTATTAGATCAGCGTTATTGGAGAGCGATAAGGACTCGGAAGACACAGATTGCATTTTTTTTGATGCCAATGGGGATGGTAAAGATGATTTATATGTGACCAGTGGAGGCAATGAATTTTCTTCAAGTTCATCGGCATTGCTCGATCGTTTATATCTAAACAAAGGGAATAACAATTTTGTAAAATCCGCACAACCTTTGCCTGTTTCCACAGCTTTCGAAAGTACATCAACAGTTTCATCTGCTGATTTCGATCAGGATGGTGATCTTGATCTATTTGTTGGCGTTCGGGTTATCCCTTTTCTTTATGGAATGCCAGGTAATGGGTATATCCTGATTAATGATGGTGGAGGTGTTTTTTCAGATGCCACAAACACGATAGCCCCACAATTGCAAAAGGTGGGAATGATTACTAAAGGTAGTTGGGTGGATTTAAATCAGGATAATCTTCTTGATTTGGTTATTGTGGGGGAGTGGATGCCAGTGATGGTTTTTATTCAGGAGCAAGGCAAGCTTATTGACAGGACCAGGGCGTTCGGTCTGGAAAGAACAACCGGATGGTATCACGCATTGGAGGTTGCAGATTTTAATCAGGATGGGAAAATGGATTTAGCGGTAGGCAACCATGGTCTCAATTCTAGATTTAGGGCAACGAGTGAAGAACCGGTTACCATGCACTTAAATGATTTTGATCGCAATGGAACCATGGAACAGATTATTTCAAGATTTGATAATGGTATTTCATATCCCCTTGTTCTTAGAAATGATTTAGTAGCCCAAATTCCCTCATTGAAGAAAAAGTACCTTCATTTTTCTGATTATCGAACAAAAACCATGGCTGATATTTTTACTCCTGAGCAGATTAATGAATCAATCGTTCTGAATGCGTATTCCTTTGAAACGGCAGTTTTCCTTAATCATGGAAATGCTTTTGAGAAAATCACATTGCCTATCCAGGCTCAATTTGCCCCCGTTTACTCTATTCTGGCAAGGGACTTTAATAAGGATGGAAATCCGGACTTGCTCATGGGTGGAAATTTATACCGGGCGAAGCCCGAAACAGGTATTTATGACGGCAGCTATGGACTATTGCTCACGGGTGATGGAAGAGGTAAATTTGCTGCTTTATCGGCCAATCAATCTGGGCTTTCAATTAAAGGTGAGGTAAGAGCGATGAAACAGATAAACTGTAAAAAGAAGACGCTGGTATTGGTGGGAAAGAATGATAGTCAATTAGAAATATTAAGTTATTAAAATGAAAAAGGTATTAAATGGCGCCATACTGGCAATTATTTTTGGAACGTTAGTTATTTCATGTACCAAAAGTCGTAGTGAGAGTAATACAAAATACGATAGTTTATTTTTAGGGATTTCATTAGGCATGGAATCAAAGGCATTTTATGATCATTGCTGGGAGTATAACAAGCGGAAGGTCTTTACTCATGGGCCAACTAATCAGAATGTAGAATATAAATTGGTAGAAGGAATCAATAGCCCGGTGAGCATGAGATTTTATCCAACTTTTTATAAGGATAAAATATTTGAGATGCCCGTTACCTTTACCTATGATGCCTGGGCTCCCTGGAACAGACAGTTTCGATCCGATACCCTGCTTGTGAATATGTTAAAAGTTTTCAAGAAGTGGTATGGTCCTGACTTCAAAGAATTGGATCACTACACAATGGGGAAAGTGTATTATAAAATGGACGGAAAACGGAGAATCAATTTATTTATCAAAGATGATCAGTTTGTTCAGGCCGTTTTCACTGATTTAAAAGTGGAGAAGGAGCTTAAGAAATTATCAGAAGAACAATCAAAAAAAACTAATTAAATAATTAGTGCTAATGATACGCATCATCTGGATTGTGTTGTTTGGGATTTTTCTATTTTCCTGTAGCTCAAAAAATCAGAAAGGAACTTTGTTCACCGAATTGAGTAGTGACCACACAGGAATCGATTTTGCGAATAATCTCGCCTTTGATCAAAAGTTTAATATTTACACGTATCGCAATTTTTATAATGGAGGAGGTGTAGCGCTTGGTGACATCAATAATGATGATCTTATTGATATTTATTTCACGGCCAACCAAGGACCTAATAAACTCTATCTGAATAAAGGAAACTTTACTTTCGAAGATGTTACTGAAAAGGCTGGTGTTTCTGGAACTAAAGCATGGTCGACCGGTGTAAGTATGGCTGATGTAAATGGTGATGGCTGGTTGGATGTCTACGTTTGTAATTCGGGTGATGTAAAAGGTGACAACAAAGAGAATGAACTCTTCATTAACAATGGCGACTTAACATTTTCGGAAAAAGCAAAGGAATATGGTGTTGCCGACAGAGGTTTTACTACACACGCTGCATTCTTAGATTATGATAAGGATAATGATCTCGATCTTTATATACTCAATAACTCCTATCAGGCTATAGGTAGTTTTAACCTGCGTAAAAACGAGCGCCCTAAGCGAGACTCTTTGGGTGGTGATAAACTTTTTCGCAATGACAATGGACATTTCACTGATGTAAGTGAAGAGGCTGGAATTTATGGAAGTGTGATTGGTTTTGGTTTGGGTGTAACGGTCGGGGATATTAATAAAGATGGATGGTCAGACATTTATATTTCAAATGATTTCTTTGAAAGGGATTATCTATACATCAATAACAGAGATGGTACATTTAAGGAAACACTGACGGAACGAATGAAATCCATTAGCGGAGCCTCCATGGGTGCCGATCTGGCAGATATCAATAATGATACCTATCCGGATATATTTGTGACAGAAATGTTACCGGCCGATAATGCAAGGATTAAGACCGTGACCACCTTCGAGAATTGGGATCGGTATCAGTATAACCTCGGTAATGGATATTATCATCAGTTCACACGGAACATGCTTCAGCTGAACAACGGCAATAATACATTTAGCGAGATTGGAAGGCTATGCAACGTAGAGGCTACAGATTGGAGTTGGGGTGCACTTATGTTTGATATGGACAATGATGGCCTTAAAGATATTTTTGTTGCCAATGGAATTTATCAGGACCTCACAAATCAGGATTATCTTCAATATGTCTCTAATGAGGAAGTGGTTCGGTCCGTGGTTACGGATAAGAATGTAGATTACAAAAAATTGGTTGAATTAATACCTTCTAACCCAGTTTCAAATTTTGCTTTTCATAACCAAGGCAATCTTAATTTTAAAAATTCAGCAGCCGAATGGGGTTTAGATAAACCAGGATTTTCAAATGGATCGGCTTATGGGGATATTGACAATGATGGTGATCTTGATTTGATTATCAATAACGTGAATGGTCTCGCTTCTGTTATCCGCAACGAGACGAACATACAGATACCATCCAATCGCTACTTAAAGTTTGAATTAGAAGGCTTGGGACATAATTCATTCGCTTGGGGTACTTCAATAACCATCACCAGTGGCGTTAGGACTTTTTATATTGAGCAAATGCCTAACCGAGGCTTTGAATCTTCTATGGATCCAAGGCCTAATGTAGGATTAGGCAAGATTGACACCGTTGACATTGTCAGTGTTCGTTGGCCTGACGGAAAAGAGACTCGCTTAACCAATGTACTCACCAATCAGGTTTTAAGATTGAAACAGGAAGATGGGGCTGCGCCAACTGAGATCGAGACCGTTAAAGTTGTCCAGACTTTTGAAGCATCTGATGCCTTGAATGTAAATTATACACATGTTGAAAGCGAGTTTGTTGATTTCGACCGAGATAAATTGATTTTTCACATGTTGAGTACAGAGGGTCCAAGAATTTCTAAAGGTGATGTGAACGGAGATGGCAAAGAAGATATTTATATTGGTGGAGCAAAGGATGTTGCGGGTAAATTGTTCATTCAAGGCAGCAACGGCTCTTTTCAAGAGCGTGCTCAGAAAGCTTTTGTTGATGATAAAGCGTCAGAAGATATGCAGAGTGTTTTCTTTGATTCAGATGGTGATGGTGATCAAGACTTATATGTGTGTAGCGGCAGCAATGAATTTTCAACCAGTTCAATCGCACTTGCTGATCGCTTATACGTAAATGATGGTAAAGGGAACTTTACGAGATCACAACAGATTTTACCAACATTTAACTTCGAGAACACTTCTGTAGTTAAGCCCTTTGATTATGATAAGGATGGAGATCCTGATTTGTTTGTTGGTGTGCGCAGCCATCCTTTTTTATATGGTATGCCGATGAACGGCTA
This sequence comes from Bacteroidota bacterium, assembly GCA_947470895.1. Taxonomy (GTDB): domain Bacteria; phylum Bacteroidota; class Bacteroidia; order Cytophagales; family Cyclobacteriaceae; genus ELB16-189. The sequence continues at coordinate 53,433 of CANIVF010000012.1, forward strand.
TTTACTATCCAATGATGGAAAGGGAATCTTTACAAATGTAACAGATACGGTGGCACCGGCATTGCTAAGTATTGGTATGATAACGGATGCAGTATGGGTTGATATACATGGTGATGGTGATGCTGATTTGATTATAGTAGGAGACTATATGCCTTTGAAAATACTTATTCAGGAGTCAGGAAGATTTGTTGATCAAACTGAATCATTGAATCTTGGAAAAAGTAATGGTTGGTGGAGTGCTATCGAGGTTGCTGATCTTGATAAGGATGGTGATATGGATTTTGTTTTAGGAAACCATGGATTGAATTCAAGATTTAAAGCTTCCGTTGAGAAACCCGTGAGTATGTATGTCAATGATTTTGATAAGAATGGTGATGTTGAGCAGATCATTTGCACTTATTATGGTGACAAAAGCTATCCTCTTGTCCTTCGTCATGATCTGACAGCTCAAATACCATCTCTTAAGAAAAAATTTTTGAAGTACGACAACTTCAAGGATCAAACCATTACGGATATTTTCACTAAAGAGGAATTTGACAAATCGTTAAAGTTGGACGTGTATGAATTGGCGTCTTGCTTACTGATCAATAATGGTAAAGAAGGATTTGCCCTGAAGCGTCTTCCGGTTGAGGCTCAGCTCTCCGTAGTGTATGCTATTGCTGTTGATGATTTTGATCAAGACGGCCATCTTGATATCGTCCTGGGCGGAAACTTATACAGCGTCAAACCGGAAATGGGACGTTATGATGCAAGTTATGGAACTTTCTTAAAAGGTGATGGTAAAGGTAATTTTGCTTCGGTACTGACCAGAGATTCTGGATTATTCCTGGATGGCGAAATCCGTGATATGACTACTGTGGAGGTTGCCGGTAAGAAGTATTTATTGGCCACCCGCAACAATGACTCAATGTTGACATTTAAGGTCAAATAAGTGGGCGTCACGAATACGCATCTGTATAGGATTTATGTTGGGCTGATCATAGTCACGTTAATCTCATGCAAACGCGAGAACACAACTATAAAATTATTTCAGAAGCTATCATCTCATCAGACCGGAATAGAATTTTCAAATAACATCGAAGAAACGGATCAGTTCAATATTATAGAATACTTGTATTTCTATAATGGCGCAGGTGTTGCTGCTGGTGATATCAATAACGATGGATTACCGGATTTGTACTTTTCTTCCAATCAAGGTCCTAATAAACTTTTTCTCAACAAGGGTGATTTTAATTTTGAAGATATTTCTTCGCAGGCAGGAGTTGCGGGAATCGGAAACTGGAAGACCGGAGTCACTATGGCTGACGTAAATGGAGATGGATACCTGGATATTTTTAGTTGTGGAGTGGGCGACTACAAGAGTTTTACGGGAAAGAATCAATTGCTGATTAACAATGGTGATCTTTCATTCACAGATAGGACTAAAGAATACGGTTTGGCTTTTCAGGGATTCTCAACACAATCCTCTTTCTTCGATTATGATAATGATGGTGATCTGGATATGTATCTGGTTAATCACTCTGTGCATTCGGTGCGATCTTATGGTGATATTCTGATGCGAAATCAAAGCGATTACAAAGCAGGCGACAAATTGTACAGGAACGAATTGATACCATCGGGTAAGCCTTCATTTTCTGAAGTGACTTCGCAAGCAGGAATTTTTAGCAGCCAAGTGGGGTATGGATTGGGTGCCGGGGTATCCGATTTGAATAATGATGGCTATTTGGATATTTATGTCTCTAATGATTTTCATGAAAATGATTATCTCTATATCAATCAAGGTGATGGAACTTTTAGACAGGAGTTGGAAAAAAGTATTCCTCACACCAGTCGATTTTCTATGGGCAATGATATCGCGGATATCAACAATGATGGTTGGCAAGATATCATCACGCTGGATATGTTACCCAACGAGGAGACTGTATTAAAGACTTCCGGTGGAGAGGATCCCTATGAGATATTTCAATTCAAACTCCAGTTTGGATACCACTATCAAGTTTCTCGGAATGCACTACAATTAAATAGAGGTATCACACCGAATCAAACACTTGCCTTTAGCGACATTGCTGCATTAGCTGGTGTGGAAGCTACGGACTGGAGTTGGGGGCCGCTGCTTGCCGATTTTGATAATGATGGATTGCGTGATCTTTTCATCGCCAATGGTATTATGAGAAGGCCTAATGATCTGGATTACATCAATTATATATCCAGTGATTCCGCACAACGATTTCTCTCCGATCAGGCCATGATTGATAAGATGCCATCAGGAAAAGTGCCCAACTTCTTTTTCAGGAACAATGGTGATTTAACATTTGATCATGTTTCTGAACGTTGGGCAACCATAAACCCATCATTATCTAATGGCTCGGCTTATGCCGATCTTGATAACGATGGTGATTTGGATTTGGTTATAAATAACATCAACGAGCCTGCTACTCTCTATATCAATTCAACTGATCTAACATCCAACTATCTAAAAGTCAAGCTTCAAGGAGTTTTTCCTAATCCATTTGGGGTGGGAGCGAAGGTCAACGTTTATTCAGGAAAATTAACGATGACTCAGGAATTAATTCCCTCGCGTGGTTGGCTATCCAGCAGCGATTATGCACTTAATTTTGGCTTAGGAAAAACTAGCTTAATCGATTCATTAATTGTAATCTGGCCAGGTGGCAAGTTTCAAAAGATTAAATCCATAAGATCCAATCAAACAGTTCAGCTAAAGCAACTGGATTCTAAAAGTAACTGGTACTCCATTCAAGATTTGAGTAAACCTTTGTTGCATAATACAGATTCCATTGATTTCATTCATCGCGAGGATGAATTTACTGGTTTTGAAATCGAGCGATTAATTCCTCATACCCTTTCTACGCAAGGCCCGAAGTTGGCTGTTGCCGATGTTAACGGTGATCAACTTGACGACTTCTTTATTGGTGGTGGTAAAGGTCAGGCTGGTGTACTGTTTATTCAGGATAGTATGGGAAATTTCAAAAAATCGGAAGAAAATGTATTTGAATCTGATTCTTTAGCGGAGGATACCCATGCAGTATTTTTTGATGCCAATGGTGATGGAAAACAAGATTTAATGGTAGTAAATGGCGGGCAGGAAAAAGAGGGGAGATTAGATGAATTACTACCCCGACTTTATTTAAATGATGCTAAAGGGAATTTTAGAAAAGTACTTAATGCAATACCTGAACTTTATCTCAATGCTTCTTGTGTAAAACCGGAAGACTTTGACAATGATGGTGACCTTGACTTATTTATTGGTGGTCGAGTTATCGCTGGTAACTATGGACTTGCCCCACATAGTTTTTTGTTAAAGAACAATGGCAAAGGAATTTTTTCTGATGCGACTTCATTGTTGCCGATTGCGTCTTTAGGTATGATTTCCGATGCCTCCTGGCTCGATTTGAATAATGATGGAAAGAGGGATTTGATTTTGGTGGGTGAGTGGATGCCAATAACTTTTATGATCCAAGATCAGAATGGAAGTTTTGTTGATCGCACCAAGGAATATGGATTTGATAAATCTTCTGGTTGGTGGAATACAATCTGCCAGGCAGATCTTGATGATGATGGCGATTTCGATTTTGTTGTTGGCAACACTGGTCTTAACTCACGTTTGCGAGTTAGTGAAAAAGAGCCATTAGAATTATGGGTAGGGGATATTGACGCTAACGGAAGTAAAGACCCTATTATGACGTACTACAACGATCATCAACGATATCCATTTGTTTCAAGAGATCAACTAGTAAAGCAGGTGCCTCCTCTTAAGCGGAAGTTCTTAAAGTTTGAAGATTATAAAAATGTGAAGTTGGAGAATATCATTCCACCTGAAAAGATGAGTGAATTCGTGCATAGAAAGGCGGAGATATTCTCCTCCGTATGGATTGAAAATAAAGAAAATCAAAGTTATCGGATTCATCAGCTTCCCAAGGCGATCCAAATGTTCCCGGTATTTTCTTTTCTCGTTCATGATGTAAATGGTGATGGCCATGCTGATATTTTGGCAGTCGGTAATTGGCAAGGAGTGCAGCCGGATTTGGGTAGACAGGATGCAGGTTATGGATTAATTTTATTGGGCGATGGGAAAAATGGGTTCACCCCACAACGCATCGGTGATTCAGGATTTTGGGTGCCCGGTGAGGGACGCGATATTAAAATAGTGACAGGCAGCAATGGAAAAAAGCGAATACTAGTAAGCAGGAATAATGATTCTGTTTTAATCTTTAAGTTTCCCTGATATTTGGCTGATCTGAAAACCAGCTACTTTGGGGCATTGGTTTTTTTAAGAATTTGGGACAATGTTCGGAAATTATCTAGAGATGATTGAAATCATACTTTTTATTTAGAGAAAGCTTATTTTTGCGGGTTGAAAATCGAATTATGAAAAATATTTTAAAACTGGCCATCGTGACGTTGATCATTTCATCGTGTGCAAGCGATAATGGTGAATGGAGGTCAAAGGCTCAGAATCCTGATTATCTGCATCGCTCGATTAAGCAGATTACAGATGTAATCGTTTATGATATTTTTTCCCCTCCGGTAGCATCTCGCATTTATGCCTATAGTAGCATTGCAGCTTACGAAGTAGCCATCCATCAAGATTCAATATATCGTAGCTTGGCTGGTCAGTTGACGGGCTTCGAAGCTGTGCCACAACCGGAAGAAGGTAAGGAGTATTGCTATTCGTTAGCTTCCGTTCAGGCAGCTCTTAAAGTAGGACGCACGTTGGTTTTTTCCGAGGATAAGATGGATGTTTTCTATAGTGAAATCATGCAGGAGTTCCATGATGCTGGTGTGCCAGATGAAGTGTTTGAACGTTCCATAACCTACGGAACACAGGTTGCTGATCATGTTATAGCCTGGTCAACAAAAGATAATTATAAACAGTCAAGATCATTTCCTAAATATTCCATTCAGGAAGATCCTTCAACCTGGAAACCTACACCGCCTGCCTACATGGATGCTGTAGAACCACATTGGAATAAGATCAGACCGTTTGCTATTGACTCCGCTCAGCAATTTAAGCCAGTACCTCCTACACCATTTTCTATTGATAAAAAAAGTCAGTTTTATAAAGAAGCAGTGGAAGTGCTTGAAATGGGAAATAATCTCACTACGGAGCAACGTGAAATTGCTTTCTTCTGGGATTGCAATCCTTTTATGATGAATGTGAAGGGCCATGTGATGTTTGCCACCAAAAAAATTTCCCCCGGAGGGCATTGGATGAACATCACCAACGTGGCTTGCAAAAAAGCCAAGGCCGACTTTACCCAAAGTAGTGAGGCATATGCGCGCGTTTCTATTGCCCTCGTGGATGCTTTTATGTCTTGCTGGGATGAAAAATATAGAAGCAAGTTGATCCGCCCTGAAACCTACATCAATCAGTATATAAACGAAGATTGGGTGCCCGTACTTCAAACACCTCCTTTCCCGGAATACACCAGTGGTCATAGTGTGATCTCCGCTGCGTCTGCGGTTACCCTCACAGAATTGTTTGGTGACAATTTCGCATTTACAGATTCAACAGAAGTAGAGTTCGGTCTTACAGCAAGAAGCTTTAAATCATTTATTCAGGCTTCCGAAGAGGCTGCCATCAGTCGTATGTATGGAGGAATTCATTATCGACCAGCAGTTGAAGTGGGAATGACAGAAGGCAGAGCGTTAGGAACGTACATTCTTCATAAGATAAGAACACGTAAGGAAGACGCAGCGCTGAATTAATTTTGGACTGCCGGTTAGAACCAATCAGGTCTTTTATAACTACTATTCCTGAGTGATAAACAATCCAGGCAGTAGCTCGGGTAGTCTGAATAGTATTTATCTCCATAAAAGGTGCAATCCACGTCTGGGAAGAAAACACGATAGGGAAAATCACTGGGAAGCAATGAGAATCTTTGAGAGGTTTCATGGGTGGCTTGAAAACAGCCCAACACCTTTTCGGTTGGATTATTTACATTGAATACATTTCCTTTGATTTGCGCTGGAGGTGTATCGAAGATGGAACCGGTCTGGTTAGCCAAAATATTTACCTTATTCCAATAGGCATGCGCTTCTTCAGTGATGGACGATTGATAGGTATTGAAGTAGTGCTTTTCCAGAAAAGTTCGATCAACAGCCCTTGAGCAGATCAATTCTTTTTGGATTTCTGTTGAATTGAATTGACGTCCATCAAATAACGCTATTCGATTTGGCTCTGCTTTTTGAGTTACAAAACAAGGAGGAGGAATATTGCCAAGCACGTCAGGGAAATCCGTTGGAGATAGAAGATAAACTTCTTCGACTGTCCAATGGAGAAAACGTTGTTTCCATTCCGGTGGCAAAGAAGTTGCCGCATAGATTTTTATTACACGTCTGGGTACATTGGCTCCTTCGGAATCAGTATAAATCTCCTCAACAAAATCATGCGAAACGGTTAGTGTACCAGTATATTCCGGCATTTTTTCAGGAACCGATTCATAGACTTCCCCGGTAGGGAGAATTACTTTTATGTGGTACGTTGAGCCTGGTTTTCCTGTAAAGCCGGATAACGCATAAACACCTTCTGCACGCTCATCATAATTTGTGCTGTTTCCCATTTGATCATTCAGTTGAATGATTGCACCACTGATTGGATAAGGCAGCCTGCCTTCAGCCGTTATTCCTAACTGGATTTCACTTCGCTCAACCATAGAACTCACCTGACCGGTAATCACGACCTGTCCGCCTTGGTTTTTTGCACTAAAATCAAAAGGGCTTATACAACTGTATAATAGAATGATTGGTAGCTGACGAAAAATAAAATTTAGAATAAAGGATTTTGCGTATTTCATTTCATTAGAGCGAAGGTACTCGTACAAGCGGATTTTACTTGGTTTAGGATAATGGGTTATATCAAGACTTATCTTTATTATCGGTTAAAACCAATCTGGCCGGGTATAACTACTATTACGCACGGTGGTACAATCGATGCATCGCGCAGGATATTCTAATGAATTAAAGCTTCCCGTAAAAGCACAGGTCGTTACGGTTAGCGGAAAAGGAAGATCGGATGGGAAAACAAAGAATCGATTATACGTTTGATTGGTAGCCTGAAAATATCCCAGCGTTTTTTCTTTTGGATTTTCTTTACTTATTAGGTTACCCGTGATCGTAGCCGGAGGGGTGTCAAAGATAGTACCCACCTGGTTTGCTACAATGTTTACTTTACGCCAGTAATCATAGGCTTCTTTAGTAATGGATGATTGATAAATAGTAAAGTAATGTCGTTCCAGGAAAGACCAATCAATTAATCTTGATCCAACCAGGAGGTTATTGATAGAAGTACTTGTTACTTCCGATCCATTGAACAATACAATTCTTTGCGGGTCGGCATTTTGAATAACAAAGCAAGGCGGTGGGATGTTCCCAAAAGGATCGGGGAAGTCGGTAGGTGAAAGAAGGAAAACTTCTTCAACACCCCACTTCAAATAGATCGGTTCATTCGAAGGTAATAATTCACTATTCGAGTAGAGGTCAAAATAATCTTGCATCACTACGGCACCTTCTTTGTCTGTGAATTCTTTCTTAACAATAGTATAGGATACAGATTCCTGAAGTGTAGGTTCCGGTAGTTTTTCTGGAAGTGACTTATAAGATCCACCATCTATAAGATCAATTTGAATATAATAAGTCCGCCCTGCTATTCCGACTTCATTTTTTAAATAGTACATGCCTAAATTTTGAACGTCCTCCTCGTATAAATAAACATTTCCAACGTCATCAAACAATTGAATAGTTGCGCCACTGACAGGAAATGGAAGCTGCGCTATTTTGGCTGTTGTACCCAACTGAACAAAGTTCTGATCGCTAAGGTTACTGATTTGCCCGGATACTACCAGTGTACCTCCTTTAATTTCAACTGGAAAATCTATGGGTGTAAGGCAACTTGAAAGCACTAAGAATACCAGAAACTTAGAAGGGAACCTTAACGGAAAATAAATTTGTTTCATCCTTAGACTAAATCTGAAAAGTGGTCTCGTCTGTACATGTATAATTCATAAATTAATTTTTGTATGGCTTTCTAAAACCAATCAGGTCTGGTATAGCTACTATTGCGCACGGTGGTACATTCGATGCATCTCGCTGGGTAGTCCGATGGATCAGATATTCCAAATTCTGCAAGGCTTCCATCATAGGTACAGGATCGTACCGTTAGCGGAAAGGGAAGGTCTGCAGGTAAAACAAAGAATCGACTATAGGTTTGATTGATCGCTTGAAAATATCCTAGGGCTTTTTCCTCTGGATTTTCTTCACGCACAATATTGCCTTTGATAGTAGCCGGAGGGGTGTCAAAGACAGTACCCACCTGGTTTGCTACAATGTTTACGTTGCGCCAGTAGTCATAGGCTTGTTTAGTAATTGAAGATTGATAAATAGTAAAATAATGTCGTTCCAGGAAAGACCAATCAATTAATCTTGAGGCAACCAGAATATTTTTTATCGATGTGGCTGATACTTCTGATCCGTTAAATAATACAATTCTTTGAGGGTCGGCATTCTGTACCACATAACAGGGAGGTGGAATAATACCAAAGGGATCAGGAAAGTCAGTAGGAGAGAGAAGAAAAGCTTCTTCAACACCCCACTTCAAGTACGTGGGGTTATTCGTTGACAAGAAGGTACTATTCGAGAATAATTCTATATAATCCTCAACCACAACCGCTCCTTCTTCATCTGTTGATTTCTTCTTAACGATATTGTATGAGATGGATTCCTGAATAGCAGGGTCAGGTAATTTTTCCTTAAGTGATTGGTAATGAATTCCGTCAGGAAGTTCTATGGTGATATAATAAGTCCGACCAGCAACTCCGGCTAAATTCTTTAAATAGTACCTACCTATATTTTGAAAATCCTCTTCGTAAAAAAAAACATTACCAACATCATCATATAATTGAATAGTAGCGCCACTGATCGGTAAAGGAAGTTGCTCAATAGTAGCTGTTCTACCTATTTGAATGATGTTCTGGTCGCTGATCGTGCTGATTTGTCCGGTTACTACCAGTGTACCTCCTTTAATTTCAACTGGAAAATCAATGGGTGTGAGGCAGCTTGAAAGCAACAGGAAAAACAAAAACTTAATAGGATTCTTTTTGAAGCAATCACTCCACATCGTATTACGTAATAAACGTTGCGAATCCATTTTCAAAATTTGAAATTATAAGTTAAGGAAGGCAAAGCAGAACCGAGTATGGAAAGCTGATACGTTTTTGGAATGAAATAGGTTGACGCTGGACGTTGATAGAATACCGAATAGGCATTATCACGACCGAATAAATTGTAAATCGAGAACACCAACGAATCATCAATTTTACGAATCACGTTTCCGATGGTAAAGGATACATCCACGCGTAGATAATTTGGAATCTGATATTTATTGCGATTTGAAAAAACTGGCACCACGGTTCCAGAAGAGATATAACTGGACTCAACGGCAGTGAAAGGTCTACCTGAATTATAGGATATAAGGAATGAAAAGGCTCCACCTTTTCTGTAGTGTCTATTCAGGACTAGATTAAAAATATGAGGCTTATTATAATTTGAAGGATACCATTCTCCATCGTTAATCGTTTCTGCTTCAAAGGGTGAATCAACTTTTACTTCCGTTTGTGAATAGGTATATGAGACCCAACCGGTCCAGCGGCCTTTCAGTCTTCTCATATATAATTCGGCACCATAGGCTCTTCCCAAACCGGAGAGAAGTTCTGTTTCTATGTGCCGATTTACATACAACTCCGGGAAGTTTTTGTACTCAACCAGATTTTGCATCCTTTTATAAAATCCCTCCACCGATGTTTCCCACTCATTGTCATTGAGGTTCCAGAAATAGCCGGCTGAGTAATGATCTGCAATTTGTGGAGGTAGGTAGCCTGTGCTCACCTGCCAGATATCAACCGGAGTAGCCGATGCAGTATTGCTGATCTGATGAATGTATTGGCGCATACGCCCATAACTTAATTTGACCGATTGATTTTTGAATGTGTTTATCCGCAGCGCTAATCGAGGCTCGAGTCCTCCAAACGATTTTATTTTTTCAAATGAACGGTAATACACAGAATCCATTATGGTTGATGCCGACTTTGGAATTCCTTCCGCGTATTGGAATATGGTATCTTGGCCAAGATGCATATATCCGGATAATCGAAGGCCTGCTGAAATCGATATGCGTTCATTGAGTTGAAATTCATCGTTCACAAAAAGCGCAGCCTCCCAGCCGTTATCCTTATTGACCTGCTTTGGAATGAAGGCACTTCCTTGATAGGCTTCCTGATGTTCATCTTTGGGTATGTATAAAATTGATTCGGCACCTGCCGTAATGCTGTGCTTGTCGTTGGGTATATAACTGACATAGGGCTTCATTTGCAGATAACCCATCGCATTCTTGAGTTGAGAAGCATTTTGTCCTACCGGATCGATTAATGTAGTATTAAATTGACCGTATGAAAATGAAACGGATGGTGACGCCTCGCGATTAGCGAGCCCTGTCCATTTGCCCTGGGTAAGGAAGTTATTCCACTCATATCCGAACCGATCAGAAAATTGAAATCCATCATGACTGGAATACACGGAAGCTTCCAATGAGCTATTTTCATTGATGCGATGACTTAGGGAAACATAAGCATCGTTAAATGATGCAGTGCTTTTATTTACATTGGGATCAGCTACTTGTTTAAGGAGCCAATTGGGATAGGCAATCCTTCCGGATAACAGTATGGATGTCTTTGATTTTATGATCGGCCCTTCAGCAGTGAAACGCGTAGTAATCGGACCAACCCCTCCCTGATAGGTCCACTTTTCAGCATCACCTCTTCGTGTATTGATTTCCAAAACTGATGAAGCACGTCCACCGTATTGAGCGGGTACCGATCCTTTATATAAACTAAAGTCGCGAATGATGTCCTGATTAAAAGCAGAAACAAATCCCAGCGCATGAGAGGTGTTGAAGATCGGAGCATTGTTGAACAAGATCAGGTTTTGATCAGGTCTTCCTCCTCTCACGTTAAATCCAGAAGCAGCTTCGCCTACCGAGCTAACACCAGGCATGAGTTGCAGACTTTTTACAATATCTACTTCACCTAGCAACATCGGTAATGTTTTGATTTCGCCCAATGCCATGGTGGTTAATCCTGAGATGGATTGCTTCACATTGCTATTGAGGGGCCGCGCCAGGATTATTAATTCTTCCAGACTCACAATCCCCTCCTCCATTTGCACATTGAATAAGCCACCGGATAAAACTTTCAGCCTAAAGAAAAGAGGGAGCATTCCAATATGGCGAATCGAGATTTTGTAATCCCCCGGAGGCATTTCAAGTACGTAGTGCCCTTTCGCGTCAGAATAATCAAAGTACTTGCGAGAATCCACCGATATCGTTGCTCCCACAATTGGTTCCGTGGAATTCTTACTGCGGATAATACCCGTGACTAATATATTTCTTAGCTTGTCTAGGCGAGATGAGTCCTTGCCTACGGTTTGCCAAGGTACTGTTTGCCAATCGATTTGCGCTGAACAAACCATTGAAGTCATGAACAAACCAAGCAGGATAAAAAGTCTTTTAGTAGAGATCATTGAGATTTAGGCCGGGTGATTGCTATTAAACGCACAAAGATAACCTAAGTTAGCGCCACGTGTAAAGTATTTCTGTGGCAACTTGAATTTTTTGATTAGTAGCACCTGCACATGATTGAATACGTCTTGATCAGGCTTGGAACTTTGCGTTACTTTCCGCATCTTCCAAATTAAAAATCTGGTTACTCCATGTTCTTAAAACCACACCTCTCCTTTTTACAGATCATTAATATGAATGTCGGATTCTTTGGCATTCAGTATAGTTTTGGATTGCAACAGAGTGCCGTCAACCCGATTTATGATTTTTTAGGTGCCACCCCGGATGAGATTCCACTCCTGAATTTAGCAGGTCCTGTTACAGGGCTTCTGATTCAACCCATTATTGGTGCGCTAAGTGATAAAACCTGGCATTCGAAATTTGGCAGGCGCAAGCCCTATTTTTTTATAGGAGCAATGATTTGCAGCGTCTGTCTTTTCTTTTTTCCTTTCAGCAGTGCTTTGTGGATGGCTGCCGGATTGCTCTGGATTTTGGATGTTGGAAACAATACAGCGATGGAGCCATATCGAGCTTTCATTGCAGATAAATTAAATGATGATCAACGGCCTACTGGTTTTCAAACACAAAGTTTTTTTACAGGCTTAGGGCAAACCTTAGCGAACATATCATTGTTTATTTTTCCCATCATCATCATTGGAAAAACCGGAGCCATACCCAATTGGGTTTTTGCTTCTTTCTTTTTAGGTTCGGTGTGCTCTATTGGAACAATCTGGTGGAGCATGAGAACCACTCCGGAAATAAAACCTACCGAAGAAGAGATCATAGCCATTAAAAAGAGTAATGAAGGCCAGCCTCACCTGGTGGCTCAATTCTTTATTTCCATTCTCACTTCGGTGATTGCTTACCTGATGTTACTTGTTTTATTAGTGCCTTCTCTTTTTGACAGATCACTGATGCGCAAAGTACTAACGGCAACGAAATCGCATCCATTCACTAAAATTATATTTGCTCAGAATATAGAAATCATTGAAGCCATACTTGAAATGCCTAAAGTCATGTGGCAGTTGGCGCTAGTGTATCTTTTTCAGTGGTATGCCTTGTTCTGCTACTGGCAAAATTCTTCCAAAAGTATTGCACTCTCTGTTTGGAATACGAGCCCTTCCGAAAACAAGGAATTATATGCTCAAGCAGTAAGCTGGGCAGGTCTTGTTAACGGCTGGTATAATATAGTCACGTTTCTTTCTGCTTTTGCATTGGTTTGGTTTGTAAGAAAATCAAATGCCAAGGTGGTGCATTTTGTTTGTCTGGTGTTGGCCGGTGTTGGCTTCATCATTTTTCCAATGATTGGTAATAAGTATATGTTGTTTCCGGCCATTACTGGTTTTGGGATTGGCTGGGCAAGTATGATGGGTATTCCCTACTTATTAGTGGTGAGTAAAATTCCAAAGGAGCGCTATGGAGTTTACATGGGTATCATCAATATGATGATTGTTGTTCCGATGATCTTGCAGAGCTTGTCCTTCGGTTATGTATTGAAAAACTTTTTAGGCAACAATCCTGGTCATGCTGTTTTATTTGCTGGGGTATTGTTGTTGTTGGCCGCTGTCGCTACGTTGTTCATCAAGTCTGAAAAGAAGGATGCAGAACCCTCCATGAATGTAAGCTCTCATTAAAATAAATTTATGAATATCTACCTCGCAGAATTTCTTGGAACTATGCTCATCATCTTACTGGGCGAAGGTGTAGTAGCCGGTGTTGTATTAAAAGGAACTAAATCAGAAAATGCCGGATGGCTCACTGTCTGTATTGCATGGGGACTAGCCGTCACCATGGGTATTTATGCGGCTGGCGAAGTTAGTGGTGCTCATCTAAATCCAGCCATCACCATCGCATTGGCAGCAACGGGGCAGTTTGATTGGAACCTTGTCATTGGATATTGCGCAGCACAATTTGCCGGAGCATTTGCCGGAGCTGTTTTAGTTTGGTTTTATTATCAGCCTTATTGGAAGAATACTCCCGATGCAGCTACAAAGCTGGCTGTGTTTTCAACAGCCCCTGCGATCAGAAATACATTTTCGAATTTCATGAGTGAAGTGATCGCTACCATGTTGTTGGTCTTTGCCATTTTGTTTATCGGTGTGAATGAATTTACCCACGGACTTAAACCTTTAGTAGTAGGATTGTTAATCGTTTCCATTGGGTTGAGTTTAGGAGGCACTACGGGTTTTGCCATGAACCCCGCCCGCGACTTAGGTCCACGCATCGCGCACGCTCTTTTGCCGATCCATGGAAAAGGTTCTTCTGATTGGGGCTATGCCTGGATTCCAGTTGCGGGTCCTGTTGTGGGTGGTATTGCAGGCGCTTTACTTTATACTTTAATTTTCTAAATAGAGTTGCCGTAATTTCACCTATTACAGGCAACCGGAAACTTGTAACCATTATGTCTCTACCAAAATACATCATCGCACTCGATCAGGGAACTACGAGTTCACGGGCCGTTCTATTCAATGAACAAGGAGAAATTAAAGGCATTGCTCAACAGGAGTTTCGCCAGATTTTTCCTTCATCTGGATGGGTGGAGCATGATCCGGAAGAAATCTGGAGTTCGCAATCTGGAGTACTTCATAAAGTAATAGCGGACAATAACATCGATGCAAAATCCATTGCTGCCATTGGTATCACAAATCAACGAGAGACAACAGTAATCTGGGATCGAAAAACCGGTGCGCCAATTTACAATGCCATTGTATGGCAAGACAAACGCACAGCTGGTATTTGCGAAGAGTTAAAAGCGAAAGGCCTTGCCGATTATATCAGAAAAAACACAGGGCTAGTTATTGACTCATACTTTTCGGGCACAAAAGTAAAATGGATTCTGGATCAGGTAGCCGGAGCAAGACAGCGTGCCGAGCATGGTGAACTGGCATTTGGTACGATTGATACATGGCTCATTTGGAAACTTACTAACGGTAAATCACATGTAACGGATTACTCCAATGCTTCGCGCACGTTGTTGTATAACATTCGCGACTTAAAGTGGGATGATACTTTACTGAAAGAATTACAAGTGCCAGCTTCTTTATTACCAGAAGTAAAACCTTCGGCAGCCGATTTCGGAACCTGGAATTATCATGGAACGGCTATTCCAATTGCTGGCGTAGCCGGTGATCAGCAAGCTGCGTTATTCGGCCAGGCTTGTTTCGATCCAGGCATGGCAAAAAACACCTATGGCACTGGTTGCTTCATGTTGATGAATACGGGATCTACCATTCAACAATCCAAGAATGGATTGATCACAACTATCGCATGGGGCCTCGATGGAAAAGTAGAATATGCATTGGAAGGAAGCGTGTTCATAGCTGGTGCAGCAGTACAATGGCTACGCGATAGTTTACACATCATTGATCAATCAAAGGATTCTGAATACTTCGCTGCTAAGGCATTGGGCTCTAGTGAGGTCTATGTGGTGCCAGCCTTTGCGGGATTGGGCGCACCTTATTGGGATATGTATGCACGTGGAGCCATTTTTGGATTAACACGTGATACAGGAAAAGATCACATCATCAAGGCTACCTTAGAGTCGTTGGCCTTTCAGACGAAAGATATTCTCAACGCCATGCAGGAAGATGCAGGAATAACACTGGCCAGTTTAAAAGTGGATGGTGGGGCTTGTGCCAATAATATACTCATGCAGTTTCAGGCTGATATTTTAGGAACGGAAGTGGAGCGACCAGAGGTGATTGAATCCACCGCACAAGGTGCTGCATACCTCGCGGGAATTCAGATTGGTTTGTGGAAGAAAGAAAGCATCAACACCAACAGAAGGATTCAAAAACGGTTTACGCCTCAGATGGATGAAGCAACCAGAAGCAGGTTGTATAGAGGATGGCAGAAGGCAGTAGAGCGAACTATGGGATGGATCGAGAACTGATCTCTGATTCGAATCATTTCAAATGACAATCAACTAATGATCCGTGAATAGAGAGAACAATATTAAGCATCTTCAAAACGACTCGTTTGATTTGCTGATCATTGGGGGGGGAATCACCGGTGCAGGCATTGCGTTGGACGCAGCTTCACGAGGATTGAAAACTGCCTTGGTAGATAAGAATGATTTTGCCTTTGGCACGAGCAGCCGTTCCACCAAGTTGATTCATGGTGGCTTACGTTATTTGAAACAGTTAGAGTTCGGCTTGGTAAAAGAAGTGGGAAGCGAGCGAGCCATTGTTCATAGACTTGCACCGCATTTAGTAGTTCCGGAGAAAATGTTGCTACCACTTTATGAGAAGCGCGGCTTTGGGAGTACGCTCACTTCTTTTGGTTTGAAACTCTACGATTTTCTGGCAGGTGTGAAGCCAGAAGATCAACGCAGAATGCTTACGCGCAATCAAACATTAAAACAAGAACCTCTTCTCAATCCTCAAGATGTAAAAGGCGGAGCGATCTATGCCGAATACCGAACCGATGATGCACGACTCACCATAGAGATCATTAAAACAGCGGTGAAGCAAGGAGCACGTGTAATCAATTATTGCGAAGCGCTTAATTTCATTTATCATGATGGAATCCTTGGTGGAATAAAGGCTATTGATCATATATCAGGATTTCCGCTTGAGATCAAAGCAAAGGCGGTCGTCAATGCCGCTGGTCCGTGGGTAGATACATTGCGCGATGTAAATAGATCAAAAGAAGGTAAGCGACTTCATCTGACCAAGGGAGTTCACCTGGTTGTATCGCATGATAAACTCCCTGTGAAGCAAGCCATTTATTTCGATGTGGAAGATGGCCGGATGATCTTTGCGATTCCGCGTGGCCGTACAACATACATAGGGACTACGGATACGAATTATACTGGCAGTCTCGAAGAAGTATACGCGTCTAAAGAAGATGCCGAGTATTTAATCAAAGCGGTGAATCAAACTTTTCCTAAATCCAGTCTTTCTCTTTCTGATATCGAATCAAGCTGGGCAGGCTTGAGGCCATTGATTCATGAAGATGGTAAATCGGCTTCTCAGCTTTCACGTAAAGATGAAATCTTTGAATCACCCAGTGGCCTCATTTCTATTGCAGGGGGTAAGCTCACCGGCTATCGCAAGATGGCTGAGCGCATTGTAGATCGTGTGATGAAGAAATCTTTTGCAGATAAAATTTCTCCTTGTAAAACAGATAAAATCATCTTCATCGGTTCTGATTTTAAAAGTGATAGAGAAGTAAAGGAATTCATCGCAGCGGTTGCATTTCGTTTGCGCATGTATGGTGCAGAGAATCATGCCAATTATCTCGTTGGTAATTATGGTAAGCAATGCAGTTCGATTTTGTCATCATTAGAGGAGATGAAGGATAATGTCGGGGTAATAGCTCTCGCTAGAGCTGAGTTACAATTTTGTCTTGAACATGAGATGGTAATTAAGCCATCCGATTTTCTGATAAGACGTACAGGATTACTTTATTTTAACCGACCACTGTTGGCTGAAATTTTGATTCCGATCTTGTTTGATTTCAAGCACAGATTTAACTGGACTGACCAAACTTATGAAAGGGAGAGATCGGCAATGGAGGAATTGATTTATAGAACAAACAACTTTTGAGTGCAATGAAATATTTTCTTTTCCTGCTGGGGATCCTGGTTCTTGTTTGTGCAGAAGTAGCGCGTGTATATTTTATCATGCCTTTTCCGGGAAGTCAGGTAGACAACGTGATTGATATCGCTTACTTCTTAAACAATAACATCAACCTGTTTCGTATCTCTGGCGTTCTTCTGATTGCATACCCAGCGTATCAAATCATCCGATTCAGTCAGCCCGCATGGCGATGGACTGCGGTTTCTCTGCTTGTTTTTTGGTTGTTTGTATTTTATAATTCGAACTTCCGTTTACTGGCAGAGAAAATGTTTTATCAGCCAGAGCATAAAATTCTGGTAACGGCATCAGACAATAAGATTGCAGATCGTGATTTGGTATTAGGCGTTTATATCAATAATCAGGCGAAAGCCTATCCGATTGAAATCATTGGCTATCATCACCAGGTGCGGGATACGGTAGCAGGTGAACCGATTATGGTAACCTATTGCACCGTGTGTCGCACGGGTCGTGTGTATAGTCCGATCATTGATGGCGAACCAGAAAATTTTCGATTGGTAGGCATGGATCACTTTAATGCGATGTTTGAAGACAGCCGCACCAAAAGCTGGTGGCGACAAGTAAGTGGAGAAGCGATCACCGGCCCACGGAAAGGAAAGCAGTTAGAAGAAATTCCTTCTGAGCAAATGACCTTGAAAGCTTGGTTAGCACGTCATCCGGATTCCTATATTCTTCAGCCTGATAGTTTGTTTAAAGATCAATACAAAGGATTGGAAAAATATGATGAAGGAAAAATGGAAGGCAAGCTGGAGCGAAGAGATTCACTTTCGTGGAAAGATAAATCGTGGGTGATCGGTGTATCCTATGGATTATTTGCCAAGGCCTATGATTGGAATGATTTACAAAATAGCCGTGTGATCAATGATAACATCGAGCAGTTTCCATTATTGATCCTTCTTGAAAATGACAGCGCTTCGTTTCATGTATGGAGCCGAATTGTGGCAGCTGATACGTTATCATTTTCATTGAGTGAAAACAATGAGACGTTTATTGATATCAATTCAGGTTCTGTTTGGGATTGGAGTGGACGTTGCACCGAAGGGGCATGGAAAGGAGCAACACTGAATACCGTGCAATCCTATCAGGAGTATTGGCATTCATGGAGGACTTTTCATCCGGATTCGGAGCGATATTTACCAGCTGAAAATAAATGAGGGTAGTAATTTTTATTTCTTGTTTCTGTTGGCTTCAAACTTACAGAATCAAAGCTGGCGAATTGGAGCCTGTGGCTTGCGTCTTAAGTAAACGCATTTTACAAAATCGCTGAACACTATGGACAATCGCATTTGGTGGAAAGAAGCCATTGTATATCAGATTTATCCGCGCAGCTTTAAAGACAGTAATGGTGATGGTATAGGTGATCTGCGCGGTATTATTTCAAAACTGGATTACATACAAAGCCTTGGTGTTGATGCCGTGTGGCTAAACCCGATTTATAAATCACCGAACGATGATGGTGGTTACGACATCAGTGACTACTATTCCGTGCAGCCGGAGTTTGGCAGGATGGAAGATTTTGATGATTTGCTCAAAGGGCTGCATCAGCGCAAGCTAAAGCTGATCATGGATCTGGTGCTCAATCATTCTTCTGACGAGCATCCGTGGTTTCAGGAATCAAGAAAATCAAAAGACAATCCACACCGCGATTATTATTTCTGGAAGCCTGGCAAACATGGAGGCCCTCCAAATAATTGGCCATCGTTTTTTGGTGGAAGTGCCTGGGAACAGGATCAACCAACGGGTGAATACTATCTTCATCTTTTTTCGCGCAAGCAGCCTGATTTGAATTGGGAAAATCCGTTGTTGAGGGAAGAGTTGAATAAACTCATGAAGTTCTGGCTGGATAAAGGGGTAGACGGTTTACGTCTCGATGTAATTTCGGCTATATCAAAACAAACTGATTTTCCGGATACCGATACCCCTGACTTCAATGAGACTATTCGCAAGTATTATGCTAACGGTCCTCGGCTAAAAGAATTTATTAAAGAGTCGAAAGAAAAAGTGTGGGATCATTACGATGTGATGTCGGTAGGCGAGGGCCCGGGCATCACGCCCCAAAACGCTAAAGATTATCTTGACGAGCAAGATGGGTTGAACATGATCTTCCACTTTGGTCACATGTTTATGGATCAGGGTGCAGGTGGAAGATTTGATCCCATTCCATGGACCATGAAAGACTTCAAACAGGTATTCAAAACCTGGGACGATGCTTTTAAAGAGAAAGGTTGGGGCAGTGTGTTTCTGGGCAACCATGATTTTCCGCGCATGGTATCGCGATGGGGAAATGATCGGGACTATTGGGAAAAATCATCGAAGCTGCTGTTTACGCTGCTGCTAACGATGCGAGGTACTACCTTTATTTTTCAGGGCGATGAAATTGGTATGACCAATACACGTCTTTCTGCTGTCAGTGAATCCAAAGACATTGAAACACAGAATGGCTGGCGTGAGGCTCAAAAGAAAGCCATTACTGAAAAAGACTTTTTGAAGGCAGCCAATTATGCCGGTCGTGATAATGCCCGCACACCCATGCAATGGAGTGATGAGCCGAACGGAGGTTTCTCACAGGGAAAGCCATGGATGAATCTAAATGAAAATACATCGGACTTCAACGTGGAGGCGGAGCAGCATGACAGCCATTCTATCCTCAATTATTTCAGGCAAATGACCAACTTCCGCAAAGCTAACCGGGTGCTCACGTACGGAAGTTATCAACCCCTGGAAGCATTACCCGATTCGCTCTTTTTATATTTCCGAGAAAGCGACAAAGAAAAATTGCTGATTGTCCTTAATTTTTCTGATCAGGTTACTAACTTACCCGACCTTGTGAGGCCAAAGATTTCCGAACGGTTAATCGGCAATTACTCGGATCCCGGAAACACAGACAACGTGCGTGCCTGGGAAGCAATTGTATACCGTTGTAAAACGTAAATAGAATTAAGTTCATGAATGATAATCTTTGGGGCATTGACTTGGGTGGTACAAAAGTAGAAGGAGCGGTACTTAAGTCTGCGTCTAATCCTGATGTGTTGTTTCGCGATCGGTTACCAACCGAAGCTCAAAAAGGCTATGACCACACGATCGGTCAGATCAAAGCCTTAGTGGAAAAGATGGAGGTAGCTATGGGTTACCGCCCGCAAAAGATTGGCATTGCTACACCGGGCACGATGGATCCACTTCTTGGAGTTTTGAAAAATTGTAATTCAACAAATCTGAACGGTAAACCTTTAAAGTCAGATCTGGAACGTGTATTGGGTATGGAGGTGCGCATGGCCAACGATGCCAATTGTTTTGCATTAGCCGAAGCCAGCATGGGCATTGCGAAAGAAAAATATCCGAATGCAAGCGTGGTATTTGGTGTGATCATGGGTACGGGAGTGGGGGGCGGTGTAGTAGTCGATGGAAAAGTAATCAACGGCTTGCAGGGGATTGGTGGCGAATGGGGCCACAATTTTTTAGATGAATCAGGCGGCTCTTGTTATTGCGGCAAGAGTGGATGTGTTGAAAAAGTATTGGCAGGACCGGCCTTGGAAAAATACTACGCTTCCATCAGCGGACAACAAAAAACAATGCGTGAAGTATATGACCTTTATAGAGTAGGTCTTGATCCATTTGCAAAGCGAACGATAGATCGATTAAATCATTTTTTTGGTCTTGCCGTGAGTGTGGTAGTCAATATTTTAGATCCGGATGTGATCGTGATTGGCGGAGGTGTAGGCAATATCGACATCATCTATTCTGAAGGTGTAACCTCTTTACGCAAATATGTATTTAACAACAGGCTCGACACGCCTGTACTAAAACCTAAGTTGGGGGACAGTGCAGGAGTTTTTGGTGCAGCATTTTTAGTAGCATAATGATGAAATGATCCTATAAAATAGCATTCAACAACATGAATTGTATATGACCATTCAACGTGACTTCTGAAAAAGTAAAATCATAGCACATGAAAAAAATTGCAGTAGTAGGACCCATCCCGCGCGATCACATCGTTACGCACCAAGGCGATCTCATTCAGAAATGGGGTTGTGTTACTCATCCGGTTATCGCCTTGTCGGTATTGGCAGGCAACGATCTTGAAATCATTCCGGTGTCGCACGTGCGCCATGTGGATAAAGACAATGTTGCCGAAGTATTCAAGGGATATAAAGGAATCAATCTGCAACATGTTACCTCGGACAACGACCAGGGTGATATTATCAGTCTTCGGTTTGTTGATCAGAATAATCGCTTTGAGCGTCAGACAGGATTCATGGATCCGATCGTTCCCGTAGATATGACTAACCTGCTGGATTGCGATGCATTTGTTTTCATTCCTATCAGCGATTATGAAATCTCTTTGGATACGTTAAAGTACCTCAAGAAAAAAAGTAAGGGCACCATTATTTTTGATGCGCATGGCCCGACTACCGCTTGCCTTGTAAATGGTGAACGTCAACGCAAATTCTGGATTGACCGCGATCAATGGCTTCCATTTATTGATGTATTGAAGATGAATCTGGAAGAAGCTCATGCTTCGTGGTTTAAGAAAGAATATGAATCAGAAGATTTCTCTTCCGAGGAATTGGAGCGCGATGCTATTCGCAAGTTTGCAGATCATTGCCTTTCACTCGGGGTGAAGTGCGTATATGTTACGTTGGATTCACGTGGCTGTCTTACATACTTTAAAAAGAGAGGCAAAACCATCGAAGAACTTGTTCCCTCCATTAAGGTCGACAAAGTGGTTGATACAACAGGCTGTGGCGATTCCTTTGCGGGAGGTTTGTCCTATGGACTGGTAACAGATCCGAAAAATTACAAAGTTGCTGCCCTATACGCTAATGCGTTTGGCGCACTGCGCACCCAGGGAAAGACATTTGAAGTATTTAAATCATTAGAGGAAACAAATAAAATTATTGCCAATGGTCATGTATAAGAAATTAGTTTTGTGTTTGGTTAAAAAATTGGGTTCTCACTCATGATAAGAGCTGCCATTTTCGATCTTGATGGTGTAATCATCGACACGGCCCACTATCACTACATTGCGTGGAAACGCCTGGCGAGTGAGTTTGCGATCAACCTTACCAAGGAGCACAACGAATTACTGAAAGGAGTCAGTCGCATTCGTTCGCTGGAAATCATATTAGAGTTGGGCAACATTCAACTTTCGGAAGAAGATAAGGAATTGTATGCCAATAAAAAGAATGGATGGTTTGTTGAATACATTGAGTCGATACGGCCCGAGGAAATTTTTTCGGGTGTGCCTGAACTGATTCAAAGTATGAGAGACCAGAGCCTTAAAGTGGCATTGGCTTCTTCCAGTAAAAATGCACCGCGTGTGATCGAGCTGTTAAAAATCGAGCGTTTGTTTGATACCATGGTGGATGGCACAATGATCACGCATACTAAACCTGATCCTGAAATATTTCTTTTGGCAGCATCCAGACTTGGTTTCGTGCCTTCTGAGTGTGTCGTATTTGAAGATGCTGAAGCGGGTGTAGAGGCAGCTGTTGCTGCGGGTATGAAGTGTGTGGGTGTTGGATCTCCGGAACAATTAGGTAAAGCCAATCAAGTGATTGCCAGAACTGGAGATTTTCGGATAAGTCAATTAAATGTCTTGTAAGAAAATATTCGGCTTGATTAATTTGTAAATATTGAATCTTGAAGTTGAAATCTTGAATGATTAGTTATGAAGCAATATCTAAAACAAGATGAATGGAAAATCATCGAAGAAGGATTAAACCCTCATTACAACAAAATCTCTGAAAGTGTATTCAGTTTGGGTAATGGTCGTATGGGGCAGCGCGCCACGTTCGAAGAAGATTATTCAGGGGAAACACATCAGGGTAGTTATGTAGCCGGTGTTTATTATCCCGATAAAACCCGAGTGGGATGGTGGAAGAATGGCTATCCTGAATATTTCGCTAAAGTGCTGAACGCACCGAGCTGGATCGACATCAAAATAAAAATGGCAGGCCAAACGCTTGATCTCGCACAATGCCAGGTTGAAAAATTTGTGCGTGTTCTGGATATGAAAACAGGTTTACTACAGCGCAGTTTTACAGCTACGTTGCCCGATGGTAAAAAAGTAGAGGTTGAGTCCAAGCGTTTTTGTTCTATGGCCGATGGCGAAATTGGTGCCATCCGTTATCAGATTACAGCCTTGAATTTTTCGGATGACATTGTACTTACCCTTTCGGTAAATGCTGATGTCGTTAATAAAGATTCCAACTACGATGAAAAATTCTGGGATGAGGTATTCAAAGAAGCAACTCCAGGCTCAGCCATTGTAACCGCCCAAACACGCAAAACATTTTTCCATGTAACTACTGCCATGACGCATAAGGTAGAGTCGGATGGAAAGAATGTTGTTTCCAAAGTAAGCACAAACACGCGCGAGAAATATGCGGACAATGTCGTGCAAACAGAATTGAAGCAAGACAAACCGCTGGTGATTTATAAATATGCAGCCGTCTTATCTTCCGAGAATCATGCGAAGGAGAAAATGGTAGAGCATGCGAAAGCAAAATTGAGTGAAGTAGTCACTGCAGGTTTTGATGTATTGTTTGAGAAGCATGCCAGTGTATGGGCTCATAAATGGGAAGAATGCGACATTACTATCGATGGTGATGTGGCTGCCCAACAGGGCATTCGCTTTAACATCTTTCAATTAACCCAAACCTATACCGGTGAAGATGAACGATTGAATATCGGACCTAAAGGGTTCACTGGCGAGAAATATGGCGGCAGCACGTATTGGGACACCGAAGCGTATTGTTTGCCTTTCTTCATGAGCACAGCTGAACCTAAAGTGCCGCGCAACTTGCTGGTGTATCGCTACAAGCACCTGCAAAAGGCGATAGAAAATGGAATGAAGCTAGGCTTCAAAGATGGAGCAGCATTCTATCCATTTGTAACCATGAATGGTGAAGAGTGTCACAACGAGTGGGAGATTACCTTCGAAGAAATTCACCGCACCAGTGCCATGGCCTATGCGATGCGCGATTATGTTGATTATACCGGAGATCAGGATTACTTTACAGAATATGGATTAGAAGTGCTGATCGGTATAGCACGCTTCTGGACACAGCGAGTGAACTGGTCAACCGATAAGAACAAGTATGTGATTCTGGGCGTAACAGGCCCCAACGAATACGAAAACAACGTTCACAATAACTGGTACACCAACTACCTCGGTGCATGGACACTCCGTTTCGCACAACATGCTATCGATTATGTGAAGGGAAATGATGTGAAACGCTTTGAAGAGATTGTAGCAAAAACAAAATTTAATGAGAAGGTGGAAACCGAAATGTGGAAGCACATATCGGATAACATGTACTATCCTTACGATCCGAAGCGCAAAGTAATTTTGCAGCAGGATGGTTTCCTCGACAAAGAATTGATGCATGTTAAAGATCTGAAACCAGAAGATCGCCCACTTAACCAGAAGTGGAGTTGGGATCGTATTCTGCGTTCATGCTTCATCAAACAAGCTGATGTATTACAGGGCATCTATTTGTTTGAAGACGATTTTGATCTGGACACCATGCGCAGAAACTTTGATTTCTATGAACCAATGACGGTGCATGAGTCTTCGTTATCTCCATGCGTGCACGTGGTTCTTGCCAGCAAGTTGGGATATAAAGAACAAGCCTATCAATTTTATCTGCGCACCGCACGCTTAGACCTGGATGATTATAACAACGACACAGAAGAAGGTTGCCACATCACATCAATGGCCGGAACATGGATGAGTGTGGTGAAAGGCTTTGGTGGTATGCGCATCCGCGATGGTAAACTTCACTTTGCACCTTATTTGCCCGATCAATGGAAATCCTATTCCTTCCGCATCGAGTTCCGCGGTCGCGTGTTGAAAGTGAAAGTGGCTAACGAAAAAGTTGAGACCGTTTTGGAGCATGGGGAACAATTGGAAGTAATCATGAATGGCAAACCCGTATTGCTGAAGTAAGCATGCGATGAAAGCCTTAAAACCTTTTGCTCAAAGCCAGGGATTTCATCGGATGGTGAGCATCATGATCGTTCTCTGCTCCATTACGCTTGGTGTTGAGACACTCTATCCTGAGCATAAGGTTGTGTTTGACATTATTGATATGTCTTTCACCTTCTTTTTCGTTTACGAAATAGTCATCCGGTTATTGGCCGAAGACTACGGCCTGAATTTTTTCAAACTGTTCTATGTACGTAAGCAAGACGGTCATTTGAATTTTACCATGGCCGAAGATGGTTTCTGGAACTGGTTTGACTTTGCCATTGTAGCGGTGAGTGTAATCAGCTTGTTCTCTCATGTATTTGAGCATCCCGAATTTTTGGTGGTAAGTCGCTTGTTCCGCGTACTGCGCGTGATGCGTTTGCTTGAAGTGAGTGATGATCTCAAGTCGGTAGAACGTAAGATTGTCAGCATCATTCCCACCATATTTTCATTTGCCTTGCTGTTAGGCATTTTGCTTTACATCTATTCCATTATTGGAATTTACTTATTCAGTCATCACCAATATCAGCATGCAGATTTTACAAACCTGAGTCATGCGTTTCTTACCCTCTTTCAGCTGATGACGCTGGATGGTTGGTCGGAAATGATGTATGCAGCCAGTGATAACTATAATGGAAGCTGGCTGATTAAAAGTTATTTTGTTAGTTTCGTAGTGCTCACCGCTATCGTGAGCTTCAATGTGTTTGTGGCGGTGCTCACTTCGCAAGTTCATGAGAAGGTAATCCTTGATCAGAAATTTTCTGATAAAAAGCTAAGTCGTATTGAAGGCGACATTTCTGAAACGGAGCGAGAAGTAGAAACCGGTTTCAAAGAAGTGCTGGAAGAATTGCGCGCATTGCGCAAGGAAGTGGAGGCATTGAAAAAAGGATAGTTGTAGATTACTCACCTTATTAAAAACCATATTGAAAAAATGGGAAGCTTTAATAAGTTGATGCTCTTTGGTTTTATCTCGATCATGGTATCTTGTCAGAGCAACACTAAGTCTCCAGAAAGTGTTATCGATAAAATTGCATTTGAAAAAATTTCAATGGAGCCCAGTGTTCTACGAACTCCCAATACGTTTTACAGCAAACTGGTAGCGAATCGTGCTGTTTTAGAATTTAGAGGAGTCACTCACTTTATTTTCAGAGGGCAAGGTGAAAGCGGACATGATCAGATTGGTATGTGGACAACGCCATCCGATAAAGCAGATGGCATTCATTGGGAAGTTCATATACCATCGCCAATCATTCCGGTCTCCGCTGATCCTACAGCTCCAGATAATCAACACATACTCGCTCCGGGAGTAGTCGTAAAGGGTGATTCACTGTTCGTTTATTACATGGCCAAATCAGCTAAACCTAATCCCAACTATTCGATCTGCCTGTCTATTTCTACGGATGGCATCACGTTTAATAAATATGCTTCCAATCCTGTGCTTGATCTTGCCATCGAACCCGAAGTGGTATTTCATAATGGATTGTTGTATGTATTCTATCAGGAGCAAGTGGAAGATTATTGGGAAGTTTATGTAGCCACCAGTAAAAACGGAATTGATTTTAACAGAGCTCCGAAACGAAAAATACTTGGTCCTTCACACACACCAGGCGCATTTGATGAGCATAGCGTTGCTACCGTGCGCATTTCGAAAGAGGGTGAAAATTTCTATATGACATATGGCGCTTGTAAAAAGTATATTGATTATCCGGAAAGCATTGGTCTTGCCCGAAGTACGGATTTAATTCATTGGGAACAGTATGCTCATAATCCTGTATTCCTGCGTGGAGATGCTGGCACCTGGGACGAGAGAGCACTCTGGTTTCCTACTGTCCACGAAATGCAAGATCAATATGTGATGTGGTATGAAGGAGGAGGAAGTGGCCTAGGGTTGCAAACCGATGAAGCCCACGAAGCATCCAGGAAAGCCCGTGAAGAAAACTATGGTGGATATATGAACACCTCATTCTCGCAAATTGGTACAGCTATTTTTAAAGGTAAATTTAAAGATCATTGGGAGTAGATCATCGGACCCTTTATTTTCTCAGTCTACTCACTATGCATAAGGTCTGAATACAAACCGAAATAGAAATATGCCCTTTTTTAAATCGTGTTACTCATCATCTTAATTCTTCACCCATGCCCTTAACCAACTTCAAGCGAATGATTCAACTGGCAGACGAAGTGTTTGCTACCAAAAGCGACCCCAATCAGCTTGATATCAATGAGCAAGTGCTCGATCATTTACGCAGCATTCATCCAGCCACAGTTTCTGAATATAATGACAGCAACGGCCCGGTCGCGTGGATTTTATTGATACCCACCACGAAGGAATTAATGAATCAATTTATTGAAGGAGTGATTTCTGAAAAAGAGCTTTATGAATTAACACCATGGAATACAAAATACGAAGCTTTATACCTTTGCTCTGCCATGGTGCTGGAAGAATATCGAAGAAAGGGAATTGCAAAAAGACTCACATTAAAAGCAGTGGAAGCCATACGCAATGATCATCCAATCAAATCTCTTTTCGTGTGGACGTTTAGTAACGAAGGTCTCCTTAGTGCCGAATCACTTTCTCGTGAAACCTCATTGCCTTTACTCCACCGGAGTGACCGTAAGTAACCCGCTTCTTAATACATCAAAGATAATTCTATCAGAAAGATTTACGCATAGCAAAAGGAGTACGAATCCATGTAATCTTGTTTTCTGTTAATCTCCGTTTCATGACTCCACCGGCAACGAGTGGAAATGATATTTAGTGTTCATCAAAGTATTCTTCCTTCTGCATAAACAAAGACTCTTAGTGAATATAAACTATCTGACTTAGCCCCGTTTTTTCAATCAAAGTGGTATACTTGAAACTTACTTGCCGATCAGGAATACGGTCCATCGTGTTCTGTTTGTCTGCATGAAAGAATACAATACCGAATAGACAAAATGAAAAAAATAATAATCCTGATTTCCTTTATTAGTTGCATCGTTGACCTGTCAGCCCAGCAGGCTCGATACCTGGAGAAGAAGGATGATCAACAGGCTGTAAACAATGACATCATATCGTTTCAGCCCACGCTCAGCGAAGATGGAAGTCATCTGGCGATATCGATATCAAAGACCGATATGAGTTCGAATTATAAACAACTGCGCCCGAACTATTCATCGAAGATCATTAACCTTCAAAATGGAAGAGTAGAGCTCCGTCAGAAAGGCTTGGCGTTGAGCTATTTACGAAATGGCTTATTCGCCTGGGATTTCGCAACGCTGGATAATCGGTGGATTGACACAAAGAAATTCCTGGACGAAGTAGCCAACGCCCCATCATATATGTTAAATCTGGCGAGCAATGAAAAAAAGTACCTCAGCAAGCCACCCGCAGGTTATTATCCACAATTGCCTGTGGGAAAATATTGGTTTTTTATGTCCACTGACCTGCAGAAATCTTCTGCTGTGTTAGCTGAAGAAAGAAATAATCGGTTTGAGATTATCAGAGAATTTGATATCCGATATGGAAAATTATCTCCGGATAGTGCACATGTTTATGGTTTCAATACCAAAGAGAAAAGAGTTAGCGTGTTTGATATTCAAAGTGGTAAAGCATTGATGTCGGTGAAATTCAAAGAAATTCCGATCGATGTAACCATGTTGGCAGATGGCAGATTGTTTTGCGAATTCATGGATTGGGATGGGATGGGAAAAATCATTTTTTCTTCAAAAATACTGAGTACAGATGGCCTAACGACACTAAAGCAGTTTAAAAACACCGAAGTGGTTACCGAAATGTTGGATCATGAGCAGGCGTTGATTACAGTTTCACCAGACGGAACGATAAAACTGCTGGAGGTTGCCAGTGCACAGATTATCGCTGAAACAAAAGATACCTATATTGATACGAGTACTGGTAAGAAAGCAGTGAGTGGCATACTGAAAATAAAGGGCGGTGATTTCTTCCTGATCTCCTACAGCACGGGCATCATGAGTTTGTTTAACACAAAAGAACGTAAAGTGGTGGCCAGCATTTTTTCTGATATGGATGACTGGGCCATCATCGCAAAAGATGGTAGAGTCGATGGCACCTCAGCGGCTTTTGATAAACTGGAATGGAGGACCTACGAAGGCGACAAGTTGGTGAAACAAACCTCGCTGGAATCCACCTTCGATAAATATTACACTCCGCGCTTATTATACTCCATCATTTCCGGGGAGCAACCGGTTTCAAAAATTTCGATTGGTGACGACCTCACTAAAATTCCAACTCTTGCATTCGAAAAAATCAATGGACAGAATCCTGCTGCGATACGGGATGGTGAGATTTTGAATTATACTGCCACCGGCAAGAATGTAACGATTGGAATCAAGGCTTCGACTCACCGCGATGAGATCAAAGAAGTGCGACTTTACCAGAACGGAAAGCTGGTAGGGTTGCAACCGGCTCATGCAGAAGGCAACTATACATTCAGCGTAAGTTTAAATTCGGTTTATGGAGATAAGAATTCGTTGTATGCCATCGCCAGTACAAAGCAGGGTATTGACTCCGAAAAACTGAAAGCGATCATCAGTTATTCCAGCAATGCGACCGCAAAAGCAAAACTCTATATGCTCGTGGTGGGCGTCAATAAATATCAGAATCCAAAATATCAGTTGAACTATGCGTTGCCCGATGCACAGGCATTCAAAAAACAGTTTGCCGATAATCCATCTTCATTATTTGAATCCAGCATCGTAAAATCATTGTTTGATGGTGAGGTAACAAAAGCGAGCATAACTGCAGCGTTTAAAGAATTGAGCGCCATGGTAAAGGAGCAAGATATGTTTATCTTTTACTATGCGGGCCACGGCACCGTGGGTGGCAATACTTCGCTCACATCAGAATTTTACATCGTGCCATTTGATGTAACTCAACTGTATGGAAACGAAAATATTCTGAAAGAAAAAGCATTATCGGCCAGTGAAATTAAAAAGTTAACGATGGAAGTAGCAGCACAAAAGCAGGTCTTTATTATTGATGCCTGCCACTCAGCGGGCGCGTTGGAGTCTGTGGCCACACGTGGTGCAGCAGAAGAAAAAGCCATTGGCCAGTTGGCCAGAAGCACGGGCACGTTCTGGCTCACCGCGGCAGGTTCCGATCAGTTTGCTACCGAGTTTGAGAAACTCGGCCATGGTGTATTCACCTATTCATTACTGGAAGCATTGCAGGGCAAGGACAGCGCCTCGGCCACCGATGGCACCATCACCGTCAGAGAACTAAGTGCCTACATAGAGCAGCGCGTGCCCGAGTTATCGCAACAATACAAAGGCTCGCCCCAATATCCCGCCAGCTTTTCCTTTGGCAATGACTTTCCGATTGTGATACAACCCGTGAAGAAATAGGGAAAAGAAGACTGCTTACAATAACAGAAGGACTAACGACCAGCTCACAACCAAATGCGTCTTGAATATCAATCCCTAAACGATCAAAATGTTCTTCCTTACCATTAAACCCAGATTATTCATTAGGACGGAAGAGTTATTCATAAATGCTTGATTGATTTATCTTTACTAAAAGGATTAAAACAACCAATAAGGTGAAAGAGATACAGGTGTTATTTACGGATAAAAATGTCACTGCTTGGGGTGGTATTAA